>NZ_JBFWZI010000036.1:0-20524 GCF_050185545.1 Reyranella sp. | reverse complement strand
CCCGCTCATGCGCATGAGCGGGCGAGACGCCCGCGGTCCGGAAGACGATGACCCCTCCGCCAGCCTGCGCGCCTCCCCAGCGAACTGGGGAGGACAATATGAGGAGCGCGCTCGCCGTCGAACAAGTCCGCTCACTCTCCGGTGCCTGGCGCGGGCGAGACGGAGTCTCGCCGACAGAGCCTGACTTTGCCACGGACGTGCAACGTCCTACTGTCGGCGCATGATTTCCCGCCGGAGCGCTCTTTCGGGCCTGGCCGCTTCAGCCGCGGCCGGATGCAGTTCCCCCCGGACGCCCTTGCCGTCCCCGCCGCCCTATCAGTATCCGCTCGCGCCTCCGCCGCCGGATCGTGCGTCGCTGGGATTGGACGCGGTGATCGACATCAGTCGAGGCGTGACCGTCTCCGACTTCCGATTGGTGCGCCAGAGCAACATCCTCGCCGTCATCCATAAGGCGACCGAAGGCGGCGACTATGCCGACCCGGGATGCGCTGCGAGACGCCCACAGGCCGAGGCGGCGGGATTGCTGTGGGGCACCTATCATTTCGGCACTGGGCAATGGTCGGGTGCGCAACAGGCGGCGTTCTACCTGGCCGTTTCACGACCTGGCCCCAGAACCCTTCTTGCCCTCGACTTCGAGGCCAATGAAAACAATCCGTCGAACTCCATGAGCATCGAGCAGGCCGAGGAGTTCGTGCGGGCAGTGACCGCGGCGACGGGCCGGCTGCCGGTGGTCTACGTTCATCCGATCTGGGCCAACGGCGATCCGCTGCCAGGCTCCGGCCTCAGTCTCGGCGCCCGGATCACGCCGGCGTCGATCCTCGCGCGCTGCGGCCTGTGGGTCGCCGACTATCACGACTCGCCCGAGATCCCGCTCGCCTGGGAGGGAACCGGCTGGCGACTCTGGCAGTATGCCGGCGACGAGACCGAGAGCCGCCCCGCCTACGGGCAGACCAGCATCGTGCGGGGCGTCAGCCACTGCGATCGCAACCTGTTCAACGGCGATGCGACGGCACTCTACCGGTTCTGGGGCGCTGCCAACTGACGTCATGGGCAAGTAGGCTATGACATCTCTTCATCAGGCATGGGCCGCCCTGCAGCCCAGACTACGGATGTTGGAACCCTTGCAGTTCTCCCCCGGCCAATGGTCTCTGATCGAACGCATGCATGCGAACTTCAATGATCGCGAGGTGCATACTCGCTTGCCCATGCCAATTGCCCGCTTCCGCAAGACCGCAAGTGAAACGATCCATGAAAATGCCAGGCAGCTCGACGATGTCAGAACGGTATCCATTGGCGACGGATGGCTGGCGGAAAGGGCAGACGACGGTGCTTCGGATATCATGTCGAGACATGCGCGCCTCTATAATGACGAGGTCGATGCGATGATGAGCGTGCTCGTTCCGTCGGCGCGCTATCGCAAAGGACACTATGCATACGGCAGGTTCACGGCTCCCCAACCGCATGGCCTGCATACGGACCATAGCGCGGAAGATCCGGATTGTACGGGAGAGCCAATCTGCATCGCCAGGATCGAAACCCTGGGTACGCACTACGTTGCCGGGGACTACAGGGAGCACGACCCTGGAACACAGAGCATGCTCAATGCTTTGAGATACTGGATCCCGGTTCCCGAGGGTGAGCCGGACTGCATTCTGGCCGAACTGTTGAGACGGCAGACGATCAAGACCATCCCGGTGAATCACGTCATGCTGATGGTCGCCGGCAACAGCTCGGAAAACGCCCAGATCACCCAACACATCGCAGCCAGACCGCCCGACGGCGGGCTGCATTCGGCGTTCTTTCAAAGGCAGTACAGACTCACGTAAAGACAGAGGAAGCGCCATGGTCAGCAGAAATTCCTTCAAGTTCGTCATGCTGCCGCCGCAGACCGACACGACCCGTGGTTGGGCCAGGCGCCTGGCCGACGCCATGCCGGAGGTCCGCGTGGTCGTCGCCGAGGATGTGGACACCGCGGCGCGGGAGATCGTCGACGCGGAAGCGGCCTTCGGCTGGCTCGGCAGGGAGCTCCTGTCGAAAGCCAGCAGCTTGCGCTGGCTGCAGGCGCCCCAGGCGGCGCCGGCCGCCGGCTACTATTATCCCGAGCTGGTCGACCATCCTGTGTGCGTGACGAATTTTCGTGAGATCTTCAACGACCATATCGGCGCCCACATCCTGGCTTTCGTGCTGGCGTTTGCCCGCGGTCTGCATGTGTTCATTCCGCAGCAGCTGCGCCGCGAATGGAAGAAGAGCCCGCTGGAGACGGGCGATGTCGTGCACTTGCCCGAAGCGACGGCCCTGATCGTCGGCGTCGGCGGCATCGGCGCCGAGGCAGCGCGCCTGCTCGCGGCTTTCGGCGTGACCGTGCTGGCAACCGATGCGCGCCGCACGTCGGCGCCTGCCGGGGTGAGCGAGCTGCATCCGCCGGCCGCACTGGACGACTTGCTGCCGCGCGCGGATTTCGTCATCCTGACAGTGCCCCATACGCCAGCGACCGAAGGTTTCTTCAACCGCGCCCGCTTCCAGCGCATGAAGCGGACGGCGTTCTTCATCAACATCGGCCGCGGCATGACGACCAGGCTGGATGACCTGGTCGCGGCGCTGCAAGCCGGCGAGATTGCCGGCGCGGCGCTCGACGTCTACGAGCAGGAGCCGCTGCCGCGCGAGCATCCGCTGTGGGTCTTGCCGAACGTGCTGCTGACACCGCACATGGCGGGACACGGGCCGTATCTCGACGAGCGCCGGTTCGAGATCGTGGCCGACAATTGCCGCGCCTTCGGTGCCGGTCGCCCCCTGCGCAATCAGGTCGACAAGGCGTCCTGGTTCTGAAGGCGGGCATTCGGCGGCTCTTCTTCTTCCCAACGAAGCTTGGGGTCATTGCTGGGAGCGCGCCACTTCCGTGGCGCTCATGGGATCTGTGATCAAGCAAGAAGAGCGCCACGGGAGTGGCGCGCTCCCAGCGAAGAGTCATGCCCCCTCCCCCGTCTTACGACGTCTTACGGGGGAGGATTCGAGATGTGTCCACTCCGTAGCAGCGAAGCCGGGGAGGAGAATGAAGAGCGCGGGCCTGATTTGCGCGCCGTCGACAGGGAAGGGGAAAGGTGAGACTGTTGGCGGAATAGATGCGGCAGCAATCTGCCGCTGGAAAAGGGAGGAGCAGTTGAAGCCCAGGATCATGCGCGCCTCGACCCGCCCGACAAACAAGGCGGAAGCAAAGAACTTCGTCGGTTCAGTGATGTCCGATCCGGTGTGGGCGCCCGAGGGCCCCTCGCGGCTGCGCGCATCGCGCGTGACCTTCATGCCGGGTGGCCGCACCAACTGGCACCAGCATGCGGTCGGACAAATCCTCTACGTGCTGTCTGGCGTCGGCCGCTACCAGCTGGACGGGCAACCGGTCCAGGAAATCCGGCCGGGCGATACCGTGGTGATCCCGCCCAACGCACGGCATTGGCACGGCTCGGCGCCGGACACGATGATGTGCCATCTCGCGATGTCGGAGACCGACGAAAAAGGCCAGGCGACGACCTGGCTCGAGCCGGTGAGCGACGCCGACTACACCAAGACGGCGGCGAAAGACTGAATTGCCTCCGCCATGGCGCTGCATGTCTGCGCCTTTGGCCACTCGATGATGACGGGCTGAAGCACCTTCCGCTCGGCGTGAAACCGCCGAGCGGAAGGTCGTGCGTCCAACTAAAGCCAGTTGACCGGGCCGAGGAAGTCCCGCTTGCCAATCGGCACGCCGCGATGACGCAGGATGTCGTAGGCCGTCGTCACGAAGAAGAAGAAGTTCGGCAGCGCGAACTGTTGCAGATAGTCGTTGCCGTTCAACTTCCTCTCGTTGCCGCCGGCGCTCCAGGCGATGACCTTGTCCTCCGCGCCGTCGACCTGGGCGCGCGACAGGGACTTCACGAAGCCCAACGCCGTTTCGACACGGCTCTTGGCGGCGGCGAAGCTGGTGTCGTCGACGGCCGGCAGGGCAGGAGGAGCAACGCCCGCAAGGCGGCCGCCGGTGTTCATGGCGAAATCCGCCGACTGGCGGATCTGCCGGGCGAGGCAGAACATGTCGGGATACAGCCGGTCCTGCAGCAGGGCGGATTCCTCGATCTTGTTTGCGGCACAGTGCGCGGCCGCCTTGTCGATGATGCCGGCCAGCGCGCCGAGTTGCTGGGCGCAGGGGGTTACCGCTGCGTCATACAGGGAATACGCCATTGGATTGCTCCTTCGCCAGGGATCCCAAGCGATGACCATAGGCGCAGCCTCGTCGTCGTGCCAACAGCAGGAAACAAGCCAATTTCGCAGGCGCCATTTGCCGGCCTCGGCATCGATTTCTGCCGAGGCAGGAGGTGGCTGGTTTGCCCGGTCCCCATCGCTTTGGCATGATTGCTGACCTTCCGACGGAAAACCCCATGCCCGCGTATCGCAGCTTTCTCTTCGCTCCCGGCAACCATGCGCGGAAGGTCATGAAAGTCTTCGGCTGCGGCGCCGACAATGTGATCCTCGACCTGGAAGATGCGGTCGCCAGGGCCGAGAAGGTCGCGACCCGCGCTCTCGTCGTCGAGGCGCTGAAACGGCCGCGCCGGGGTGGTGCCTACGTTCGTGTCAACGCCTTCAACACCGAATTTTGTTACGGCGATGCGGTGGCGGTGGTCGGTCCCGGTCTCGACGGCATCATCCTGCCGATGGTCGAGAGCCGCGAACAGATCATCGCCTTCGACTGGCTGGTCGCCGCGCTCGAGCGCGAGCGCAGCATGCCGGTTGGCGGCGTCGACATCATCCCGATCATCGAAACGGCGAAGGGCATCGCCAATGTGCGGGCCATCGCTGCCGCCGGCACGCGAGTCAGGCGCATGGCCTTCGGCGCGGGAGACTACACCCTCGACGTGAACATGGAGTGGACGCTCGCCGAGAGCGAGCTGGAGCATGCACGGGCAGAGATGGTCGTGGCGTCGCGCGCCGGCGGCCTCGAAGCGCCGATCGACACGGTGTGGGTACACATCAACGACCTCGATGGCCTTGCGAGCTCCGCGAAGCGGGCAAGGCAGCTCGGATTCCAGGGCAAGATGTGCATCTACCCGCCGCAGGTCGAGCTGGTGAACCGCGCCTTCACGCCGACCGAGAAGGAGATCACCTTCGCGCGGCGCGTCGTCGCTGCTTTCGCAGAGGCGGAGCGTGCGGGCTCCTCGTCGATCCAGCTGGACGGCTTCTTCATCGACTACCCGATCGTCTACAAGGCCCAACGCACGCTCGACGCAGCCCGGGCCGCCAGCGAGGGGACGTAGGCTGGCCCAGTCGCTCGCGATCTCTCAGATAACGCCTTCGCTCTCCAGCACGCGCAGGTCCGCGGGCGTCATTCCCAGAAGCCTGCTGTAAACCTCTGCATTGTGCTGGCCAAGGCCGGGGCCGAGCGTGTCGACGCCACCCGGCGTGTCGGTGAGGCGAGGCACCACGTTCGGCACGGCGAGATCGCCGGCGCGCGGGTCGCTCACGCGGGCGATGTTGCCGCGTGCCGCGTAGTGCGGATCGCGGAACAGCTCGTCGACCGATGCCACGATGCCGCAGGGCACTTCCGCCTCGTCGCAAAGGCGCACGGCCTCCTGTTGCGTCTGCTGCCTCGCCCAGGCGGCGACAAGCCCGTCGACCGCAGCGCGCTGCTTCTCACGTCTGGCGATGGTCCCGTAGATGCCCTCGCCGGCCACTTCGGGACACCCCATCAGGCGGGCCATGCGAGCGAAGATCTTGTCGTTGGTGCAGGCAATGGCGATCCAGCGTCCGTCGCCGGTCTGGTAATGGCTGTGCGGACAGACATTGGGGGCCGCCGCGCCCATGCGCTGGCGGATGAAACCCACCTTGTCGTAGGCCGGCGCCATCTCGTCGAGGATGCGGAAGATCGGCTCGTAAAGGCCGATGTCGATCTGCTGGCCCCGGCCGGTCGCGTCGCGGGCGCGCAGCGCCATCATCACGCCGAGCGCGCCGTAAAGGCCGGCCATGTAGTCCGCGAGCGTTGCCGAGCCCGGTGTCACTGGTGGCCCGTCCGGGTCGCCGGCCAGGAAGGAGATGCCGCCGAAGGCGTTGCCGATCCGCCCGAATCCGGGCTTGTGGCTGTACGGCCCGGTCTGGCCATAGCCCGAGACGCGCAGCATCACGAGGCGCGGATTGACGGCACTCAGCACGTCCCAACCCAGACCCCAGCCTTCCAGCGTGCCCGGCTGGAAGTTCTCGGTCAGCGCGTCGGCCTTCGCGACCAGTTGCTTGAGGATGGCCGCGCCCTTGGGCGACTTGAGATTGAGCGTCACCGACTTCTTGTTGCGCGCTTCCGAAAGCCAGACCAGCGTGTCGCCGCACTCGCTCGGCGTGCCGAGCCTGCGGCACGGGTCGCCGATCCCGGGCTGCTCCACCTTGATCACCTCCGCGCCGAACTCCGCCATGATGGTCGCGCAGTACGGCGCCGCTATGTAGGTGGCGATGTCGATGACGCGCAGCCCGGTGAGCGGGCGGTTGCTGGAAGCATAGTCGGACACGGTGTGGTTCCTTGTCTAAAGCGCCTGCGCCACCTTCGGCATGACCTCGGCGGCGAAGAGGCTCATGGTGTCGACCACCTGCGAATGCGGCATGCCGACCCAGTGCACGGACAGGATCATGCGGTTGACACCAAGGCGCCGGTTGTAGCCGACGATCTGCTCGGCGACCTCGTCGGGCGATCCCAGCAGGAAGCGATCGCGGGTGAGCTCGTCGAAGGCGAGCGAGAGGTCGTCGTCTCCCTTGGGCATCGCCTTCTGCTGCCCCCACTGCTGGTAGACCTTGTACTTCTCCTCGAGATACGGGCGCGCCAGCCGGATTGCCTCGGCACGCGTGCGCGCAACGAAGATCTCGCGCATCAGCGGCAGCTCGTCGGGCATCGGCCTGCCGAGCTCGTCCAGAGCCTTCGTGTAGATCGACAGCTGGCGCTCGATCGTGTCCATCCGCTGATGCGGGTTGATGAACCAGGTGTCGGCCAGTCGCGCGGCGCGCCGCACCGCCACATCGGCATTGGCGCCGAGCCAGATCGGCGGATGGGGCTTCTGTAGCGGCTTCAGCGACACCGTGGCTCGATCCAGCTCGAAATGCGAACCCTTGATCGAGACGTCGTTCTCGGTCCATAGCCGCTTGATGGCTTCGAGGTTCTCCTCCAGGCGCTGCACGCGCTCCTGCGCCGTGGTGCCGAAGGCCCTGAACTCGACGTCGCGGTACCCCAGCCCGGCACCGAACACCAGGCGCCCGCCGGACATGACGTCGAGCGTTGCGAGCTGCTCGGCGATGTCGAGCGGCTTGTGCAGCGACAACAGGATGATGCCGGTGATGATGCGCATGCGCTCGGTCTCGGCCAGCAGGCGCGCCAGCAGCGGGATCAGCTGGTATTGCTGCAACGGCGCCGCCGCATAGTGCATGCCGGTCAGCAGATCGGAGAAGCCGAGCTGATCGGCCAGGCGCACCTGCGCCTTCACCTCCTCGAACCGCTTCCTCATGTCGTCGCCGGCGTGATACTGGCCGCGCACGAACAGGCCGTAAGTGAGATCGCTCATTGGTCGTCGTCGAACAGCAGGTCGGCGACGTAGGGGTTGGTCTTGCGTTCCCAGCCGAAGGTCGAGGTCTGGCCGTGGCCGGGCACGAAGGTGATGTCGTCGCCGAACGGCCACAGCCGGTTGCGGATCGAGCCGAGCAGCTGCTCGTGGTTGCCGCGCGGAAAATCGGTGCGGCCGATCGAGCCGCGGAACAGCACGTCGCCCACGAAGGCGACCTTGGACGGCCGGTGCACGAATACGACATGGCCCGGCGTGTGGCCCGGGCAGTGCACGACGTCGAAGATGAGGTTGCCCAGGCTCACCGTCTCGCCGTTGTCCAGCCAGCGGTCGGGCACGAACGGCTTGTAGGCCGGGAAATTGTACTTGGCGCCCGAGTCGGGCAGGCCCTCGATCAGGTAGAGGTCGTCGCGGTGCGGACCCTCGATCTTGACACCGTAGTGGTCGGCCATGGTGCCGGCGGCCGAGGCGTGGTCGACATGTCCGTGGGTCAGCAGCACCTTGGCGATTTCGATGCCCTGCTGCTCGATCGCCTGACGCAGATGGTCGAAATCGCCGCCCGGGTCGACGGCGGCGCCCTGCATGGTCTCGTCGCACCAGATGATGGAGCAGTTCTGCTGGAACGGGGTGACGGGGGCGATCATGATCTTGAGCATGGCACCGATCTAATGCCTCCCGCGGCCGCGCGGAAGGGCGTATGGTGCTGCTCTCCATGCGTCGGCGGCAATGAACCAGCGACTTCTGCTCTGCCTTCTCGGCCTGATCGGCCTCTCCCTGGCCCCGGCGCGGGCCCAGATCGCGGCGGTGGCCTCGCCCTCCGGCCCGGTGCAGGCCGGCCCCTACGTGGTGGTCGATGCCGAGAGCGGCGAGACCCTGCTGGAGCGCAACGCCGGCGCCTTCTGGTACCCGGCGTCGCTCACCAAGATGATGACGATGTACATCGTCTTCGAGGAGCTCAGGGCAGGCCGGCTGACCCTGGCGTCGGCGGTGCCGTTCTCCGAGCACGCGCGATCCCAGCCGCCCTCCAAGCTCGGCGTCGGCCCCGGCCAAGCGATCACGGTCGAGCAGGCGCTGCAGTCGCTGGTCGCGCGTTCGGCCAACGACACGGCGACGGCGCTGGGTGAGCTGATATCGGGTTCGACCGCTGCCTTTGCGCTGCGCATGACCGAGACGGCGGCGCGGATCGGCATGAACGCCACCCAGTTCCGCAACGCCAGCGGCTGGCCCGACTCGAATCAGATGACCACGGCGCGCGACATGGCAGTGCTCGCCATGGTGCTGATCAAGCAGTTCCCCGAATACTACGGCTACTTTCACACCCAGGAATTCATGTTCGGCAAGGTCCGCATCGGGCCAGGCATGAAATTCCTCGATCTCTACGCACCCTATGCCGACGGGCTGAAGACCGGTTTCATCTGCGCCTCGGGCTTCAACATCGTCGGCAGCGCGGTGCGCGATGGCCGGCGCCTGATTGCGGTGGCGTTCGGCTTCCGCCGCGCCGACCTGCGGGACGAGTTCCTGGTCCGCCTGCTCGACGAAGCCTATTCCCTGAAGACCGGCGGCAACCGGCCGAAGATCTGGCAGATGCGCAATGGCACCGGCGGACCGGCCACCGTATTGCCGCAGGGGGAGTGCGGCACCATCCGCTACGACATGCCGGGTGATGCGGCGTGGCTCGGCACCTATCCCGACTGGAAGAGCGCGCGCCATGTCTACGACGTCGGGCAATCCAACCTCACGCGACTCGGCATCACGCGGCTCGGCAAGGAGTACATCCTGCCGGTGACCACCAACAAGGTGACCCGGCAGGCCGCCATCATCGCCGATCTCGAGCCGGCCGCCGCGGAGCGCCTATGCTCCGACTACGCGAGACGCAAGCTGTTCTGCCAGGTGAAGAAGCCCCAGGAATTCGTGGCCCCGTTCAGCGGCTTCTGGCGTTAACTCTTCTGGACCGCGGGCGTCTCGCCCGCTCATGATTCATGAGGCGGGCGAGACGCCCGCGGTCCGGAAGAGCATGACCGCCTTGGCCGGCCCCGGCATTCGTGGCATACCGCGCCCATGAAGTGGCCGCGCCCATGAACTGGCTGACCAATTTCGTCCGGCCCAAGCTGCGAGCTCTGGTCGCGCGCAAGGAGGCACCGGAGAACCTGTGGCTGAAGTGCCCCAAGTGCGAGCAGATGCTGTTCATGCGCGACTGGGAGGCCAACCAGGAAGTCTGCACCCATTGCGGCCATCACATGCGCATCCGGCCGATGAAGCGGCTGCCGCACCTGTTCGACGACGGCAAGTTCGAGCTCCATCCGCTGCCGCGCGTGATCGCCGATCCACTGAAGTTCCGCCATACCAAGCGCTACGACGCCCAGCTCAAGGAAGCGCAGGCCAAGGCCGACGGCGCGAGCGACGCGCTGGTCGTGGCGAGCGGCACCATGGGCGGGCGCGCCGCGGTGGTGGCGCTGCTCGATTTCGGCTTCATGGGCGGCTCGATGGGCACGGCGGTGGGCGAGGGGATGGTGATGGCGGCCGAGCTCGCCATCGCCCGCAATGCGCCGCTGATCGCGTTCTCGGCCTCGGGCGGCGCGCGCATGCAGGAGGGCATTCTGTCGCTGATGCAGCTCACGCGAACCACCATCGCCGTGCGCAAGGTCAAGCAGGCCGGCCTGCCCTACATCGTCGTGCTGACCGATCCGACGACCGGCGGCGTGTCGGCCTCGTTCGCCATGCTGGGCGACATCCATCTCGCCGAGCCCGACGCCATCATCGGCTTCGCCGGCCAGCGCGTCATCCAGGACACCATTCGCCAGGAGTTGCCGGAAGGCTTCCAGCGCTCGGAATACCTGCTCGAGCACGGCATGGTCGACGCCGTCGTGCATCGCCACAAGATGCGCGAGACCCTGGTCCGGCTGATCACGCTGCTGATGGAGTCGAGCGCGCCGGCACCGGCACCCGCGCAAGTGCCGGCGGCCGCGGCGCGATGAGGGTGGCCTTCTCTTCTCCTCCCCAGCTTCGCTGGGGAGGTGTCGCCGTCTTACGGCGACGGAGGGGTCATGAGCTTGGACCGCGGACGTCTCGCCCGCTCAAGCTCATGAGCGGGCGAGACGCCCGCGGTCCGGAAGACCATGGCCCCACCGCCCCGTATGTCGGGGCACCACCCCAGCAGAGCGGGGGAGGTGAATGAACGTCGCATGAGCCAGATCGATCCCCAGGTCGAGCGCGTCAAGCGGTTGCAACCGCGCTCGATCGATCTCGGGCTCGGGCGCATCGAGGCGCTGCTCGACAGGCTGGGCAATCCGCAGCGCCGCCTGCCGCCGGCCATCCATGTCGCCGGCACCAACGGCAAGGGCTCGCTGGTCGCCTACCTGCGCGCCATGGCCGAGGCGGCCGGCTACCGCGTGCATGTCTATACCTCGCCGCATCTGGTGCGCTTCAACGAGCGCATTCGCGTCGCCGGCAAGATCATCGACGACGATGCGCTCGATGAGCTGATCACCGATTGCGAGCAGGCCAACGGCGAGAAGCCGATCACCTTCTTCGAGATCACGACGGCGGCGGCCTATCTCGCCTTCGCGCGCGTGCCGGCCGACCTGGCGGTGATCGAGGTCGGGTTGGGCGGCCGGCACGACGCCACCAACGTGATCGATCCCGTGTTGTCGGCGATCACGCCGATCGGCTTCGATCACACCGGATTCCTGGGCGACAAGCTCGACGGCATCGCGCGCGAGAAGGCCGGCATCCTGAAGCACGCCGTGCCGGCGGTGATCGGCCGCCAGCGCGACGTCAGCGCCGGGGTGATCGAGGAGGAGGCGGGCCGGCTCGCCGCCCCGCTGTTCCGTCTCGGCCGCGAATGGCAGGTGACGCCGACCGCGTCGGGCTTCCGCTACGAGAGCGACCATGCCGGGCTCGACCTGCCGGCGCCGGCGCTGGTCGGCGTGCACCAGCTCGACAATGCGGCGACCGCCGTTGCCTGCATCGAGCGGCTGCGCGCGGCGCGGGTTCGCATCGACGATGCGGCGATCGTGAAGGGTCTCGCCTCGGTCGACTGGCCGGCGCGCCTGCAGCGGCTGACGCGTGGGCCCCTGGTCGATGCGCTGCTGCCGGGCTGCGAGCTATGGCTCGACGGCGGCCACAACGAGGATTGCGGCATCGCGCTTGCCCGCCAGGCCGTCGAATGGGCGAAGGAGCCGGCGCCGCTGCCGCTCCATCTCGTGTTCGGCATGCTGACCACCAAGGACGCCACCGGCTTCCTGCGGCCGTTGGCGCGCCATGCCGCGAGCGCGCGTGCCGTGCCCATCGAGGGCCATTCCGCCTATACGCCCCAAGAGGCCTCGGCGCGCGCCAACGATGTCGGGCTGGATTGCATCCCCACCACCGACATCGGCTCGGCGCTGGAGGATCTGCTCGCCACCCAGCCCGCGCCGATGCGCATCCTGATCTGCGGCTCGCTCTACGTCGCCGGCACCGTGCTCGCCCGCAACGGGTAGACTGAAGTTCTTCAGGCTTGACTGAAGTTTTTCAGGCTGGACCTCATGGTCTTCCAGACCGCGGGCGTCCCGCCCGCTCATGCTCAAGAATTAAATCACGAGCGGGCGGGACGCCTGCGGTCCAGGAAGAACATGAGCGAGCGACGCGAAGCGCTCACTTCATCTCGAGGTTACCGTCGCCGGCGACCAGGGACGCCGCCTCGCCGCCCTTCAACCAGCCGAGGGCGCCGCCGTCATTGCGCAGATAGGCCAGCCAATAGGCGGTGGAGACGGCCTTGATCAAAGTGTAGCCGCGTGCCTCGACGGTGGCGAAATCGATCGTCTCGCGTCCGCCGACGCCCAGATCGCGCAAGCCGCGCGTGCCATTGAAGTACATGTGATCGGCCCGGTCGATCACGAGAAAGAACTTGTTGCCGGTCGCCGGCATGGACGCAAAGGGAACCATCCGTTGCTCGACCGTCGCTCCGAGCCCCGGGAACGGCCGGCCATCGAGCGTGCCTGTGATCAGCAGGGCGGGTCGCCTGAAGGCCGCGAACTGATGCTCGGGATCGGCGCCCAGGGCCTGCGGGCTGAAGGCGAGGAAGGCGCTGAACCGACTTTCCGGCAGGCCGACCGCCAAGCGATCGGCGATCCCCGGGGCGGGCCGCTGACCGCCGAGAAACAGCGTCGTGACGGCGCCGAACGAGTGCCCGCTCATGCCGAGACGGTCGAGATTCAGGCGCGCGGCGAGAGGGTCGCCGGCCGATTGCCTCCTGCCGAGATCGGCAACGACGAACTTGATGTCGGCGATGCGCGCCAGGAACTGCTGCAGGGTGGCGCCGCTGCGCAGGCCGCTGAAGCGCTCGCCGGCCGGTTTGTCCTTCCATAAGGCTTCGTCGCTGCCGGGATGCTGGACGTGGATCACCGCGAAGCCGCGGCTCGCCCAGTGCTCGCCCCATTCCCGGCCGCCGTCGCGCGAGCCACCCAGCCCGTGCGAGAAAACGATTACCGGCACGGGCTCGCGGCTCTCGGGCAATCGGATGCGCAGCGGGATGTCGCGTTGTCGCGAGTCGTCGGTCCAGGTCTCGTCGATCTGCCGGATTGTGAAGGGCCCGGGCGCCGCATAGTCGGGATCGGCACTCGCCGCGCCTCTGGCAAGCAGGGCGAGGCCCAGCAACGCCAGAACGGCGACCGCCAGCGACCTCATGGGACTCTCAGCAAACGAAAGGTCCCTCGCCATGCGCGGGATGACATGGCGCTGTCATCCCGAGCGCAGCGAGAGACCTTTGATTTCTTCGGCGTGCAGTCGATTACGGCACGGGAACCAGGGAACAGCGTCTGATACTGCCTGCTCGTGTGGAACTCAGCTGACGACGGTGTTGATCCAGCTCACCAGCTTCTGCTTCGGCTCGGCGCCGATCTTGGTGGCGGCGACCTGGCCGTTCTTGAACAGCAGCAGGGTCGGGATCGAACGGACGCCGTAGCGCGTCGGCGCCATCGGGTTCTCGTCGATGTTGAGCTTCACGACCTTGAGCTTGCCGTCCATCTCCTTGGCGATGTCCTCGAGCGACGGGCCGATCATGCGGCACGGGCCGCACCACTCGGCCCAGAAGTCGACCAGGACGGGGGTATCCGACTTCAGGACTTCCTGCTCGAACGAGGCATCGGTTGCTTTGACGGTCATCCGGACTTCTCCCAAAAACAAATCAGGCCGGTCGATCGACCGGCGCCGCCCTTGGCCAAGAAGCTAGGAACGCGCCCCGGGCAAGTCAAGATGCGGCCGCGTAAGGCATTGAACGGGCGAGCGTTTCAGCATCGATCTCCATCAACAGGGGTGCCGCCGTCCAGAGCAGGAATGCCCTTACGGTTCGCCCGGGATAGGTGCCTTCGAGCAGCGCTCGATAGAGCGCGAGCTGGCGGCGGTAGGCGAGCGGCACGTCGACTACCTGGGCTGGTGGTGGCCGGTTGGTCTTGTAGTCGACGATCAGCACCTCGGATGCCGTCACCGCAAGCCGATCGACCTGGCCGCTGACGGTGAAGGCGCCGCGTCCCGTCCGCACCGTGCCGATCAGCGGCACCTCGGCGCGCGAGCCCTCGGCGAACAGCGCGGCATGGCCCGGCGCCGCGATCACGGCGAGCGCCTCGTCGGCCCATTGCGCGATCTCGTCGGCCGCGAGCCCGTGCGCCGGCTGGGCGAGAAAGCGCCGCGCGGCGGCGGCCCGCTCGGCGACCGGCAGCGCCGGCAGGTGGCGCAGCAGGTCGTGCAGCAGCAGCCCGCGCGCGAAGCGGCGCGGATCGCCTGACGCCAGCGGGCTGTAGGCGCGCGGCGGCGCCGCCCCTTCGTCGGGCAGCGGCTGCGAGGGCGCCAGGGGAGTGGGCGGCTCGGGCTCAGCCGGCGCATCCTTGTTCAGCCAGGCTGGCAGCGGCGCCGCCCCCTCTAAGGCGAGCTCGGCCTGCTTGGCGATCGTGATCTCACCCGGGTTGGTGAGCTCGAATCCGTCGCCTGCCCAGCCGGCCGCGCCGAGTTGGGGTGTGAAGTCGAAGTTGCGAGCCACCGCGCGATGGCGTCCCGGGGCGCGGTCGGGATCGGCGGCGCCGCTGGCCCTGAGGCCGGCGGTGATGCGCTCGTACCAGCAGCCGCGGTCCGGTTCCCTGGCGTTGATCCAGCCGCCGACATAGAGCCGGTCCTCGGCCCGCGTCATGGCGACATAGAGCAGGCGATTCTGCTCCTGCAGGTCGCGCTCGCGCGCCCGGCCGCGCCAGTCGTGCGCCGCGGCATTGGCGTCGCGCACGCGCGGCAGCCACAGGCGCGTGTCGCCGTCCGCGGCGGTGAGCAGCCGCTCGTAGTTCTGCGGCACGCGTGTCGTGTCGGGCAGGTAGACGATCGGCGCCTGCAGGCCTTTCGAGGCGTGCACCGTCAGGATGCGCACCTCGCGGCGGCGATTCTGATCGAGGTCGCGCTTGATGTCGCCGCCGCCTGCCTCGAACCAGCGCACGAAGCCCTGCAGGGAGGTGCCTTCGACCTGCTGATACTGCAGCGCCCGCGCCAGCAGCTCGTCGATTGGATCGGCGGCCTCGCGGCCCAGCCGCTCGAGCAGGCGCACGCGGCCGCCGGCGGGACCGAGCGCGTCGGCGAAGAAGTCGAACGGCGTCGAGAGGTCGGCGCGGCCAAGCCAGTCGGCGAGACGGGCATGGGCCTCCGCGAAGCCCGGCTCGCCGGCGCGCGCCCTGAGCGCCTGCCACAGCGAGCCGCGCCTTTGCCAAGCCAGGGTGAAAAGCTGGTCCTCGTCGAGGCCGATCAGGGGCGATTTCAGCAGGCAGGCGAGGTTGAGGTCGTCCTGCGGCAGCAGCACGAACCGCGCTATGGCCATCAGGTCCTGGATGGCGAGCTCCTCGGCGAGGTCGAGCCGGTCGACGCCGGCGACCTCGATGCGCTCATGCTTCAGCGCCCGCACCAGCGCATGGACGAAAGCGTTGCGCCGGCGCACCAGCACCATGAAATGGCCCTCGTGCAGGAGCTCGCCCTTGCGCGCCCGCCGCTCGCTGCCGATCAGGCCCCGCGCGTGGCGGGCGATCAGCTGGGCGAGCCGCTCGTGCGGCTCGGCCATCTCGGCCTCGGCCGAGTCGAGGTTGCTGGTGTCGGTCTCGCTCTCGATGGCGCGGACGAGCGGCCAGACCTCGACGCGGCCCGGCTCGCCGGTGCGGCTCGCCAGATGCTCGACCTCAATGTCGGCGGAGGCGACGCCGCTCGCCGCGGCGGGCTCGCCGAACACCCAGTCGACGGCGTCGAGCACCGCCGAGGTCGAGCGGAAGGAGACGTGCAGGCCGACCGGCACGAAGCGCTGGGCGGCGAGCCCGGTGCGCTCGCCGAACCACAGGCGCATCTCCTCGAGCTTGCGCGGATCGGCGCGCTGGAAGCCGAAGATCGACTGCTTGGCGTCGCCGACGGCGAAGATGGTGCGCGGCCGCTCGACCGCGCTCTCGCCGGCGAAGAACTCCTCGGTCAGGCGGCGGATCACCTCCCACTGGTCGGGGTTGGTATCCTGCGCCTCGTCGACCAGCACGTGATCGATGCCGCCGTCGAGCTTGTAGAGCACCCAGGCGGCGCTGGCCGCCGTCTCGAGCAGGCGGCGCGTGTGGACGATCAGGTCGTCGTAGTCGAGCACGGCGCGCCGGCGCTTGGCCTCGGCGTATCGCCCGGCGATGTCGAGGCCGAGCCGCAGCAGCGCCACCGTGCCGTCGACCAGCGCCGCGCCGGCGATGCGCTCGAGCGCCGCCTCCAGCCGCTCGGCCTCGCCGCGCAGGACGCGATCGATGTCCGACATCCGGGCGCTCGCGGCCTTGGTGGCGAGGCGGGCCTGGATGCGGCCGTCCTTGGTGAAGAAGACCGCTGCGTAGTCCGACCACAGCGCGGCGCGGTTGTCGCCGGCTTCCAGCCAGTCGGCGATTGCCTTGCCGCGCGCGGCATCGGTCGGGCTGCCCTTGGCAAGGGCGCGCGCGGCCTCGGCGAGGCCGGTCCTGTCGAAGGCGGAATCGCGGCAGGCCGCCTCGGTGAGCGCATCGCCGGTGTCGTCGGGTGCCGAGCCGAGCGCGTGGGCCAGGCGCACGCGCAGGCGCTGCAGGCCGTCGGCATCGCGCAGGCGGTTGAGCAGCCAGGCGCGCTCGCCGAGCAGGCTCGACAGGAGCTGGCTGTACTCGGCGACCGACACCTTGTTGGCCACGACGGCAAGCGCCTCGGCGAGATCGGCCGGCGCCGCGTCGCCCGCCAGCGCTTCCATCTGCTGATCGCGCGCTTGCTGCAGCAGCGCCCGGGCCTCGGCCTCGTCGAGCACCTCGAATCCCGGCGCCACGCCGGCCTCCAGGGGGAAGCGCTTGAGCAGCGCCTGGCAGAAGGCGTGGATGGTGAGGATGTTGATGCCGCCCGGCGCGTCGAGCACGCGGGCAAACAGCCGGCGGGCCACCACGCGCTCGTCGGGCTCGGGCCGGCGGTCGATCAGCTGGGCGATCTCGTCGTCGAGTCCGGCGTCGCTGGCGAGCGCCCAGCGGCCGAGCTGGCTGGCCAGGCGGTTGCGCATCTCGGCCGCCGCCGCCTTGGTGAAGGTGAGGCAGAGGATGCGCTGGGGCGGCACGCGATCGAGCAGCAGCCGGGTCACGCGATCGGTCAGCACCTTGGTCTTGCCGGTGCCGGCATTGGCCTCGACCCACGCCGAATGCCCCGGCGTCGTCGCCAGCCGCTGCGCCTCGGTGGCGAGGGTGAGGGCGTCGGTCATTGTCTTCCGGACCGCGGGCGTCTCGCCCCCTCACGAGAAGAGCGGGCGAGACGCCCGCGGTCCGCATGAGGCAAGACTCTCATCGCTGGGGGCGCGTCACTGCAGTGGCGCGATCTTCGTTGGCAACACAGATGACGCGCCACTGCAGTGGCGCGCTCCCAGCAATGAATCGTGTTTCCCCTCATTCCTCGTCTCCGCCGGCGGTCGACCATTCGGCGATGCGCTCGAGGTGCTTGTAGTCGTTGAAGAACGGCATGAAGGCCGACCACGGCACGGCGCGGTAGGGCGTGTCGGGCGAGGCGTAGTGCGTTGCCATGCGCTCGACCAGGGCGAGCATGCGCGGCACCAGCTCGTCGCTGTTCTCGACGGCGTTCACCGAGCCGCCGTCGCCCAGCCCGTTGGCCTGCCAGTAGGACAGGTGCGCGCTGCCAGCGCGGCCCGGCAGCGTGGCGAAGCCGCCGCGCTCGCCCATCGCCGCCTCGAGCAGCAGCTGCGGCGCGAACAGCGCCTCCATCTCCTTTTTCTGCGGCACCCGGCCGGTCTTGTAGTCGATGATCTCCCACACGCCGGGGCCGATCTCGTCGATGCGGTCGGCACGCGCCTCGATGCGCAGCGGCCCGAGCTGGAGGGCGCCGTCGATCTCGCTGCCCAGTACCCGCGTGCCGGCGTGGCGGCGCGCATTCTCGGTGGCGACGAACCAGCGCGCCAGGCGCCTGAAGCGCGGCCACCAGAATGCGCGCTCGGCCGGCGCCGCCAGCACCTCGGCAAGATGGCGCTCGCCCATGGCTTCGAAGCGCGCCAGCGCATCGGTTGGCAGCAGGCCCGACGGATGGGTCTTCAGGAACTCGTCGAAGGCGGCGTGCAGGGCGGTGCCGCGCTCGGCGGCACCGAGCTCGGCCTCCAGCGGATCGAGCAGGCGCAGGCCGAGGATGCGCCGCGCATAGAGCCCGTACGGATCGCGCCGCCACTGCTCGATGCTCGAGACCGGCAGCACCGTGGGCCGCGCCTCGACCGGCGGGCGAGGCTCGGGCCTGAGCCTGGGCGCGTAGGTCGTCGGCGCGTCGATCGCCTCGGCCCAGGCGAGCAGGCTGTGCCGACCGCGCTGGATGTACTCGGGCGGCGGCGCCGGCGCGCCGGGCTCGTAGCCGAACAGCGCGTCGAGTCGGGCGAGCCAGCGCGACGGCACCGTGGGCGCGCCGCCTTCGCGCTCGGCGCGGGTCAGCAGCACGCGCTCGGCGCCCAGCGCTTCCGTGAAATCGTGCGCCGACAGGCCGACGCGGCGCTCCGGCTGCGGCAGGCCAAGCGCGGCGCGCATCGGCCGGTTGATCCACGGACCGGTGTCGACCGACGGCGGCCAGGTGCCCTCGTTGAGCCCGCCCAGCACCACGAGATCGGCACGCTGCAGACGGGCCTCGAGCGGCCCCCAGATGGCGAGCCGCGGATGGCGGCCATAGGCCGGCCGCACGGTCTCCGGCTCGAGCATGGCGGCGAGCAGCGCCGGCCATTCTCGGCCGGGGATCGCCTCGCGCCCCCGCCAGGCGCCGCGCAGGCGGGCCAGCGCATCGGCCAGCGCCTCGCCAGCCTCCCCCGACCATAGCGATTGCGACGCGGCGAGCTGTTCGGCGCTGGCAATCGTGGCGTCGAGCAGGCGGTCGGGTGGCGCGCCCGCTTCCATCGCCTGCCCCAGCCCGGCGGTCGCCGAGTCGAGCCGATCGAGCAGCTCCCCGATGCGGTCGCGCTCGGCGGGATCGCCGAACTTCGCCTCGGCCAGCCGGGCGCGGATCTCGTCGAGCCCTGGCGCCGGCTTCAGGCCGCGCAGGCATCTGGCGTCGAGCCGCCGAGTCGTGGCGAGCAGCGTGCCGCGCGTGCCGCCCAGGGTGGCGAGCGGATGCTTGAGCAGCGCCAACAGCGCCACCGGTGCAAAGCGCTGGTCGACGGCATCGACCAGCAGCTGCAGCAGCGCCGCGGGCGGCGTGTGGCTGAGCGGCTGGCCGGCCGAATCGTCGATGTCGATCTTCCAGCGCCTGAGCTCGGCGGCGACGCGGCGCGCCAGCGTGCGGTCGGGCGTCACCAGCGCCGCGGTGCGGCCCGGCGCCTCGAGCACCTCGCGCAGCGCCAGGGCGATGACCACCGCTTCGTGGTGCGGCGTCGCGCAATCGGCGCGCGTCACGTGCTCGAGCGACGAGACGGGTGGGCGCACCCACGCCTCGCTGGTCTCGGCCGGCCGCATCAGCTCGCTCGCCAGTCTCGCGCGCGCTGCCGAGGTTCCGCTGCCTGGCCATTCGGCGACTTCGCTGCGCTCGACGTTCAGTGCCTGCAGGAGCTCGCGCAGGCCGAACTGCGGATGCGAGGGGTCGAGTGCCAGCCAGCTCGCCTCGTCGATGTCGCGATCGAGTCCGGGCAGCACGACCGCGCCCTTGGGCAGGCCGGAGATGACGGCGAGCAGTTCGCGAGTCGCCGGCTGCGAGCCGGTCGAGCCGGCGGCGATCACCGGTGTCGCCGGCGGACGGGCGCGCCAGCGCTCGGCCTGGGCACGGATCGATCGCGTGCGCCGGTCGATCGCGTCGATCTGGCCGCGCTCGGCCAGGATCCCCGGCCAGTGCTCGCCGACGATGGCGAGGAAGCGCAGCGTACGCTGCCAGTGGCTGGCGAAAGTGCTGTCGACGAGCCCGGCCAGCCGATCGAATGCCACGCCCTCGATGGCGAGCTCGTCGATCAGGCTGGCGAGCTCGCGTGCGAGCTTCAGCGCCTGCGCCGCCGATTGCGCGACCCGCTGGCCATCCTCGTCGGTGAAGGCGGTGACCAGCTGGGCGAGCAGCGCTTCGCGCTCGGCCGGTTCAATGGCCGGCGGCAAGGCGAGGGCCCCGGCGTCATCGCCGGCGATCGGCTCCCAAGCGCCATCGTCGACGTCGCCCAGTGGCGCGAGCCGCGGCAGCAGCAGAGGCCTGCCGTCCGAGGCACGCAGGAATGCCTCGCGCAGCGCCCGTACCGAGCGCCGCGTCGGCAGCAGGATCAGCGCATCGGCCAGCGCAAGAGGATCCTCGCCATGGGCGGCCAGGATGCCGCGCGCCAGGACGTCGACGAAGCGACGGTCGAGCCCGATAGTGAAGACACGCGTCATCGCCGGGAGCGCGCCACTCCAGTGGCGCTCTTCTCGTTGATCATACAGCCCATGAGCGCCACAGGAGTGGCGCGCTCGTGCGACCGCGAGTGTGTCTGGCTTGGAGGGTGGAAGTCCCTTCCA
>NZ_JBFWZI010000035.1:0-52948 GCF_050185545.1 Reyranella sp. | reverse complement strand
GCCCGCTCATAAGAAGAGCGGGCGGGACGCCCGCGGTCCGCATGATCCATGATTCTGGTCATCAGTACGCCCTCTCCCCCAGGAGCCCGCGCGGGCGCAAGGTGAGCATAAGCAGGATGGCGACGAAGCCGACGGCGGCGCGATACTGCGAGCCGATGGCG
The DNA here is from genome assembly GCF_050185545.1 of Reyranella sp. Taxonomy (GTDB): domain Bacteria; phylum Pseudomonadota; class Alphaproteobacteria; order Reyranellales; family Reyranellaceae; genus Reyranella. The sequence goes on along the minus strand of NZ_JBFWZI010000035.1, from coordinate 52,787 downwards.
AGCACCGACAGCTCCTCGGCGATGCCGATCAGGAAGGCGCCCAGCACGGCGCCGGGCACGCTGCCCAGCCCGCCCAGCACGGCGGCGGCGAACAGCGATAGCAGGATGCGGGTGCCGGTCAGCGGATCGATCGAGCTGTCGAGACCCAGCAGCATGCCGCCGACGCCGACCAGGCCCATGCCGGCGAAACTGGCCATCATCGCGATGCGCTCGGGCCGGATGCCCTTCAGCGAGGCGAGGTCGGGATTGTCGGCCGAGGCACGCATCGCCTTGCCGATGCGCGTGAAGGCCAGGATCGCGAACACGCCGAGCATGAGCGCCAGCGCCAGCCCCATGGTCTCGAGCTGCTGCGGGCTCACCCTGATGTCGCCCAGGCGGATGTCGCGCGCGATCGGCCGATCGTAGCCGCGCGGGTCGTTGCCGAAGCCCAGGCGCACGAGGTTCTCGAGCACCAGGCCGCTCGCGATCGAGGCGATGGCGGCGGGCAGCGCGCCCTGCTTGACCATCGGCAGGTGCGCCACCTCGTCGAACAGCAGCCCGGCGGCGCCGGCAATGACGAAGGCAACGGCCAGCGAGCCCGCCATCTGCAGGCCCGCGCCGTAGGCCAAGTACCCGGCGAAGGCGCCGAGCGTGGCAATGCCCGACACCGCGAAGTTGGGAAAGCGCAGCACGGCGAACATCGCCGTGAAGCCGATGGCGGGCACCGCAAGCAGCGTGCCCGATACCAGCCCGTTGACCAGCGCCTGGACGACGATGTCGATCAAGTCAGGCGATCTTCACCACGGTGAACTTGCCGGCCTTGATCTGCTCGTAGCGGAACTTGCAGTCGAGGATGTCGCCCCGCTCGTCGAAGTCGCAAGGACCAGACGCTCCGGTGTAGTCGATCTTCTCGCCGGCCGCGATCGCCTTGATGCCGTCGACGGCGTTGTCGACCGTCTTGCCGCCGCCCTGCGTCACCTTGCGGATGTTGTCCTTGATCGCCGTGCCGCTCGAATCCTTGGCGATTGCCATGGCCATCAGCACCATGTTGGCGTGATCGTAGACTTGGCAGGTGTACGGATCGGGATTGGCCATGCCGACGGCGGCCTTGACCTTCTCATAGGCCGTGCTGCCTTCGGCCGACGCCGGCGCGAAGGTGTAGACGCCTTCGACGACCTCGCTCTGGCCGACCTGGTCGACCAGCTTCTGGTTGATCGAGTAGGCGAAGCCCAGGATCTTACCCTTGAAGCCGGCGCGATAGAGGTCCTTCAGCAGCACCACCGAGTCGGGCGTGTAGCCGTTGGCCAGGATCACGTCGGGCGAGGTGCGCAGCGCCTGGTCGACCTCGGTGCGGTAGGTCGTCTTCTTGTCGTCGTAGATCAGGCTCTGGTGCGTTGCCCCGCCCTTCGGCAGCACAGCATTCAGGATGTCGAAGGTCGACTGGGTGAACGGCGTCTGCGGGATCATGGTGAAGACCTTCTTGGCCCCCAACGAGAGAATGAACTCGCCGACCCGCGTGACCTGCAGCTTGGAATTGGGCTGGGTGCGCACCAGGAAGCCCTGGTGCGGCAGCAAGGTGATCGAGTCGGCGCCCGACACGGTGCAGAGGAAGGTCTTGCTCTCCCAACACAGCGGCGCCACCGCCGTGGTCACCGACGACGCCCAGGTGCCCATGATGGCCGAGACCTTGTCGACGTCGATCAACTTGCGCGCGGCGCGCACGCCGGCTTCCGGGCTGGTCTGATCGTCCTCGCTGACCAGCACGATGCGGCGGCCGTTCACGCCGCCCGCCTTGTTGACCGCCTCGACGACGGAGGCGGCAGCCTTGGCCATTACCGGGCCATAAGGACCGCCGGCGCCGGTGAGCGGCGTCAGGGTCGCGAGCTTGATCGGGTCCGCCTGGGCGCGCACCACGGCCGGGCTGGCCAAGGCGGCGACGCTGCCCGCCAGCGCGGCGCGACGGCCGATGCGAAATTTCGTCGTCATGTGTTGTTCCCCATTTCCCTGTTCGAAGACTCCCCGTCCGATCGGGCGAGCATAGGCGCTGCCTTGCCGCCGAGAAAGAGATCGCGCACGGTGGGATCGTCGGCGAGATCGGCGGCCCGCCCCTCGTGCTCCGGTCGGCCCTGGGCCAGCACATAGGCCCGCCCGGCCACGGTCAGCGCCTCGAGCGCATTCTGCTCGACCATCAGGATCGCCACCCCGATCTCGTTGAGAGCCAGAATCGTGCCGAACAGCTCTTCGGCCGCGCGCGGACTCAGGCCGGCGGTCGGCTCGTCGAGCAGCAACAGGTCGGGCGCGTTCATCAGCGCGATTGCCATGGCGAGGATCTGGCGCTGGCCGCCGCTCAGGGTACGTGCCGCGGCGCGGCGCTTGTCGGCCAGCATGGGGAAGCGCTCGTAGAGCTCGGCCATGCGCTTCTTCGCATGCGCGCCGTCGAGATAGCCCCCCATCTCGAGATTCTCGGCGACGCTCATGGTGCCGAACACGTTGCGCTCCTGCGGCACGAACGAAAGGCCCGCCCGGCTGATCGCCGGCGCGCCGAGGCCGGCGATCTCGCGCTCCTTGAAGCGCACGCTGCCGCCGCTCGGGCGCAGCAGACCGGCGACGAGCTTCAGCAGGGTCGACTTGCCGGCGCCATTGGGTCCGATCAGGGCGACAATCTCGCCCGGCGCCACCCGCAGGTCGGCGCCCTTGACGATCTCGTCGGCTGCGGCATAGCCGCCGCGCAACCCGACGATATTCAGAAGGTCGTCCGGCGAAGCGTCGCCCTCCGGACCGCTGCCTCTCGGGATGTTTCCCCTCGCAGCGTTACCCGCCTGACTCATGCGGCCCGCCGCCCGAGATAGGCCTCGCGCACCCGGTGATCGGCGCGTACCGCGTCGAACGTGCCCTCGGTGAGCACCTGGCCCTCGGCCATGACGATCACCGGATCGCACAGGCGGGCGATGAAGCCCATGTCGTGCTCGATCAGGAGCACGGTGATGCCGCGCCTGGGCAATTCCAGCAGCCGCTCGCCGATCTCGTTCTGCAGGGTCGGGTTGACGCCGGCGGTCGGCTCGTCGAGCAGCACCAGGCGCGGCTCCGCCATCAGCGCCCGGCCGATCTCCAGGAGCTTCTTCTGCCCGCCCGACAGCGCCGTGGCCGGATTGTCGATCAGACGGTCGAGCCGCAGGAAGCGCGCCGTCGCCCAGGCCCGCTCGGCCAGCGCGGCCTCGCGGTCGCGCGCGGCACGGGTGCCGACGATCGCCTGCCACAGGCGTTCGCCCGGCTGGTCACGGCCGTACAGCATGAGATGCTGAAACACCGAGAGCTTGGGAAAGCCGCGCGCCACCTGGAAGGTGCGCACCAGCCCGCGCCGGCTGACCGCGTCGGGCGCCCAGCCGGCGATCTCCTGGCCGTCGAAACGGATCGACCCGCCATCCGGCGGCACCAGCCCGGAAACGACGTTGAACAGCGTCGTCTTGCCCGCCCCGTTCGGCCCGATCAGCCCGGTGATGCCGCCTGGCGCCACGGCGAGGTCGACGCCACGCAGCACGTCGAGCCCGTAAAAGGCCCGGCGCAGGTTCTTGATCTCGAGCAATGGCAAAGCGGGTTCCTCGGGTGTCGGGTGACCTTATCTACGACTGGCACAAATCGCGCCACCTCCAAGGTTCATGCGCTGGGAGCGCGCCACTCCGATGGCGCTCAGGGGATGTGTATTCACCAAGAGAAGCGCCATCGGTGTGGCGCGCCCCCAGCGCATGTGGGCGTCGCGGCTCATAAGATTTCGCGTTCCGGCAGGTTCCTGAAACGGCGCGCCGTGGACTGCCGCCGGTCGGTTTGAAAGCTGCTCTTTCTCCTGGCGGCGAGATTTCTCGCGCGAGCCCGAGTATATGAAGGCCAGGGAGAGAGTGTCATGGCCCACGCGGTAACCCTTGACGACAAATACCTGCTGGAGAGCGGGCGGGTATATCTCACCGGCACGCAGGCTCTGGTGCGCCTGCCGATGATGCAGCGCCAGCGCGACCAGGCGGCCGGGCTCAACACCGCGGGCTACATCTCGGGCTATCGCGGATCGCCGCTCGGCGGCTTCGACCAGGCGCTGTGGCAGGCCAAGCGCTTCATCAAGAACAACCACATCGAGTTCCAGCCCGGCGTCAACGAGGACCTGGCAGCCACGGCCATCTGGGGCACACAGCAGATCCACCTCTATCCCGGCGCGCGCTACGACGGCGTGTTCGGCATGTGGTACGGAAAGGGTCCGGGCGTCGATCGCAGCGGCGATGCCCTGAAGCACGCCAACTATGCCGGCACGGCGCCCAACGGCGGCGTGATGGCGCTGGCCGGCGACGACCACATGGCCAAGTCGTCGACCACGGCGCACCAGAGCGAGCCCGCCTTCATGGCCGCCGGCATCCCGGTGATCCATCCGGCCGGCGTTCAGGAGTATCTCGATCTCGGCCTGCACACCTTCGCGATGTCGCGCTACTCGGGCCTGTGGGTCGGCTTCAAGATCATCAGCGAGACCGCCGACTCGTCGGCCTCGGTGCATGTCGATCCGCACCGCATCGAGATCCGCACCCCGACCGACTTCGCCCTGCCGCCCGACGGCGTGCACATCCGCTGGCCCGACGACTGGCTCGGCCAGGAGCGGCGCACCTTCGTCGTGAAGCAGCCGGCGGCGCTGGCCTACTGGCGCGCCAACCGGCTCGACCGGCTGATGATGGGCGAGGCCGATGCCCGCTTCGGCGTCGTCACCGTCGGCAAGAGCTATCTCGACGTCCGCCAGGCGTTGGAGGATCTCGGCATCGACGACGCCGAGGCAAAGCGACTCGGCATCGCCGTCTACAAGGTGGCGCTGGTGTGGCCGCTCGAGACCGACGGCGCGACCGCCTTCGCCCTCGGCAAGCGCGAGGTGCTGGTGGTCGAGGAGAAGCGCGCGATCATCGAGCCACAGCTCAAGGACGCCCTGTTCAACGCACCGGCCGACCGCCGCCCGGTCGTCGTCGGCAAGACCGACGAGCGCGGCCAGAAGCTCCTGAAGTCGGACGGCGAGCTGACGCCGTACGAGATCGCGACCGCGCTGGTCGCCCGCTTCGGCCTCGACTCCTTAAGCGTGCACACGAGGCAGCGCTTCGAAACCTTGCAGCGCCGCACCGGCCGGCAGATCCGCAACGAGGCTGGGCTCGCCCGCGTGCCCTACTTCTGCTCCGGCTGCCCGCACAACAGCTCGACCAAGGTGCCGGAAGGCTCGATGGCGATGGCCGGCATCGGCTGCCACACGCTCGCCATTGGCATGGACCGCAACACCAAGACCTTCACCCACATGGGCGCCGAGGGCGCGCCGTGGGTCGGCGCCAGGCACTTCAGCGACATGCCGCACGTCTTCCAGAACATGGGCGACGGCACCTATTTCCATTCCGGCTACCTTGCGGTCCGACAGGCGGTCGCCGCCAACGCCTGCATTACCTACAAGATCCTCTACAACGACGCAGTCGCCATGACCGGCGGCCAGCCGCACGATGGCAATGTCCGGCCGTGGACGATCAGCCAGCAGGTCCATGCCGAGGGCGTGCGTCGCATCGCGCTGGTGAGCGACGAGCCGGACAAGTACCCGGCGGGCACGGAGTGGGCGCCGGGCGTCACCTTCCATCACCGCAGCGCGCTCGACGAGGTGCAGCGGTCCTTGCGTGAATGGAAGGGAGTCTCGGTTCTGATCTACGACCAGACCTGTGCCGCCGAGAAGCGACGCCGTCGCAAGCGCGGGACGTTTCCCGATCCGGCCAGGCGCGCCTTCATCAACCAGACGGTCTGCGAGGGCTGTGGTGATTGCTCGGTGCAGTCGAATTGTCTCTCTGTCGTGCCGGTCGAGACCGAGTTCGGCACCAAGCGCGCCATAGACCAATCGTCCTGCAACAAGGACTTCTCCTGCCTGGACGGCTTCTGCCCGAGCTTCGTCACCATCGAAGGCGGCGGGGTGCGCAAGGGCAAGGCCGACAACGGAGTGGCGCCCTCAGTGCACGCGGCGCGGCCCGGCGAGCAGGCCGCACCGCGGGCGTCCCGCCCGCTCGGACTCATGAGCGGGCGCGACGCCCGCGGTCCGGAAGACGAAACCGAGCTGCCGCCGGCGCCCGTCCTGCCGACGGTCGCCGACAAGCCTTACGGCATGCTGATCACCGGCATCGGCGGCACCGGCGTGGTAACGATCGGCGCGATCCTCGGCATGGCCGCCCACATCGAGGGCAAAGGCGCCACCGTACTCGACCAGCTCGGCATGGCGCAGAAGGGTGGCGCCGTCATAAGCCATGTGCGGATCGGCGCCGATCCGGAAGCGCTGCATGCCGTGCGCCTGGGCGCTGGCGGCGCCGCGCTGCTGCTGGGCTGCGACCTGGTGGTGAGCGCCAGCGCCGATGCGCTTGCGCGCCTCGAAGCCGGCCGCTCGCGCGCCATCGTCAACACCCACCAGACCATCACCGGCGAGTTCACGCGCCATCCCGACCTCGCCTTCCCGGCCAACACGCTCCGGCTGTCGATCGAGGCGGCGGCGGGCGCGGAGGCCTGCGATTTTCTCGAAGCGACTGATACAGCTACGGCGCTGATGGGCGATTCGATCGCCACCAACATGTTCATGCTGGGCTATGCCTACCAGAAGGGCCTGGTGCCACTCGGCCACGACGCGATCGAGCAGGCAATCGAGCTCAACGGGGCGGCCGTCGCGATGAACCGCAACGCCTTCCGGTGGGGCCGCCGTGCCGCGCATGATCGCGCTGCGGTCGAGGCGCTGATCGCGCCCGCCGATGACAAGATCGTGCCGTTCGCCCGACCGTCGAGGACGCTCGACGAGCTCATCGCCGCGCGCATCGAGCATCTGACGAAGTACCAGAATGCCGTGCTGGCCGGGCGCTATCGTGTCCTGGTCGACAAGGTGCGCACCGCCGAGCAGAAGACCGGCGAGACCGGCCTCGCCCTTGCCGTCGCGCGCAACTACGCCAAGCTGCTCGCCTACAAGGACGAGTACGAGGTGGCGCGGCTCTATGCCGATCCGGCATTCCAGGCGGCGATCGAGCGGCAATTCGAGGGTGACTACACGATCAGGTTCCACCTCGCCCCGCCGCTGCTCGCCCGGCGCAATCCCAGGACGGGCCATCTCGTGAAGCGGGCCTTCGGTCCGTGGATGATGCCGGCGTTCAGGATCCTGGCGAAGCTCAAGGGCCTGCGCGGCACGGCATTCGACCTGTTCGGCTACACGGCCGAGCGTCGAACCGAGCGTGCCCTCATCGGCGAATACGAGGCCCTGGTCGGCGAGCTGCTGAAAGGCCTGTCGCCAGCCAACCACCCGCGTGCCGTCAAGCTCGCGTCACTTCCCGACGAGATTCGCGGCTACGGCCACGTGAAGGACGCCAGCATCGAGAAGGCCCGCCGCAAGCAGGCCGAGCTGCTGCATCAATGGCGGAACCCGGAGACGTTGAAGATCGCGGCGGAGTGACCCTCGAGTGCCTCCCCCGTAGTCGGGGGAGCTGGCCCGATAGGCACTGTTCAGAGCGACCTTGCCGGAGGGGGAAAGCCTCAGCCAAGGCTTGTGAAGTTCCGACGTCGGAATCTCATCAATCTCGTCTGAAGCCTTCCCCTCCGCCTCCTTCGGGGGCGCCTCCCCCGGTAAGACGGGGGAGGAAAATGGATTCGTTGACAACGTCCCCTCCCCGCGTGCCCAATCCGCGCCGGAAGTGGAGTGCGTTGCATGAACGACATTGGTGTCTCGTCCCTCCATAAACCCGACCCCATCGCCCGCGCCCGCGAGGTCGGGCCGGCGATCGCCGCGGCAGGCGACGAGATCGAACGCCTGCAGGACATCCCCGAGCCGCTGATCAGCCGGCTGCACGAGTCGCGGCTATTCCGCATGCTACTGCCTCGCTCGGTCGGCGGCGACCAGGTCGAGCCGTGGGTCTACTTTCGCGCGATCTCCGAGATTGCGCGCTACGATGGCTCGGTCGGCTGGAACATGTTCGTCGCCAACAGCTCGGCCCTGATCGCGCCCTTCATCTCGCTCGAGGCGGCACGCGAGATCTATGGCGACCCGCGCGGGCTGATTTCCTGGGGACCGCCCAACCATCACCGCGCCGTCGCAGCACCAGGCGGCTACCGGATCACCGGCGAATGGCATTTCTCGTCGGGCTACCGTCAGGCCAACTGGATCGGGGCCCATGCCATGGTGGTCGAGCCCGACGGCTCGCTGCGCCTCAACCGGTTCGGCCGGCCGACCGTGCGCACTCTGCTCATGCCCAAGAGCCGCACCGTACCGATCCACGACTGGAACACGCTCGGCATGCGCGGCACCGCCTCGGAGGGCTATGCCGTCAAGGACGTGTTCGTGCCCGAGCCGTTCAGCGGCACCCGCGAGGATCCGACGCTGCGGCGCGATCGCGGTCCGCTCTATGCCTTCACCACGCAGGGCCTCTACGCCGTGGGCGTCGCTGCGGTGGCTCTCGGCCTGGCCCGCGCCATGCTCGACGCTTTTATCGAGCTCGCGCTCGAGAAGGCGCCGCGCAACATGGGCCGGCTGGCCGACAGTCCGGTGATCCAGTCCGACGTGGCCCGCCGCGAGGCCGACATCGGCTCGGCGCGCGCCTACATGGTCGAGATCCTGCAGGACATCTGGGAGCGCGCCGACGATGTCGAGCCGATCGGCAGCAGCGACCGCGCGCGGCTGCGGCTCGGCTGCACCCAGGCCATCCACATGGCGGAGAGGACCACCGACTGGGTCTACAAGGCGGCCGGCACGTCGGCGATCTTCATCGGCACGCCGTTCGAACGCCGCTACCGCGACCTGCACACGCTGTCGCAGCAGATCCAGGCGCGCGAGGCCCACTTCGAGACCGTCGGCCGCGTTCTCATGAACGGCGACCCGGACGGCACCTTCCTGGGATGAGAACCGTCAGGGCTGCGCCGCCGTGAGATTGACCGAGCGGCAGCCGTCGCCCTGCCAGCGATAGGCCTTGGTGGCGCCGTTGGCGACGGTCCATTCCACGATGCAGCCTTGGCGCACCAGCGTCGGCGGGAAACCGCCGATCGGCATCAGCATGCCGCCGAAACGCCGGTACATCGGCGCCATGCCCGGGCTGATGTAGGACGTGTCCCAGCGCCATTGCAGGATGCGCGTCTCGGCATCGAGCTGGTAGGAATTGTCGGGGATGCGCCCCATGCTGCCCACCAGATCGCGCTCGCTCGAGCCCGCCATCTCGCGCAGGCGAAGATCGAAATCCTCGGCAGTCGGCCCGGCACAGGCGGCCATCACGGACATCAGCAAGAGACTGGCGGACGGACGACGCATGCGACACCGACCCGGCAATGGCCCGAGGCTGCGCCGCGTTGCATGTCCCGGTCAAGGCCCGATATGGTCCCGCGCCAAATGTCGATCGAGTCAAAGCGAAAGCGCGGCTTCGCCGGGAGCGCACCACTCCGAACGCGCTTCTTCGCTCGCTGCTCGACGGCGACGCTTCCAGCCGTTGGCCAACCGAAGAGCATGGACTTACCTGTCGTCCTGAGCGCAGCGCCTGTCCTGAGCGATGCCGAAGGAAAGGACCTCATCGCCGTCTCCCGCAAGTGTGCCTTGCCACTTCCGGCCATGAGATCCTTCGCTGCGCTCAGGATGACGGGAGAGATGCGCGTCCGCTCGGTGCCTTCACGAACTCGGCGTGGCGCACTCCCGGCCGTGAGCCTCGCTCCTGCGACCGCCCATTCCCGCTCAACCTTCGCAACTCAATGACGCTCGGTACACCTCTGCGCTGGCTGGCGTTCATCGCCTGCATCGCCCTGTTCGTGTGGGGACCGTTCGTTGCCATGTTCGCGGCGGTCGAGCGCTACGGGTACCTGGCGGACATTATGCCGTCCGATTGGCTGGCTACCAATCTGTGGCTCGACACGACCGACTGCGCCCTGCAGCGCGGCGTCTGGCTGGCCTTGTGCGAGGACGGCAAGCTGGTGCCGCTGTCGGAGCACGCCATCGCCGACGATCCCGGACATGCCTTCCTGCTCGACCTGTGGTCGATGGCGATCGGCCGCCGCGCCACGCTGCCGGACGTCGCCCGCCTCAACACGCTGATCGACGCCGCCGGGCTGGTCGGGCTGGCCGGCCTGCTGTTCGCGCTGCGCGCCTATACCACCGCGATCGTGCTGCTGGTGCTGGGCCCGCCCGAGTATCTCGGCTGGATGGGCACGTCGCCACACTGGAGCTTCATCGGCGTGGTGAGCCTCTGCGCGGTGCTGCCGATCGCGCTGATCGCGCGCGACTGGGGGCTGCTGTCCCGGCGCAGCGGCGGCGCCTGGATCACAGCCGGCGTGGCGTTTCTCGCGCTCGCCACCCTGGTCCGTGAATCGATGGGTTTGATGGGCTTCGTGGTGAGCCTTCTCAGCGTCGGTGCGCTCGCGCTCAGACGCCCGCGCACTGCACGCAGGGTCGCCGGCTTCGCCGTCATGGGCGTGCTGGTGCTCGGCGCCTTCTCCGCCGCCAGGTGGGTGGTGATGGCGCGCGATGCCGCCTTCGACATGCAGCCGGCCACGCGGCTCGCCACGCACGGGCTCTCGCACACGCTCTATCTCGGACTGGGCACCATCGAGAACAAGTGGGGCATCCGCTACGACGACGATTACGGCCGCGAGGTCGCCCAGCAGGTCGATCCCGAGATCGTCTTCTGCTCGCCCGAATACTTCCGCGTGATGTGGCGCCTCTACCTGTCGCGCTGGCTCGACGATCCGCTCGAGGTGATGCGCATCTACCTCGAGAAGGCGATCTATCTCGCCACCACGCCGACGCTGTTTCCCGGACCGCCATTCGGCGTCGTACTGCTGATCGGGCTAATCCATCTCGGCGCGGCGACGGCGCTCGGCCTGTGGCGCAAGATGCGTTTCGAGCAGGGCTTCGTGATCGAGATCGTCACCGTGGGCTTCATCGGGCTCTTTCTCGCCCAGTCGATGGCCGCTCTGCCCAGCCAGACCTACGCCATGCCGGTCAACGCCTTCGTGCTGGTGCTGGCGGGGGTGATCGTGGAGTTCGTAGGGCGGTTCTTTTCCTCCCCAGCCCTTCTGGGGAGGTGGCGCCGTCATACGGCGACGGAGGGGTCATGACTCATTGCCGGGAGCGCGCCACTCCGATGGCGCTCTTCTCGTTGATCACACATCCCATGAGCGCCATCGGAGTGGCACGCTCCCGCCAACATGATCCATGACCCTTCCGTCCGCGATTACGCGGACACCTCCCCAGGGAAGCTGCTACGGAGTGGACACATGTCAATCCCTCCCCCGTAGTCGGAGGAGGTGCCCCGTCTTACGGGGCGGAGGGGGAAGGCCGCAGACGAGCTCAATGAATTTCCGACGTCGGAACTTCATGGATCTTGCGTGAGGCCCCCTCCGGCCTACGGGCCACCTCCCCCGATTGCGGGGGAGGAGAAGGAAATGTGTCCACTCCGTAGTAGGGCAGCTGGGGAGGAGAAGACGCTACAGCCCCAACCGCTGCCAGAGGGTCTTGTTGCGGGGCGCCCAGCCGCGGGCTTCCATGCAGCGGGCGGTGAGGCGGTCGACGTTCCGTTTGTAACCCTGGTTGGCCATGGTGTTGTAGAGGTCCTGCTGGCCGAAGCGCTCGCGCTCGCCTTCGAACACGGCGCGGCGCTGGTCCTCGATGTTGCGCTCGCTTTGCGCGACCGACCGGACCTGGGCCCGGCACTGCGCCTCGTCCTTGGCCATCTGCTCGGCGCTCTTGTTTTCCGTGGGGACGACCTCGGACGCGCATCCGCCGACCAGTGCCGCGCCGGCCAACGCTGCCGCCAAGAGAACGGCGCGGCTCATTTCACCTCTGCCAGCGCCGCCTCGATCGCCTGCAGCGCCTGATTGGCCTTGGAAGCGTCGGGCCCGCCGCCCTGCGCCATGTCGGGCCGGCCGCCGCCGCCCTTGCCGCCCAGCGCCGCGACGCCAGCCTTCACCAGCTCGACGGCGCTCAGGTTCTTCGACAGGTCGTCGGTGACGCCGACCACGGCGGAGGCCTTGCCGTCCTCCACCCCGATCAGGGCGACCACGCCCGAGCCGATCTTCTTCTTGAACTCGTCGGCCATGCCCTTGAGGTCCTTGCCCGGCACGCCGTTCAGCACGCGGCCGATCAGCTTGACGCCACCGATGTCCCGCACCTCGTCGGCCGCCTGGGCGCCGCCCGAGCCGCCGCCCGCCAGGGCGAGCGCCCGACGTGCCTCGGCGAGTTCGCGCTCGACCCGACGCTGGCCCTCGACCAGCGCCGACAGCCGCGTCGGCAGGTCCTCCGGCCGCACCTTGAGGATCGACGCCGCCTCGCCGAGCAGCCGCACCTGCTCGCGCACATGCTCCTCGGCCGCCGCGCCGGCCAGTGCCTCGATGCGCCTCACGCCCGCCGACACCGCGCCCTCGCCGATGATCTTGAACAGGCCGATATCGCCGGTACGCAGCGCGTGCGTGCCGCCGCACAGCTCGACGGAGTACTTCTTGCCGTCCTCGCCGCCCATCGACAGCACGCGCACTTCCTCGCCGTATTTCTCGCCGAACAGCGCCATGGCGCCGGCCGCAATTGCCTCCTCCGGCGTCATCAGGCGGGTCTCGACGGCCGAGTTGCGGCGGATGCGCTCGTTGACCTCGTCCTCAACCCGGCGCAGCTCCTCGAGGGAGATCGCCTTGGTGTGGCTGATGTCGAAACGCAGCCGGTCGGGCGCCACCAGCGAACCCTTCTGCGTGACGTGCTCGCCGAGATGGCGGCGCAGCGCCTCGTGCAGCAGGTGAGTCGCCGAATGATGGGCGCGCAGCTGGGCCCGCCGGATCGGATCGATGGTCATGACTAGGTCGTCGCCCACCTTGAGCTCACCCTTGTCGACCGTAGCGTGATGGGCATTCAGGTCGCCCACCTTCTTCTGCACGTCGCCCACCGCCGCCTCGCCGCCGGCGCCGACGAGGCGGCCGGTATCGCCCTGCTGGCCGCCCGATTCGGCATAGAACGGCGTCTGGTTGGCGACGATCCAGCCGGTCTGGCCGGCCTTCAGGGAGGCAACCTCCTTGCCGTCGACCACGATAGCCTTGATCTGGCCCTCGGCGCGCTCGGTGTCGTAGCCCAGGAACTCGGTGGCGCCGACCTTCTGGCGGACATCGAACCAGATCGCCTGGTCGGCGGTCTCACCCGAGCCGGCCCACGCGGCGCGCGCCTTGGCGCGCTGCTCGTCCATCGCGGCCTCGAAGCCCGTCGTGTCGACACTGATGTCGCGCGCCCGCAGCACGTCCTGCGTGAGGTCGAGAGGGAAGCCGAATGTGTCGTAGAGCTTGAAGGCGACGTCGCCCCTCAGCACGCCGCCGGCGCCGAGATCGCGGGTCTCGTCGTCGAGCAGCTTGAGGCCGGTCGCCAGCGTCTTGCGGAAGCGGCTCTCCTCGAGCTTCAGCGTCTCGGTGATCAGCGGCTGCGCCCGCACCAGCTCGGGATAGGCATCGCCCATCTCCTTCGCCAGCACCGGCACCAGCTTGTAGACAACAGGATCGCGCGCGCCCAGGAGATGGGCATGGCGCATGGCGCGCCGCATGATGCGGCGCAGCACGTAGCCGCGGCCCTCGTTTGACGGCAGCACGCCGTCGGCGATCAGGAACGACGTCGTGCGCAGATGGTCGGCGATCACCTTGTGCGAGGCCGATTGCGCCCCGTCGGGATCGACGCCGGTCTCATGCGCCACCGCCTCGATGAGTGCGCGGAAGAGGTCGATGTCGTAGTTGTTGTGCTTGCCCTGCAGGACGGCGGCGATGCGCTCCAGCCCCATGCCGGTATCGATCGACGGTTTGGGCAGGTTGACGCGCTCGTCCCTGGTCACCTGCTCGTACTGCATGAAAACCAGGTTCCAGATCTCGATGAAGCGATCGCCGTCCTGGTCGGGGCTGCCCGGCGGTCCGCCCGGAATGCCCTCGCCGTGGTCATAAAAAATCTCCGAGCACGGACCGCAGGGGCCAGTGTCCCCCATCGCCCAGAAATTGTCCGAGGTCGGGATACGGATGATCTTGCTGTCCGACAGGCCGGAGATTTTCTTCCAGTAGCCGGCCGCCTCGTCGTCGGTGTGGAACACCGTGACCAGCAGCTTCTCGCGTGGCAGGCCGAAATCCCTGGTCAGCAGGTTCCAGGCAAGCTCGATCGCGCGCTCCTTGAAGTAGTCGCCGAACGAGAAATTGCCCAGCATCTCGAAGAAGGTGTGATGGCGCGCGGTGTAGCCGACATTCTCGAGATCGTTGTGCTTGCCGCCGGCGCGCACACACTTCTGCGAGGTCGCGGCGCGGCTGTAGGGCCGCTGCTCGAGGCCTGTGAAGACGTTCTTGAACTGCACCATGCCGGCGTTGGTGAACATCAGCGTCGGGTCGTTGCGCGGCACGAGCGGGCTCGAGGCCACGACCTCGTGGCCGTTGGCGCGGAAGTATTCTAGGAAGGTACGGCGGATATCGCTGACGCTTTGCATGCCGGCCTTGTAGCGTGGCCGCGACGGTTTCGTCCAGAACGGGGACCCCGACAGAATATGGCCGATATGGCCCATTCCACTGCCACTTTACGCCTCGCCGTAGGCGACTTGCGCATCGTCCATCCGGTCACCGTGCCGAGCGGCCCGGTCGAGGCGGCAGACATCGTGCCGGCCCTGCAGGGGTTGGTGAATGCCGTGGTTGCAGCGGCCGAGGCAGGCAGGACAGTATCCTGCCGCAAGGGCTGCGGCGCCTGCTGCCGCCAGCTCGTGCCGGTGTCGCCGAGCGAGGGCGAGCGCCTGCTGTGCGTGGTCGCTGCGCTGCCCAGGGAACGGCGCGAAGCGCTGCAGGCGCGTTTCGCGGCCGCCGAGACAGCAATCGAGGGCGCCGGCCTCGACCAGCGGCAGGGCCGCAGCGACCGCGACCTCTCGGTCGCCTATTTCGCCCTTCGCCTGCCCTGCCCCTTCCTCGAGGACGAAAGCTGCTCGATCCACCAGGAGCGGCCGCTGATCTGCCGCGAGTATCTCGTCTCGTCGCCGCCCCAGCTGTGTGCTGGCCCCACCCAGGAGGGCGTGACGCCCCTGCCCGTTCCCAAGGTCTCGCTGGCGGCGCGCGGCCTGCAGGACGAGGCCGATGACTGGTTCCCGCTCGCCCTGCTGATGGCCTGGCGGCGCACCCGACCGCGCCGGACGACGCGCCGGACCGGGCCGGAGTGGATGCAGCGCTTCCTGCGCCAGCTCGGCCGCAAGTAAGCAGGGCTGGCGCAAGAGCCGGTTTCACCTATATGCACTGCGGTGGCAGACTGGCTGCAGGAGGAAAGATGGAGACCTACCGGAAAACCCCCGAGGCGCTGGCAAAGCTCACCCGCGAGCAGTTCCGCGTCACCCAGCAGAGCGGCACCGAGTATCCAGGCACGGGCGAATACCTGCACAACAAGGAGCCCGGCATCTACGTCGACGTCGTGTCGGGCGAGCCGCTGTTCGCCTCCGCCGACAAGTACGAATCGGGCTGCGGCTGGCCCTCCTTCACCAAGCCGATCGAGCCCGCCAACGTCAAGGAGCTGCACGACGCCACGCACGGCATGATCCGCACCGAGGTGCGCTCCAAGCACGGCGACAGCCATCTCGGCCATGTCTTCGAGGACGGGCCGATAGATCGCGGCGGTCTGCGTTACTGCATCAACTCGGCCTCGCTCCGCTTCGTCCATCGCGACGACATGGAGAAAGAGGGTTATGGCGCCTATCTCGACCAGGTGGAGGACGTACGATGAGCAACGAACGTGCAGTGCTGGCCGGCGGCTGCTTCTGGGGCATGCAGGACCTGATCCGTAAGCTCCCCGGCGTGATCTCGACCCGCGTCGGCTATACCGGCGGCGACGTCAAGAACGCTACCTATCGCAACCACGGCAGCCATGCCGAAGGCATCGAGATCATCTTCGATTCGGGCAAGATGAGCTACCGCCAGCTGCTCGAGTTCTTTTTCCAGATCCACGATCCGACGACGCTCAACCGCCAGGGCAACGACTGGGGCACCAGCTACCGCTCGGGCATCTACTACACCAGCCCCGAGCAGAAGCAGGTCGCCGAGGACACCATCGCCGACGTGAACGAGTCGGGCCTGTGGCCGGGCAAGGTGGTGACCGAGCTCGCTCCGGCCGGCGATTTCTGGCAGGCCGAGCCCGAGCACCAGGATTATCTGGAGCGCTATCCCAACGGCTACACCTGCCATTTCATCCGGCCGGGCTGGAAGCTGCCCAGGCGGGCGAAGGCGATGCAGCAGGCGTAGATGCATTTGGTGAGGGCGGCAGATGGCCAAGGCCCCCGCCCTCACCAACAACCGGTGGCCGGCAACAGGTTGCTACCTCTGGTCGCCCCTGCTCGAAGCGATCCTGCCGCTCGCACCGAAATCATCCATGATGTCCGCGCGAATTCGATCGCGCGTCTCAACCCTAACAGGCGTCCGCTCCAGCGAGGCAAGCAGCCGCGACTGCGCGACAAGCCCACGCCGGGCAAGCTCGCGCGTGAACATCCGGTCCTTTTCCCGCCGCGCCACGTATTTGGCGATCGCCAGATCGTGTGGGTCCAGGCAGAGACCCTTGATGCCGCCCGTGTCGCCCGGCGGCAGATGCACAAGCCGGTTCTTCCATCCCCGAGGCAGCACAGCGGTGGTGGCGTCGACTGGATCGGCGTAGTAGCCGAAGCTCGCATGAAACGGCGAATCGACGCCGATCACGTTCAGGAGATCCGTCACGGAAGGCCGTTTCGGGGCAACCAGATCGACCTCCGCCGACATGACGATCTGGTCGGCCAGGTCGGGATGCTTTCCATGCAGAGACTGGTTCCCGAAGATCACGAACTGCCTTTCGCCGTGATCTGACCTGCGGCCCGCAACACATGGTCAACCTGCTGCTTCTTCATGAAGTCGCCGCACCTCCGCCTGCGGCAACAGGCCCACGAACGGCATCGATTCGCGCAGCCTCGTCGCCGTGTCGTCCCGACCCAGCATCGCCGCAAAGAGCTCCCCGTCGTCCCCGCGCTTTGCAATGGCCTGCCATTCGTCATAGGCCGATACCCAGGCGCCTTGCCCGCGCCAACGCCGCAGGTTGGCCGGTATCTGGGCGCGGATCTCGCGCGGTGTGAAACGGCGCACGACGGCGAGGCTGATCGAGCGCTTCAGATCGTCCAAGGCCTCGGACGAGAGGCCGGCCCGGCCGGGCGGCCGGATGCCTCGCGACGTCACCTCGAGCTGGTCACCCTCGTCCACGCCCCAAGCGTCGATGACGGACTTAGGGATTATGAGTCCCAGCGAGTTCCCGACGCGCCGAATTGTCACTTTCATGGAATGTAACTCCGATCGCCACGTCGGCCACTTCACAGCCTGGGTCTTCACAGCCTGGGTGCCGTTCGACAAGATCGGGCGCACGAGGCACCCTGTTGGCGCGATCCACCGGGGCCGTCGCTCCTGCCCCTTGACCATTGCGGGCGACAGGTCTTCCCAAAGCATAGCTGAACTGCCCGAAACTCAATTGAAACGCTACGTAGCGTATGGCTAACGTCCTTCCCAAGCGCTGGCTCGAACCGGCGGTCTCGGGAGGAACGCAAAGAGTCGGGAGGCGCGGCCCGCACCCGCCGCCTCGACGTACGCTGCCCCGGCATCTGCTCCCGGCCCCATCGCGTCTCGCGCCTGCCAGCGAGCTTTCATCAAGAAAGGACAGTGCCTTGACCAAATACAGCTTCGACGAGAACGAGGGCTTCAGGAAGGGCAAGGAGGTGTGGTTCGAGATGCGCACGCCCAAGGTGGCCGAGGCAGCGATGGAGCAGGCCGCCCAGCACGAGATGACGCGCGATCTCAGACAATACCTGTTCGAGCATTGCTTCGCGGCAGTGTGGGCCCGGCCCGGCCTCGAGCGCGCCCAGCGCAGCATGATCACCATCTCGGTGCTGACCGCACTGGGTCGTACCGAGGAGCTGAAGTCGCACATCCGCATGGGCCTGAACAACGGCCTGACACGCGAGGAGCTGAAGGAGATCTTCCTGCATGTCGGCATCTATGCCGGCGTGCCGACCGCCGTCGCCGCGGTGCGCGCGGCGATGGAGGAATTCACCGCACTCGACAAGGCCAGGGGGTAGACCATGAAGATCGGTTTCATCGGGCTCGGCACCATGGGGGCATTCATGGCCGCCAACCTGCAGAAGTCGCAGTACAAGCTCGTCGTGCACGACATTCGGCGCGACTCGGCCAAGCCGCATCTCGAGCGCGGCGCCGACTGGGCCGCCTCGCCCAAGGAGGTGGCCGAGCAGTGCGACGTGATCTTCACCAGCCTGCCCGGCCCGCCGGACGTCGAGAAGGTCGTGTTCGGCAAGGACGGGCTGCTCGAGGGCATCAGCGCCGGCAAGGCCTATTTCGATCTCTCGACCAACAGCCAGGCGATGATGAGGCGCGTCAACGCCGCGCTCGCCGAGAAAGGTGCGTTTGGTTTCGACGCCCCCGTGTCGGGCGGCCCCAAGGGCGCCGAGACCGGCAAGCTCGCGATCTGGGTCGGCGGCGACAAGGCGGTCTACGACAAGCACAAGAAGGTGCTCGACGCGATCGGCGACCAGGCGGCCTACATTGGCCCGATCGGCAGCTCGACCGTAGCCAAGCTGGTCCACAACATGGCGGGCTACGCCATCCAGACCGCGCTGGCCGAAGTCTTCACCATGGGCGTCAAGGCCGGCATGGAGCCGCTGGCGCTGTGGAAGGCGGTGCGCCAGGGCGCGATGGGCCGCCGCCGCACCTTCGATCGCCTGCAGCTGCAGTTCCTGATCGACAAGTACTCGCCGCCCGACTTTGCGCTCAAGCTCGCGCACAAGGACGTCTCGCTGGCGGTCGGGCTCGGGCGCGAGCTCGGCGTGCCGATGCGGCTCTGCAACCTCGTGCTCGAGGAGATGAACGAGGCCCGCAACCGCGGCTGGGACGATCTCGACAGCCGCTCGCCCATGAAGCTCCAGGTCGAGCGCGCCGGCGTGAAGATCAAGGTCGATCCGGCTGCGGTCGACGCCGTGCTCGCCGAGGACAAGTGATGATCAGGTCACCGGGGGCATGCCACTGAAGTGGCACGCCCTCAAGTGAATGAGCAGGGAGCAAATCGAGATGACCGACCCCCAATCGGGCCGACATCGGCGCGAGCTGCTGCCGGGTAGGCCGGCATCGGCGCGTTCCGTGAGGGGCCAGTAGCGACCATCCATGCCAACCGAGCCGGCGGTGTCCAGGGACGCCACACGACGTGGCCGGCCGCGCAGCGCCGCGGCGCACGAGAAGGTCCTGGCGGCAACAGCCGAGCTGCTGTCCGAAGGCGGCCTGCCGGCGGTCACGATGGAAGCCGTGGCGACGCGCGCCGGCGTCGCCAAGACCACACTCTATCGCTGGTGGCCAAACCGGGCCGCGCTGGCTCTCGATTGCGTCGCCGCCCGCATGGCGCCGATCGCCGATGGACCGCGCGGCGGCCGCTTCCGTGACCGCTTCCGGCGCCAGCTCACGGCAACCCTGCGCCTGCTCAACGGCCGGCAGGGCCAGGCGATCCTCGCCCTGATCGGCGCCAAGCAGATCGATCCGTCGCTCGGCCGTGCCTACACCGAGCAGATCGCGCAGCCGCGGCGCGCCCAGACACGGCGCCTCGCGCGACAGGCGATAGAGGCCGGCGAGCTCGCACCCGGCACCGACCCCGATCTCTTCCTCGATGCCATGTACGGGCCGCTCTACTACCGCAAGGTCGTCTCGGGCGATCCAATCACCGACGCTTTCATCGATCAGATCGTGGATGCCGCGTTCCGCGCCTTTGCGCCGCCGCGCCGGACCAGGCGATGAAATGGTTCTCGCCGTCTCCATGTCACCCGCGAAGAGCAGGCACGCTTCGTCATCTTGCGCACCGCGAGCGTCTCGATCGCTCATCCTCATGGGCGAGCGAACCCGCTCGCGGTCCGCAAGAGCTTGAAGCTCCCTCATCGCAAAAAAGGACAGCCATGACCCCATATGAAGTCTACGCCATCAAGTACGCGACTCGCCCGGCGACGCGAAGCTCCAACTTCATCGGCGGCGATCCGCACGACGGGCCGATGCCGATGGACTACTTCGTCTGGCTGGTGCGCAACGCCGAGCGCTGCTTCGTCGTCGACACGGGCTTCAGCGAGGCCGTCGCCAGGCAACGCAAACGCACCTTCCTGCGCACGCCGCGCGAGGGCCTGGCGCTGCTCGGCGTCGACGCGGCCACGGTCAAGGACGTGATCATCACCCACATGCACTACGATCATGTCGGCACTTTCTTCGACTTTCCTGCGGCGCAGTTCCACCTTCAGGACACCGAGATGAGCTATGCCACCGGTCGCTACATGCGGCACGGACGCTTCAATCATGGCTACGAAGTCGACGACGTCGTCGGCATGGTGAAGCTGGTGTTCAAGAACCGCGTCAGTTTCCATCTCGGATCGGCCGAGCTCGCGCCTGGCATCAGCCTGCACCACATCGGCGGCCATACCGCCGGCCTGCAATGCGTGCGTGTCGCAACTGAGCGCGGCTGGCTCGTGCTCGCCTCCGACTGCAGCCACTACTACGAGCACATGGAGAAGGGCCGCGTCTTCCCGACCGCCTTTCATATCGGCGATATGGTCGAAGGCTACGACAAGCTGCGCGCGCTCGCCGCGTCGCCGCAGCACATCATCCCCGGGCACGATCCGCTGGTGATGGAGCGCTATCCGGCACCGACCAAAGATCTACAGGGCATCGTGGTCAGGCTCGACGTGGCGCCGCGGTAGGGGTTCCCGCGCCTGCCACCTTGGCATTGAGATATCGAGCTGTGAGAGCCTGGCTCCTCGATGCTAAGGTCATCGCTGCGCTGGGCAATCCGAACGGAGCCCCAGCGTCAAGACCTGGGCTGCCGGTCAATCGGAAACAAGCCTGTACTTGATGGTCATCCAGGGTTCGGCCAGTACGGAGTAGAGAAGGTGCCGATGAGCGAGCATGTGCTCACCAGGACAAATCTCGATTCCCACGTAGCTGGGCGGTCGATGCAGCGCGCGGCGCTCGACATGTGCGCCGGCGTGATCGCGGCACCGGTGCCGTCGATTGCCGAGATTCCCAAGCGCGATACGCTGGTCACGGGCCGCTGGCGCCATCCGGAGATGCACGAGCCCATGCCGGGGTTGCCGGCGCATGCCATCGCCACCTACTACGGACGGCCATCGCCGCGGGTCTGGCGCTGCGAGGGACGGACGTTCGCCGGAACAGCCCGTGCGGGCGCCATCGGGGTCGTGCCGGCGGAATGGGATGGTCGTTGGGACCTCGAGAGCGACGCCTCGCTGTCCTACGTGATGCTGAGCGCCGACCGCCTGCAAGGATTTGCCGAGCACTGGGATCCCGCGGGACGGCGTGTGGAGCTGCTGCCGCGGGTCGGCGAGGCCGATCCGGTGGGAGCGCAGATCCTGCGCGCACTCTGTCGCCATGCCGGCCGGCCCGAACGCTCGGCGAGTCTGTTCGTCGAGCAGGCCCTCGATCTCCTGTGCATGCACCTGCTGCGCGCCCATTCGTCGCTCGCCACGGCGCCCCGCGAAGCCGCACGACGCGGCCTGCTGCGCTGGCAGGTGCGCCGCGTCACCACCTACATGCGCGAACGGCTCGACCATGACATCGCGCTGGACGACCTCTCGGCCCAGGTCAATCTCAGCCGCTTTCATTTCTGCACCGCCTTTCGGCTGGCGACAGGACGTACGCCACACGAATGGTTGACCGGGCTGCGCATCGAGCGGGCACGCCAGCTGCTCGCCGATCCCGGGCTCAGCGTCACCAAGATTGCGCTCAGCGTCGGCTACAAGACACCCTCCGCCTTTGCCGCGAGCTTCCGCAAGGTGGCCGGCGTCACGCCCACTGCGTTCCGTCGCGGCCTGTAACGGTTCCGTCGCAAGATCGCGACAGCGGCAGCAAGATCGCGACAGCGCCTCCAGTCCTCGCGGACTAGATGAGGCCCATGACCATCACTACCGACCAGGCCAAGGCCGTGATCGAGGCTGGCGAGACGAAAGCCGTCGCTCTCGGTGTTCCCATGAACATCGTCGTGCTCGATGCCGGCGCCCATCTCAAGGCGTTTCTGCGCATGGACCGCGCGCTTCTCGGCTCGATCGACGTCGCGCAGCGCAAGGCGCGGACATCGGCGCTGTTCCGCGCGCCCAGCGAGGCGATCTGGGACTACTGCAAGCCCGGCGCGCCGGCGCCCGGCCTCGAGCTCAGCAACGGCGGCCTGGCGCCGTTCGGCGGCGGCCTGCCGCTGATTGGCCGCGAGGGCGCGATGATCGGCGCCGTCGGGGTATCCGGTGGTTCTGTCGGCCAGGACCTCGAGGTCGCCCGCGCCGCGGCCGCCGCCCTCATCCCCTGACTTCCATCCTTGAGGAGAACCATGAGCAAGACCATCCTGATCACCGGCGCCGGTTCCGGCCTTGGCGAAGGCGCCGCCATCGGCCTCGCGCAGAAAGGCCACAACGTCATCGCCACGGCGCAGATCTCGCCGCAGGTCACGCCGCTGCGCCAGAAGGCCAAGGCGCTCGGCCTGCCCAACCTGCGCGTCGAGAAGCTCGATCTCACCGACCCGCACGACATGGCCTTCGCCCAGAGCTGGGACGCCGACGTGCTGTGGAACAATGCCGCGCTCGGCGAGAGCGGCCCGGTGTTCGAGATCCCGCTTAATCTCGTGCGCCGCAACTACGAGGTCAACGTCTTCCTGCCGCTGGCCCTGACCCAGGCCTTCGTTCGCAAGTGGCTCGAGCAGAAGAAGCAGGGCAAGGTCGTCTTCACCTCGTCGATGGGCGGCCTGTTCACGCCGGCCAACTGGGGAGTCTACGTCTCGACCAAGCACGCCCTGGAGTCGATCGCCGAGGCGATGCAGCAGGAGCTGGCGCCGTTCGGCATCAAGATCCAGACCATCAATCCCGGTGCCTACTTCACCGGCTACAATGAGACCATGGCCGACACGGCCTTCCGCTGGCTCGACGACTCCAGGCACTTCACCAAGCGCGCCGCCTTGCGCAAGGCCTTCGACGCCTTCCTCAGCGCGCCCGACGGCCATCTCGATGCGCAGGAGATGATCGACCGCATGGTCGAGATCGTGCCGGCCGACACCGGCAAGTTCCGCAACGTCGTGCCCAAGGCGACCGAGGACATGCTGAAGGCGCACCAGCTGGCCGCCTGGAACAACCGGATCTGAGCCGGCGATGCCGCGCCAGGTCATCCTCGTCACCGGAGCCTCGCGTGGCTTCGGACGCCTGAGCGCGAAGGCCCTCGCCCACTCCGGCAACACCGTCTACGCCTCGATGCGCGGCCTCGCCGGCCGCAATGCCGCACAGGCCAAGGAGGTGCTGGCCTACGCCGAGGAACAGGGCATCGACCTGCGCGCCCTCGAACTCGACGTCACCTCGGACGCCTCGGTCGATCTCGCGGTCAGCCGGATCATCGAGGCGCACGGCAGGCTCGACGTGATTGTCCACAGTGCCGGCCAGCGAGCCTTCGGCCCGGCCGAAGCCTTCACGCCCGGCCAGCTCGCCGAGCTGTTCGACGTCAACGTGCTGTCGACGCAGCGCGTCAATCGAGCGGCTCTCCCCTTCATGCGTCAGCAGCGCCAAGGCTTGCTCGTCTGGGTGTCGGCCTCGGGCGTGGCCGGCGGTACGTTGCCTTATCTCGCGCCCTACCTCGCGGCCAAGGCAGGCATGGATGCCCTCGCCGTCCACTATGCCCGCGAGCTCGTGCGCTGGGGCATCGAGACCTCGATTGTCGTCCCAGGCATCTTCACTCGCGGCACCAGTCCGTACGCGCTCTCGCAGCAACCGGCCGACACCGCGCGCGCCGCTGTCTACGAGGCCGGCCCCTATGCCGACATCGCGCGCCAGATCCGCGGCGCCTTCGACAGGATCGTTCCCGATGACGCCGATCCCGCGCAGGTTGCCGGCGCCATTGCCGGCGTGGTCGACGCGCCGTTCGGCGAACGCCCTTTCCGCGTGCATGTCGACCCGAGCGACGACGGCGCCTCGATCGCCCTTGCCGTCAGCGATCGCGTGCGCGCCGAGATGCTTCACCGTGCAGGCTTCACCGACCTCCTGACCCCGCATCCGAATGAGGCCCACCGATGACCCGATGCAAGCTGCTCGCCCTATTCCTCGCCGCAATGCTGTCGCCCACCCTGCCCCTTCATGCCCAAGCCACCGGAGACCGACCGATGACCCGATCTCTCACCGCCACCGAGGCCCGCAACAAGACGCTGGTCGAGACATGCTTCGCCGCCTGGCGCGCCGGCACCGGCAGCCCCTTCGATCTGCTCGCCGACGACGCCACCTGGACCATCGTCGGCCGCTCCGACGCTTCGAAAGCCTATCCCAGTAAGGCCGCGTTCATGAACGAGGTGATCCATCCGTTCAATGCCCGCATGAGCCAGGGCCTGAAGCCGACCATCCGCTCGCTCAACGTCGATGGCGACAGCGTGATCATCTTCTTCGACGCCAGTGGCGTGGCGCGGGACGGAAAACCCTACGTCAACACCTACGCCTGGTTCCTGGAGCTGCGCGACGGCAAGATCCTCAAGGCGCACGCCTTCTACGACAGCATCGCCTTCAACGACCTGTGGCGGCGGGTAACCCCGACGCCGTAGGGACGATCGGCTTCCCTTGGCGTAGTCAGAACGCGCCGCCATTTGTGCGGCATTCCGCCAGGACAGACCTTTTCAATCGGTTCCAGATAAACCAAGTTCGATAAACTTGGTTTACAAAGGCAAGGATGCGACCAGTCAATATTCACGAAGCCAAGACCCATCTGTCGCGATTGATCGAACGGGCAGCCAGAGGGGAAGGCTCATCATTGCGAAGGCTGGAAAGCCGCTCGTGAAGGTCCTGCCGCTCGACGGCAACGACAGGGTCGGGTCGCAGCGTCTCGGCTTCATGGCGGGAGAAATTGCGGTGCCCGACGCCTTCGATCGCATGGGCGAGGATGAGATCCAGCGCCGCTTCGGTGTAGGTGCTTGATGGCGCCGCGATGAGCCCCATCCCCGGCATCGCCTTCCAGAACGCGACGGCTTGACGGATGGCGAGAACAAAGCGAAAACAACACAGAAGGCCGCCCAAGGCACTGCATGCACATTACCAACGAGACGTCCGAGCTGTTTCGGCATCTGAGCGCGGAAAAGGGCGCGCTCTATCGCTGCATCATGGATGTGTTCGCGGCGGCGAAGCGGCAGTATCGCCTGCAGCTGCGGCCGGACGAGGTCCTGGCCGATGCCGACTGGGGAAACTCCCAAGGCGGCACCCCGCCGCGCATCGAGGACGTGACGGCGGCGCTGGCCCAGCTCACGGCGTGGGGCAACCTCGAGTCGCACCCCGACACTGCCCGCGTTTCCACCCTTAGCGACTTCTACCGGGCCCGCTTTCTCTACCGGCTGTCACACGGCGGCGAGGCCGTGGAGTCGGCGCTGGCCGTCTTTGTGCAGACGCTTCGACGCCGCGCGGAGCTGCAGACGGTCGCGCTCGAGGACATCGCCAGCCGCCTGCAGGCGCTCCAGGCCCTTGTCGCCGAGCCTGAACCGGACGTCGCCAAGACCCACGCCATCCTGCGCGATCTGGTGCGCGTGTTCGAGAGCCTGGCCGAGAACGCCCAGGCCTTCATGGCGAGCGTGGCGCGCAGCATCGAGTTGCAGCAGGCCGAGGCGACGGCGGTGGCCAGTTACAAGCGGCGGCTGATCGACTACCTGGAGCGCTTCATCGGCGATCTCGTCCGCCGCTCCAATGCCATCGCCCGCTGCATCAACGACCTAGAGCCGCACATCGACGCCATGCTGGCCCAGGTCGCCGAGCGCGAAGCGCGCGATGCGGCACCCGGCGATCCGCGCGAGCAGGCCGATGCCCGGCAGGGCTACCGGCAAGCCTGGCAGGAGCGGTGGAAGGGCCTGCGCGGCTGGTTTCTCAGCACCGGCCATGAGCCGCCCCAGGCCGAGCTGCTGCGGGCGCGCGCCCGGTCGGCCATCCCGCAGCTCCTGGCCGCGATTGCCGCACTCAACGAACGGCGCAGCGGCCGCAGCGACCGCTCGGCGGATTTCCGCGTGCTTGCCGCCTGGTTCGCCGCCTGCAGCGACGACGGCGAGGCACATCGCCTCGCGCGCGCCGCCTTCGCGCTCAACCCGGCCCGCCATTTCCTGCTCGAGGCCGACGCCGATACCGACCTGCCGGCCAGCACGTCGTGGGCCGACGCCCCGCCGCTGAGCATCCATCCGCGACTACGTGAGTATGGTGAAGCGGCGGCACGCGGACCGTTGCCGCGCGTAAAAGACCGCAGCGCCGATCGCGCCCGCCTGGCACGACATCTCATCGAGGAGGCGCACCAGGTCGAAGCGGCCCGCCGGCGACTCGCCACCGGCCAACCGGCGAAGCTGTCCCAGCTCGACGCACTCGACAAGCATGCCTTCGGCCTCTTCCTGGGGCTGCTCGGCGAAGCGCTGACCGAGCAGGCCGGGCCGGATGCGCCGGTGGACCGGCTAACGGGCGACGGAACGCTGCATATTCGGCTGGCACCGCTCGCGGCCGATTCGCGCGCGGAGATCGCGACACCGGACGGCATATTCGCCGGACGCGATCACGTCATCACCATCACGCCGACCGGGGACGCGCGGTGACGCCCGATCGCAGCACCGACAGCCGCGCCATCGGCGAGCAGCAGCGGCGCTTCCAGCGCGAGGAGTTCCGCGGCGCCGTGCGGGCCTTGCTGATGACCCCGTTGATGAAGCCGGCGCACGAGGAGTTCGGCGCCGTCCGACGCCAGGCGGAAGCCTTGCGCGACTGGTTCTCCCGGGAGACCGGTTGGGCCCTGCAGGTCGAACGCGACGGCGCACGGCTCTACAAGAGGCCTGCCAACCTCGACGACGCGACGCGCGGGCTGGCCGGCTACGATCGCCGGCGCTACGTGCTGCTTTGCCTCGCCTCGGCGGTGCTCGAACGCGCCGATCCGCAGATCACCTTGCGCCTGCTGGGCGAGAGGATACCGGAGCTGGCCGCAGACCCGGCGCTGGCGGCGCTCGGATACACCTTCACCCTCGAGACGCAGCATGCCCGGCGCGAGCTGGTCGCCGTTTGCCGCACGCTGCTGAGTCTCGGTGTGCTGCAACGCGTTGCCGGCGACGAAGAAGCCTTTGTCCAGGCCGGCGACCAGGCGGATGCGCTCTACGACGTACAGCGCCGGCTGCTCGCCGGTCTCCTGGCGGCGGTGCGCGGCCCGTCGACCTGGGCGCCGGAGCAGGCGCCCCGATCGCTCGATCAGCGACTGCGTTCCCTTGTCGATGAGCACGTGGCGGACAGCGACGAAGGCCGCCGCACGGCGCTGCGCCATGCGCTCGCCCGGCGGCTGCTCGACGATCCGGTAATCTATCTCGACCAGCTGGAGCCGGACTCGCGAGGCTATTTCGTCAACCAGCGCGGCGCCATGGCGTCCCGCCTGTGCGATGCCAGCGGCCTCGTCGCCGAGCAGCGGGCGGAAGGCTTGGCCCTGGCCGACGAGGCGGGCTCGCTCACCGATGTCGCGATGCCGGCCGAGGGAACCGAGGCTCATGCCACCCTGCTGGTCGCCGAATTCCTGGCAACGCGCCAACGGCAGCGTCGGAAGAATGGCACGACGGCAACCGACTCCTCTCTCGAAGTCCACGAGCAGGACGTCGTGGCGTTCCTCGGCGACGCCAAGCAGCGCTTCGGCCGCTATTGGCGCAAGTCGGCCCGCGAGCCCGGCGGCGAGCGCGAGCTCGCCTTCCTGGCCCTCGACCGCCTCGAGAAGCTGCAGCTCGTCGAGCGCCTTTCCGCTTTCGTCCGGCCGCGGCCGGCACTGTCCCGATTTGCGCTCGGCGAGGCGGAGATCCGCGACTCCCGCATGGGGCTCGCATGAACGACGGCGCAGCTCTGCTCGAGTGGGCGTCGCCGAAACCCACCCTGCCGACGCCATCGCGGGAGCGCTGGCAGCCGCTTCGCCTGGGCCTGGTCGAGCTGTTTCACTACGACAGCGAGGAGTTCTGGTTTCGCGACGGCCATCTGCTGCTGCGTGGCAACAACGGGACGGGCAAGTCGAAGGTGCTGTCGCTCACACTGCCCTTCCTGCTCGACGCCCAGCTCAAGCCGTCGCGCATCGAGCCGGACGGCGACAGCGGTAAGCGGATGGCCTGGAACCTGCTGATGAACAGCTATCCCAGGCGCATGGGCTATGCCTGGATCGAGTTCGGCCGCCGCGCCGCGGACGGCACCGCGCACTACCTCTCCCTCGGCGCCGGTCTTTCGGCGACGGCCAGCCGGCCGCAGGTGGACAGCTGGTTCTTCATCATCGAGGACAGCGACCGTCCGGCGCGCATCAACAGCGACATCTGGCTGACCAGCCCGCAGCGCGTGGTGCTGACCAAAGAGCGGCTGCGCGACCTTCTCGAGGGCCGCGGCCAGGTCTTCGACTCGGCGAAGGACTACCGTCGCGCCGTCGACGAGCGGCTGCTGCACCTCGGCACCAGGCGGTACGACGCACTGATAGATACGCTGATCCAGCTTCGCCAGCCGCAGCTGTCGCGCAAGCCGGATGAGACGGCTCTCTCGAATGCGCTGACCGAGGCCTTGCCGCCCCTCGCCCCGGAGCTGCTCGCCGACGTCGCCCAGGCGCTCGGCCAGCTGGAGGAGGATCGCCGCCAGCTCGAGGAGTTCCAGGCTTTGGCGCATGCTGTCGACCGGTTCGAGCAGCGCTATCGCGCCTATGCGGGGACGCAAAGCCGCCGCCAGGCTCGGGTCCTCCGCCAGGCGCAGACGGACTTCGACAACGCCAGCCGGGCGCGGGGTGAAGCGCAGACCCATCTCGAAGCGGCGGCGCGCGAGGAAGAACGCGCCCGATCGACCCGCGACCAGGCCGAGATCGGCCTCGCCGGCGCGCGAGCGCGCCACGAAGCCCTGCAACTTCACCCGACCATGCAGGACGCCGTCCGTCTCGACCAGGCGGAGAAGGAGGCGAAGGCGCGGCGAGAATCATCAAGCACCGCGGACGCGGCGACACGCGAAGCCGAGCGGCGCTTATCTGCCAGCGTCGACGATGCCGGCCGTGCCGCGCAGCGGGTCGAACGCGCTGAGCAGACGTGGTCCCGGCTGCGCCTCGAGGCTGCAGGGCATGCCGACCCTGCCGGAATTGCCGTCGCCCATGCCGCGAGTCCCCTTGCCGGCCTCGATAGCGCTGCCCTGGTCGGTCTCGATTCGCGGAGCTTCGAGGCCGCCGACCGCGAGCTGCGCACTGTGGTCGCCGGCCGGCGCGAGCAGATCAGCGTGCTCCGGGACCGTCATGCCGAAGCCGAGAAGGCGGAAGCCCTGCACGCGCAAAGCCGCCAGCTGCGCGACGAGCGGCAGCTCGATGCCGATACGGCCGAGGCGCGCCGCGGCAAAGCCGATGCCGAGGTGGACCGCGCCGGACGCGTCTTGGTCGAGCATTGGCAACGCCATCTGGAAGGGCTCGAAATCCTGACCGTCGACCCGGACGAAGCGGCGGCCGTCCTCGACGCGCTGGCTGAATGGGTGGTCGGCTTGGTGGGCGATAGTCCGGCGCGACGCGCGCTGCAGACCGCCCAGCAGTGCGCCACCGAGCGGTTGGCCGAGCGCAACGCCTTGCTCGCGAGCCGGCGCCAGACTTTGGGGAGCGAGGTCTCGGCACTCGAGGACGAGCGCGCCCGTCTCGAAGCGGGCGCCGATGCGAGCCCGCCCCCGCCCTACACCCGCAGCCCGGATACGCGCAGCGCCCGCGCCGGCGCTCCGCTCTGGCACCTCGTCGACTTTCGCGAGTCGGTGACGGAGCCCGAGCGCGCCAGCCTCGAGGCGGCGCTCGAGGTCTCCGGCCTGCTCGATGCCTGGGTCACTGCCGACGGTCGCCTCCAGACTTTCGACGGAAAAGCGGTCCTCGACGACACGCAGCTGGTGGTGCGTCGCCCGCAGCCCAATCCCCTCACGGATTGGCTGGCAGTGTCCGTGCCGAGCGACAGCCCGGTCGCGGCCGCTGTTGTCGAACGCGTGCTGTCGAGCATCGCCTGCTCGCCCGACGAGCCATCCGATGCCGAGGCCTGGGTCTCGCCCGATGGCCGCTTCCGCCTCGGCACCTTGGCCGGCGCCTGGGCGAAGCCCGTCGCCGCCTACATCGGTCATGCGGCCCGAGCGGCGGCGCGGGCACGCCGACTGGCCGAGATCGCCGACAGCCTGGGACTGCTCGAGCGTCAGCTGGCCGAGGTGGATGGGTTGCTCGAGCAGCTCGCCGGTGACCGGCGCCGCGCCGAGGCAGAATGGCGCCGCGCCCCGACCGATGACGATCTCAAGCATGCCCACATCGTCGCTGCGAACAACGCCAGGGAGCTGCAACGCGCTCAGGAAAGATTTGTCGAGGCGGACAATCGGTGCCGCGAGGCCGAAGCGGCAGCGCGCGCCGCGCGCGAGCGGTTGGCGAGAGACGCGGCCGACCTGCGGCTTCCCGAGCAGCTCGCTGGATTGCGTCCCGTGGAGGTCGCGCTCGACCACTATCGCGATACGCTGGTGCAGCTTGTCCAGGGAAGCCACGAGCTGCGCCTCGCCGTGCCCGAGCTGCAACGGCGAAGAGACCGCGAGGCCGAGGCGCGCGAGGATCTTCACCTCAGCGAGGAGCGCCTCGGCATCGCCCGCAGCGAAGCGGAGGAGGCATCCGCCCGCTTCGAAGAGTTACGCCAGGCGGTGGGCGCGGAGGTCGCGGCGCTGCAACGGCGCCTGGCCGAAGCGCGACTCGAAATGAATGCCTGCGACGGCGCCTTGAAACGCGCCAACGCGGCCCTTCATGCGGCCGGTGCAGCTCATGCCGTCGCCAGGGAGAAGGCGGACACCGCCGAGGCGCTGCTGCAGCAGCGCGCCGAACAGCGATCCCTCGTGGTGTCCCGCTGGCAGCAGTTCGTGGCCACTGGGCTGTTCGCGGCGGCCCTGCCGCAGATGGAACTGCCCGACCTCGCCGCGCCGTGGACCATCGATCCCGCGCTCACGCTGGCTCGGCGCGCCGAGCAGGCGCTCGCCGGGCTCGCGGACGACGACGACAGCTGGACCCGCGTGCAGCGCCAAGCGAACGAAGGCTTTGCCGAGCTGCAGCGCGCCCTGAGCGCGCTCGCGCACCAGACGATCGCCGACCATGGCGACTGGGGCTTCGTCGTCCACATCGTCTATCAGAACCGGCCCGAACGCCCCGACCGCCTGGCCGCGCTGCTGGGCGAGGAGATCGCGCAGCGCAGCGAGCTGCTCACGGCCAAGGAACGCGCCATCCTGGAGAACCACCTGCAGGCCGAGATCGCCTCCGAGATCCAGCGCCTGCTGCAGGGAGCGGAACGCCAGCGCGACGCGATCAACAAGGAGCTGCACAAGCGCCCGACCAGCACCGGGGTGCGCTTCCGCCTGGTGTGGCAAACGCTGGGCGAGGACGAAGGCGCACCCGTCGGGCTCGAGGCGGCGCGACGGCGCCTGCTCAACACCAGCGCCGACCTGTGGTCGGCCGAGGATCGCAGCGTGGTCGGCGCCATGCTGCAGCAATGCATCGCCGCCGAGCGCGAGCGTGCCGAGGCCATCGGCGGCAGGGGCGGCAGCCTGCTCGATCAGCTCGCCGCGGCGCTCGACTACCGGCGCTGGCACCGCTTCCGCGTCGAGCGCTGGCAGGAGGGCAGCTGGCGCAAGCTGTCGGGCCCTGCCTCCAGCGGCGAGCGCGCGCTCGGGCTCACGGTGCCGCTGTTCGCCGCGGTGGCGAGCTTCTACAGCCAGGGCGCCCATGCCCTGGCGCCGCGCCTGATGCTGCTGGACGAGGCTTTCGCCGGCATCGACGATGCCGCGCGCGCCCACTGCATGGCGCTGATCCGTGAGTTCGATCTCGATTTCGTCATCACCAGCGAGCGTGAATGGGGCTGCTACGCCGAGCTGCCGGGCGTGGCGATCTGCCAGCTGCAGCGGCGCGAAGGCATCGACGCCGTCTTCGTCTCGCGCTGGAGCTGGGACGGCAAAGCGAAGACGCTCGACGCCGATCCTGACCGCCGGTATGCACCGGGATGAGCAAGCCTGCCGACTTGCGCCTGGAGCGCCTGCTCGGCGGCGACCAGCTCGCGTCGCTGCGCCGGCGCCTGCGACGCCGCTTCGAGCGCGCGATGCCCGGCGAGCCCGTCGAGCACGTCCGGATCGCCGGGCTCGACGCTCAGGAGCACGCGGCCCTGGCCTCGCTGATCGGCCGCCCGCAGCGGTTCTCCAGCTCCCTGGGGATCGACGTCCGAATGATCGATGCATCGCTGCAGCGTGCCGGCGTCGCCGATTCGTTGCGCGATGCGCTGGAGCGGCTCGACGGGCCGATCGCCAACCTCGCTGCATTACGCGTGCGCCACCAGGCACAATGGGCCGAGGTGATCGCGGAGTGCCGTCATCCTGGATTGGCCGAGCTGCTGACGCCAGCATGCGTCGGCCTGCTGAAGCGCCTGGCGCGGCAGGATCCGGCGGCAGCCGGACGATTGTGCCAGCAGGCCGAAGCGGTGCTGCGGCGCTTGCCGGCCAAGGGGCAGGCGCGATCTCAGCTGGCGGCGGAAACGCTTGGCGATGCCCACGCCCTCGACGACGGCCAGCCCGTGGCGACTCTCGTCCTCGCCGTGCAGCGCCGTGCCGTCGCGCCGATGGACGAGGCCGATGCAGCGACGACCGGAGAGGGAGCGGCAGCAGAGCGGGCGCGCGACATCTGGGCGGCGGCCGGCGTCCTGGTCAACGAGCTGGCGCGGCCCGCCCTGTTCCTAAACCTTGCGACAGAGGATGGGGACGGCCGGACACGCGGCGAGCCGTCGTTCATCTCCCTGCGCGCCCTGGTGCGTACCTCTCGGCGCTGGATGGTCGGAGGTCGCGACGTCCACGTCTGCGAGAATCCCAACCTGGTCGCCATTGCTGCAGATCGCCTCGGCGCTAGGTGCCGCCCCCTGGTCTGCACCGATGGCATGCCGGGAGCTGCGCAGCGAACCCTCCTGACGCAGCTCGCGCGCGCCGGCGCTCGCCTCTTCTACCACGGCGACTTCGACTGGCCCGGCATAACCATCGCCAACACCGTCCTGCGCGACCATGGCGCGCTGCCGTGGCGGCTCGGCGCCGCGGACTATCTGGCGGCCATCGGGACGCCCCAGGCCCATCAGGGATCGCTCCACGGCACGCCGGTCGCTGCGGCGTGGGACGAGTCGTTGACGACCGCGATGGAACGACACCAGATATCGATTGCCGAAGAATCTGTGACCGATTCTCTGCTCGACGATCTCGACGAGCAGTAGCGCCTCGAGGTCGACGTCACCGGTTCGATCGCGTCCTTACCTCAAGCCGTAGTTGCCCGGCCGCTCGATGATACTCGCTCATCTGCAGGCCAATCCTCGGAAGTATGGGCCCAGTCGCCTGCCTCACGCGGGAGGCGCGCGCAGGCGATCGGCCAGCACCGACAGGGCGTCGGCAAGCTGCCGCGCGATCTCCGGTGGCGGCAACGGCACCTTCAGGCTTTGTCCACCGGTCACCGGATCGCGCTCGATCCAGGGATGGGCCGGCGCGTCGGTGCGCCCCGAGGAGGCAAAGGCGGTGATCACCTGCGCACCGATCTGCACCAACGCCGCCCATGGGTCGGCGCTGCCGCTGTCCTTCGGTGGAGCGCCGTTGGCCCGGGACGAGGCAGGCGCCCCGTCGAGATCGACAGAAGCGGGCGCCGAAGCCCCGTCGGCCCCGAGCGCACCATCGGTCGACGGAACCGAACCTGCACCCGCGATCTCCTCGTCGGGCGTGACGGCCTCGCTCTCGCCCATCTGCCCGGTGACGCTTTCCACTTCCTTCATGAAGCGGTTGAGGCGCGATCCGCCGAGTGAGATCTCGCTGCCGCCGCCGTCGAGGATGCCGGCCGAGAGCGAACGCTTGAAGGCCAGCACCGAGAGCATGCCTTCCTCGATCGTGCCCTTGGCCACGAAATTGACGATGCGGACGGGCCGCACCTGGCCGAGGCGATGGATGCGCGCGGCGCGCTGCTCGAGGACCGCGGGATTCCACGGCAGGTCCATGTTGATCAGGGTCGACGCGTGCTGCAGGTTGAGGCCGGTACTGCCGGCATCGGTCGACAGGAAGACCCGGCAGGCCGGGTCGTCGCGAAAGCGCTGGACCAGGGCCGGCCGGTTCTCCGACGCCACGCCGCCATGGAAGCTCACATAGCCGATGCCGTGCGCCTCGAGCCGGCGGATGACGATGTCGTGGGTGCGCGTCCATTGCGAGAAGACGACAGCCTTGGCATCGGGATCGGCGAACAGGTCGACGAGCAGCGCGGCGAGCTCGTCAGCCTTGACGCCATGGTCGGTCTCGTTGTCGACGAGATACGTGCTGTCGCACGACATGCGCATGTTCTGCAGGGCGCAGGTCATCCGGCGCTGGTCCTTGTCGGACAGGAATCCGGTCTTGCGCCAGCGCTGCACGATCCGCATCACGATGGCGGCATTCTCGCGGTGGTAGTCCAGCTGCATCTCGGTCATCGGCACCAGGATGTTCTGGTCCGTCCGGCCGGGCAGCTGGCGCAGCACCTCCGACTTGCGCCGACGGATCATGATCGGCGCCAGCGTCTGGCCGATCTTCTCGAGCGCCGTGTAGCCGACGACGCGGCCGCTCTCGTCCTTGACCTGGTGCTCGTGCAGCAGCTTCCAGGTCGGGCCCAGACGATGCTGGTCGACGAATTGGACGATCGAGACCAGCTCCTCCAGCTTGTTCTCCAGCGGCGTGCCGGTCAGCACGAAGGCGTAGGCACTGTCGATGCACTTCAGCGCACGAGCGGCAATGGTGTTCCAGTTCTTGATGCGCTGCGCCTCGTCGACGATCACGACCTCGGGCGCCCAGGCAGCGATCAGGTCGAGATCGGGCTCGAGCTTCTCGTAGTTCGTGATCTTGCAGAAATCGTCCAGCGCGAAGTCCTTGCGCCGCTGGACGCGGCCGCCGGCAATGACTCGCACGGCGCGTTCCGGCCGCCGCCCGAGGAAGCGCTCGATCTCGCTCTGCCACTGGTACTTGAGCGATGTCGGGCAGACCACCAGCACGCGCGTGACGCCGAAAAGACGCGCCAGCAGCTCGGTGGCGCCGATCGCCTGGATGGTCTTGCCGAGACCCATGTCATCGCCGATCAGCGCCCGCCCCACCCTCGCCGCGAACAGCACGCCTTCGGCCTGGTAGGGAAAGAGCGGCACCTTGAGCAGCCCACCGAGCCCGGGATCCGTCGCTCCGCTCGGGAACATCCGGGCCAGCGTTGCTGCGCGCCGCTCCGCATCCAGCCTTCCGGCGACGAAATCAAGCGCATCGTCATAGGCGCGGACCTCGTGGCCGGTCTTGGCCGCCATGGCGATGAAGCCACCGAGCTCGCCCAACCGCGCGTCCGGCAGCTCGCTGTCATGCTCGAGATCGAACAACCGGGCGGCGGCGGCCGCCACGACGGGCGGGCAGTCGGTGCCGGTGCGGAAATGCACGCGCCGCCTGCCGTCGGTACGCAGATAGACTTCCGAGAAGGCCGGCCAGTAGCCGCGCGCGAACGCTGCCTTGGCACCGGGCTTCTCCCTCAGTTTGCCGAGAGTGAACTCGATGTGCTTGCACGTGCCGAGCTCGTTGGTGGCGTAGTCGGGGCACGAGCAGAAGTTGCCGCCCGGCCCGGGCCCGCGAATCACGACACGGTAGCTCGATCTCGAAGCCGGGTTGGTCACGCGAAACTCGGAGTAGAACCGTTCGCGGCCGAGGTTCTCCAGCCCGAATGCCTGCTCCTGGCCGAATTGCTGGCGCAGGCCGCGCTGCCAGTCCACCGGCGAAAGATCGGCCGGCCGGCGTGTTCGCAAGAGCCGCGCCGGCCTGGCAGGCTTGCTCGCCTTTCCGTTCCTCGCGTTCTGTCGCCGTGTGTCCATCTCGTCTTTCCGCCATGAGTGGCAGCTTGCGTCGGTACGCGCCATGCCGCCGCCCTTCTCGGCAGCGGCGAGCCTAGCACCAACGGCGCGGATCACGGCTGTGGGCAACCCCATGCGCAGGTCGACGGCGCACTCAGATCCGCACTTTCCAGCGTCGCGAGCGCCGCACTATCCTCTCGGCGGCGCAACCAAGCGAGGAGACGCCCCGTGCTCACCGTCACGCGCGACATGATCCTGCCGACCACCGTCACCGGCTCCTATCCGCGGCCGTTGTGGTTCGACCGCAGCCTGGAGGGGCGCTCGTTCAAGTCGGCGCTGGGCGATTCGCTGTTCCGCGAGCAGTATCTCGACGCCGTCGCCAGCATCATCGCCGAGCAGGAGGCGGCCGGGCTCGATATCGTGACCGATGGCGACAGCCGTTTCGATCTCACGGTCGGCGGCAAGTCGTGGTTCTTCTACCCGATAGAGCGGCTGGGTGGCGTGAAGGGACATCGCGACACCTCGCGCGGCTGGATGTCACGGCACGGCCTGCGGCCCGGAAAGATCCTGTGGGAAGTGCAGGAAGCGTATCAGCCCGGCGTGGTGCGCGAGAAGCTGTCGCGCGGCCCGCTCGAGTACACCGAGCTGTGGAAGGTGGCACAGCGGCTCACCGACCGACCGTTGAAGTTCGGCGCGATCTGCGCGCCGGCCCTGGCGTCGATGCTGTGGAACGAATTCTACGACGACGACAAGGCGATGATCCTCGACCTCTGCGACATCATGAATGCCGAGTTCCGCGCGCTGGCCGATGCCGGTTGCCCGCTGATCCAGGTCGAGGAGCCGCCGCATCACAGTCGCGCCCTGCAGGCCGGCACGACGGACTCCGACCTGGAGTTCCAGACCGAGGCGTTCAATCGCCAGCTCGCCGACGTCAATGCCGAGATCTGGGTGCACACCTGCTGGGGCAATCCCAACCAGCAGCGCGTGCATTGGGAGGTGCCGAGCTACGAGCGCGGCCTGCCTCATCTGCTGCAATTGAACTGCGACGTGCTCACGATCGAGTGTGCCAGCTCGGAGGGCCGCGACCTGCCGCTGTTCAAGCACGTCAAGACCGACAAGAAGATCGCCATCGGCGTCGTCAATCATTGCAACACGGTCGTCGAGCCAGCCGAGCACGTGGCCGCGTTGATCCGCAAGGCGCTGGAGTTCATCCCCAAGGAGCAATTGATCATCAGCACCGACTGCGGCTTCGGCCGAGAGGGCCTGTCGCGACGCATCGCCTTCTACAAGTGCGTCGCTCTGGTCGAGGGAACCAACATCGTGCGCCGCGAGCTCGGCCTGCCCGAGGCACGCGTGCGTGCCGCCGACCCGAAGCTGTGGTTCGCGGGGCCGTGAGACGGACTGGAGCACATTTTTTGCCGCGCACAATCGTCACAGAACGCTGTCGATATCCGTCTTCGAGAAGTCCTCGCCGATGAACAGAAGCCGACAATCATGTTCCTTCGCCACTTCGTAGGCGAAGCAATCACCCAGGTTGAGTGCCGCCGGGCTAAGCCCCTTGCCCCAACGTTCATAGGTGTCGGCAATTCTCCGTGCCGCCGCGGCTGTGATCGTGACGACCTCCAGGCCAAGCCTATCGACAAGACCGGTCATCTCCTCGCCGACATTGCGTCGCCGGGCCACGATGAGGGCTTCCGCTACCGTTCCGGCGGAAATCAGGATCTCATCCTCCGAAGCGAGCGCAGCGATGCAGGCTCCCGCCTCGGGCTCATCGAGCACAATGGCCATCAAAGCCGAAGTATCGACGGCGATCATCCGGGCAAACCGTCATCGCCGTACAGGAAATCCTGGCTTCGCGCCGCCGATGGTCCGATGGTGGCCTTGCCGCGGCCGGAGGCTCGTGCCGCTTCGAGCAAGGCTCTGCGCGACTCGCTGTCCACAGCCGCCTTCATCGGGACGAGACGCACCGCAGCTTGGCCATGCCGGGTCAGAATGATCTCATCGCCAGCTTCCGCGCGTCGAACTAACTCGGTTAGCTGGGCCTTGGCCTCACTTACGGAAATTCGCATCGGTCTCTCGTCTTTCTGGACCAGATACTAGTCCAAAACTAGCCAGTTGGAAAGGAACTCAAAATTCAACCCACTGGTTGACAATTTATGTATCGCCCCCGTATTCAACCATATGGTTGAATTATCAACACCGCTACTGAATGCCGTTTTCCACGCGCTTGGCGACGCCACGCGCCGGCGCATGTTGCGCGAACTGGCCAGCGGCGAACGCACGGTCGGGCAGCTGGCGGAGCCGTTCGCGATCTCCCTGCAGGCGGCCTCAAAGCACATCAAGGCGCTGGAGAGCGCCGGCCTGGTCCGCCGCGAGGTGCGTGGCCGTACCCATCATTGCCACCTCGAGCCCGGGCCGCTCGCCGGCGCCCACGAATGGCTGAGCTTCTACGAGCAATTCTGGAGCAATCGTCTCGACATCCTCGAACGGCTGCTTCGGCAGGACGTCGAGACCGCCTCTCCACCCCGCAAAGGAGACAAGCAATGACCACCCTCACAGCTCCCGACGCCTACGGCACCCTGACCGAATCTGCCACCCTCAGGATCCAGCGTCTGCTGCCCGGCCCGATCGAGCGAGTCGGGGCGCATCTCACGGAAAGCGACCTGCGCCGCAAATGGCTTGCCGCAGGTGAGATGAAGCTGGAGGTCGGCGCGCCCTTCGAGTTGGTGTGGCGCCACGACGAGCTGACCGACCCGCCCGGTGCGCGGCCGGCCGGCTTCGGCGACGAGCACCGCATGCAGAGCCGCATTACTGAGCTCGACCCGCCGCGCCGGCTGTCGTTCACGTGGGACAACGGCGGCGACGTCACCTTCGAGCTCGAGCCCAGGGACCACAAGGTGCTCATCACCGTGATCCATCGCCGCCTGCCCGATCGCGGCACCATGCTGATGGTCGGCGCGGGTTGGCACATACACCTCGACGTTCTGGTTGCCCGCGTGAGCGGCACCGAGAGCGAACCGTTCTGGGACGGCTGGAGCCGCCTCAAGCAGGACTACGACAGGCGCCTGCCGGCCTGACCTGACCGATCCGCGGAAAGGCTGGCCTGCACTAGAGTGTCAGGAGATGCCTCTTTCCGGCGCTTCTGACCGCATCGACGGACACGGCCGCGTCGAAGGAGGAACGTTCACATCCGGGAGCGCTCGCATCAGTAGGCGTCTTCCTGGCGCAACAAGTCGACCATCTCGTTGGTGACGATTCGCCCACGCTTGGGAAATGGCCGAAAGCCGTAGAGCGCCTTTTTCACTTGTCGCGCCGACGGATGCGGGGAGGCCGTCAGCGCTGCGCGGGCGAGCTCCGATATGACCTCTCCTGCGGTTTTCTTTTCGCGACGCGCCCGCTCCTTCGCGGCCTGAAGGACGTCATCGGCGATATCGAGGGTGGTGCGCATGCATCAGATGCTAACGCGTCTCCGTTCGTGGCCCAACGGAACATGCGACGCCAACCAGCCCATGCCAGACTCCTGCATCACCGCCCACGGCAAGCGCAAGCCCGGGCACTACCGAGCCCCCAGCGCGGCGATGAAGAGGATGGTCGCGACGGTGCAAGCCACCGTCCGCACGTGGTTCCACATCGTCCAGTCCCGGCAATAGCGCGCCCATACCGCCGCTCCCTCGCTGCTCGCCGGATCGACCGCGGCAAGCGCGTTGTTGAGCGGCACGTTGAACAGCATCGTGACGACGAACATACCGACGACAAAGATCACGCCACCGGCCAGCAGGCGGAGCGATCCCGGCTCGCCCCAGCGCAGCAGCCCGACAACGGCCAGCGCGCCGCTGGTCACGGTGGTCCCGAAATAGAGTGGCATGAACAGCGACTTCACGATGTCGACGTTGATCGCGTTCATCGCTGCGATGCCGGCAGCCGGTCCGATGCGGTCGAGCGACGTCATGATGAAAGCTGAGAAGGCGAAGTAGAGCCCGGCTAGCAGGCCGCAACCCGCCGCCGAGAACCACAGCAGCCCGGCGATGACGAAACCGGTCATGGGTTTCTCCATTTTCCGTACAAATACGAGATATCCTCGTATTTGATAAACGCGATAAACTCTCGTATTAGATTCGTCAAGCGATGAGTGCTCGAAGGACAGGAGAAAGATCGAAGACGGCCCGACCCGGCGCGTCGACCACGGCGCGGCCCGCGCCGACGGCGCCCGCACTGGCGCGCAGAACGCCGACGCAGCAGCGCAGCCGCGAGCGTTTCGAGCGCATCCTCGCCTGTGCGACCGAGGTGATGGCGGAAAAAGGCAGCGAGGCCTTCCGCATGAGCGACATCGTCGAGCGGACGGGCATCGCCTTCGGCTCGCTCTACCAGTATTTCCCCGACAAGACGTCGATCATCGGCACGCTGGCCGAGCGCTACAACGCGATCAGCCACGCCTGCGTGCGGCGCGACCTGACCGCGATGACCCGGCATGCCGACCTGCATTCCACGCTGGGCCGCATCACCGATGGCTACTACCGCATGTTCCTCGAGGAGCCGGTGATGCGCGACATCTGGCAAGCGACCCAGGCCGATCGCGCGCTTCAGGAGCTCGACTCGGCCGACGTCGCCTTCCTCGCCAGCCTGCTGTCGGACGCACTGCGCCCCCTTGCACCGACCGTGCCAGACGAAACCCTGGTCGTCTTCGCCCAGACGATGATGATCCTGATTGCGGCCGCCGTTCGGCACGCCATCGCGCTGCCGCCGAAGGAAGGCCGCCGCGCGCTCGCCCTGTTCAAGCGTCTACTGCCGAAGGATCTGTCCGCGCTCGAGGATCAGGTCGTGTGACAAGAAAGTGCCATGGGGCGGTCGGCGGCGCCCCGACGCCAGGTCCGGTATGACGACAAGGGCAAGCTGCCAGTCGCGGCGGGAGGCCTCTCCGCCCACCCGGCCGTGCTAGGCTCCCCGCCCATGACCCGATATGCCGAGTACAAGCCTCTAACCTTCCATGACGCTGCGCGCCGTTTCACCGACGGCAACGACAGCCCGCGCGCCTACTTGGAGCGCTGCCTCGAGACCATCGCGGCGCGCGAGCCCATCGTTAAAGCGCTCACCGCGATCAACGAGTCGGGGGCCCGCGCCGACGCCGACGCCAGCGCGGCGCGCTGGAAGGCCGGCAGGCCGCTGTCGTCGATCGACGGCATGCCGGTCGGCATCAAGGACCTGCTCGAGACCCGGGACATGCCCACCGAGATGGGCTGTGCGGCGATGAAGGGAAACTTTCCCAAGCGTGATAATGCCGCCGTCTGGGCGCTGCGCCAGGCGGGCGCCGTGATCCTCGCCAAGACCGTGACGGCCGAGCTCGGCGGCTCGCATCCCGGGCCGACCACTAATCCGTTCGACCCGGCCCGCACGCCCGGCGGCTCCTCCTCCGGTTCGGCCGCAGCCGTCGGCGCCAACATGGTGCCGATGGCGATCGGCACCCAGGTCGGCGGCTCGATCATTCGGCCTGCCGCCTACTGCGGCAACTTTGCGCTGAAACCGACGCAGGGTGGCATCAACCGGGGCGAACGGCTGGCCACCAGCCAGAGCACGCACGGCCCGCATGCCAACTCGCTCGAGGACATGTGGCACTCCGCTATCGAGATGGCCAAGCGCTGCGGCGGCGACCGTGGCGCGCTTGGCCTGATGGGGCCGGACTCGCTTCCCGCTGCGATCAAGCCGGACCGGCTGATCGTGCTCGAGACCGAAGGTTGGCCCGACCTCGATGCGGCGACCAAGACCGGCTTCGCCCAGCTCCTGCGGGCGCTGGAGGCAGCCGGCGTCAGCCTGATCCGCCGCGCCGAACACCCGTTCGTCGAGATTCTGGAGCGGGCGATCGCCAGCGGCCGCGCCGTCTGCAACGGCATCACCAGCTGGAGAACCGCTGGTACCAGCGCGGAATGCTCGACGCCGCGCCCGACGGCCTCAGCGCCCGTGCCAAGGCGACCTTGCTCAGGGCCGAGTCGATGACACCCGACGACTATCGCGCCAATCTGCTGGCCCGCCAGCAGGCGCAGTTGGCGCACGCCGCCGTGGCCTCGCTCGCCGACGCCGCAATCACGCTCGCCTGCCCCGGCCCCGCGCCGCTGTGGTCGGGCGACATCCCGGGCCAGCCGCTGGCGCTGCGGCCGACCGGCGACTACGTGTTCAATGCGCCCTCGTCGATGCTGTTCGCGCCAGTCGTGACGGTGCCGCTGATGAGCGTCGGCGGTCTGCCGGTGGGCGTGCAGATCATGGGCCAGCAACACGAGGATGCCCGCGTAACCGGCCTCGCCCGCTGGTTCACCGCGAACATCGACCGCATCGCCACCGCGGCCAGAGAGGCGCAGAGGAGAATCGCATGATCGCAAGACGGCGACACCTCCCCGGCTCCGCCGGGGCGGACGAAGAAGAGGCAATGACCTTGGACACGTTGCCCGAGGCCCCACCTCTCGCCCCCAGGCGCCCGCTGGTCCGGACATTCCATGGCGTCACGCTCGCCGACGACTACGCCTGGCTGAAGGATGCGAACTGGCAGCGGGTATTGCGCGACCCGTCGCTGCTCGATCCCGCCATCCGCGCCTATCTCGAGGCGGAGAACCATTACGCCGAAGCGGTGCTGCGGCCGACCGAGGCGCTGCAGAAGGCGCTGGTCGCCGAGATGCGCGGGCGCATCAAGGAAGACGACTCCACCGTGCCACAGCCCGATGGTCCGTTCGCCTACCTGTCGCGCTATCGCGAGGGCGGCCAGCATCCGCTGATCGGCCGCACGCCGCGCGACGGCGGCGACACCACGACGCTGCTCGATGGCGACACGCTCGCAGCCGGTTCCGCCTACTTCAAGTTCGGCGGCACGCGGCATTCCCCGGACCACCGGCTCGAGGCCTGGAGTGCCGACGTGCGCGGCTCCGAGTACTACACCACGCGGGTGCGCAGCTGGCAGACCGGCGAGGATCTCGGCGACGTCCTCGAGCAGACCTCGGGCGGCGTCGTCTGGGGGCTGGACTCGACGTTCTTCTATTACACCGGCGTCGACGAGAACCACCGGCCTCTGAAGGTCTATCGCCATCGCCTGGGCAGCGCGCAGAGTGACGACGTCCTGGTCTATGAGGAGAAGGACACCGGCTGGTTCGCGCGGGTCGAGGAAAGCGCGAGCGGCCGCTACTGCGTCATCAACACTGGCGACCACGACACCTCCGAGAACTGGCTGATCGACCTGTCGCGACCCGACGCCGTGCCCCGCCTGGTGGCGGCGCGCGAGACGGGCATCCGCTACGGCGTGTACGACCGCGGCGACGAGCTCTTCATCCACACCAACGAAGGCGACGCCATCGACTACCGCATTGCGACGGCACCGATCGCGACGCCGGAGCGCAAGCAGTGGCGCCCGCTGATTCCGCACCGGCCGGGCGTCTACATTGTGAGCGTGGCGCTCTACGCCGGCTATCTGGTGCGCCTGGAGCGCGCCAACGCGCTGCCGGCAATCGTGATCCGCCGACTCGCCGACGGCAACGAGCACTCGATCGAGTTCGCCGAGGAGGCCTACTCGCTCGACATCGTCGACGGCTTCGAGTTCGACACGACGCGGCTTCGCTTCACCTACTCCTCGATGACCACGCCGGCCGAGATCTACGATTACGACATGGCAAGCCGGCAGCGCATCCTGCGCAAGCGGCAGGAAATTCCGTCCGGCCACGATCCCGCCGGCTATGTGACGCGGCGCCTGCTGGCGACGGCGCACGACGGCGCCCAGGTGCCCGTCTCGATCCTGCACCGCCGCGACGTCTGCCCGGATGGAACGGCGCCGCTGCTGCTCTACGGCTACG
Organism: Reyranella sp.; assembly: GCF_050185545.1. Classification (GTDB taxonomy): domain Bacteria; phylum Pseudomonadota; class Alphaproteobacteria; order Reyranellales; family Reyranellaceae; genus Reyranella. The sequence continues at coordinate 9,065 of NZ_JBFWZI010000035.1, read as the reverse complement.
GTTCGTACGGCATGGCGATGCCGGCATCGTTCGCCGCCAATCGCCTGTCCCTGGTCGACCGCGGCTTCGTCTACGCCATCGCCCATATCCGCGGTGGCGCCGACAAGGGCTGGGGCTGGTATCTCGACGGCAAGCGCGAGAAGAAGACGAACACCTTCGCCGATTTCGAGGCCGTGGCGCGGGCGCTGATCACCCAGCGCTACACCGCGGCGGGCCACATCGTCGCCCATGGCGGCAGCGCGGGCGGCATGCTGATGGGCGCCGTCGCCAACCGCGCGCCCGGGCTGTTCGCCGGGATCGTCGCCGAGGTGCCGTTCGTCGACGTGCTGGCCACTATGCTGGACGACACGCTGCCGCTCACTCCGCCGGAGTGGCCGGAATGGGGAAACCCGATCACCGACGAGGCCGCCTTCCGGCACATCCGCTCTTACTCGCCCTACGACAACGTCGTGGCGCAGCGATATCCGGCGATCCTGGCGATGGCGGGCCTCACCGACCCGCGCGTCACCTACTGGGAACCGGCCAAGTGGGTCGCCCGATTGCGCGCCACCATGACAGGCGGCGGCCCGATCGTGTTGCGCACGAACATGGGCGCCGGCCACGGCGGCGCCGCCGGCCGTTTCGACCGGCTGAACGAGGTGGCGATCGCCTACGCGTTCGCGTTGCATGCCGTGGGCAGGAACAGCGACCAGGCAGACTGACGCTCGCACCGGAAGCGGATGCCAACGCCATGCGAGTGACCGTCCAAGCGGAACTCCGCTCGCTGCAGCCACGGCTTGATCAGCCTCAGCACGCGCCGGCCGACGATGTGCCGGGCCACCGAACGCATCAGCTCTGGATGCGGGATCGTGTCGAAGCACTTCGACAGATCGGCATTCACCCTGATGATTCCCGACAGCCCGACTTCCGGCGCTTGACGCAAGCCGGGAGCTGTGTCCGCTTGATCTGGAGCTGAGGGAACGCAACGTCGTCGCGTGGTTGGCCGCAGGACCGGGTGGCGCCCTTCCTGCTCCGCTGTCATCCTCAAAAAGGCGAGGGATCGACCGGCGGGCGCCCACTGAATAGCCGTCGGGTCCTTCGATCCGCTCAGGACGACGAATGCTGGATCAGTGAGGGACGGCATGAAAACCTACGACGCGATCGTTATCGGGACAGGCCAGGCCGGGCCTGCCCTCGCACGACGGCTGGCGGGCGCGGGCCAGAAGGTGGCGATCATCGAGCGCGGGCGATTCGGCGGCACCTGCGTCAACACCGGATGCACGCCGACCAAGACGCTGGTCGCCAGCGCCTATGCCGTGCATGTAGCGCGCCGCGGCGCCGATTACGGGTTCACCATCGGCGGCGAGATCACTGTCGACATGAAACGCGTCAAGGCGCGCAAGGATGACATCGCCGGTCGCTCCACACGGGGTGTCGAGCGCTCGCTGCGGCGGCTCGAGAACGGTGCCGTCTACCAGGGCCACGCCCGCTTCATGGCGCCTCGCGAGGTCGCGGTTGGCGACGACGTGCTGAGGAGCGACCGCATTTTCATCAACGTCGGCGGCCGAGCTTCCGTGCCCGACATTCCCGGCATCGACAAGATCGATTTCCTCACCAACAGCTCGATGATGGACGTCGATTTCCTGCCCCGGCACCTGCTGGTGCTGGGCGGCAGCTACATCGGCCTGGAGTTCGCCCAGATGTATCGCCGCTTCGGCAGCAAGGTCACGATCGTCGAACTGGGGCCGCGCCTCGTCCCGCGCGAGGACGAGGAGGTTTCACAGGCGATCGCTGCCTTCCTCGGTCGCGAGGGCATCGAGGTCCGCACCAGCGCGAACTGTCTCAGCCTCTCGAGGCACGACGGCGACATTGTCATGAAGCTGGCCTGCGAGCAGGGTGCGCCGGAGGTCGCAGGCTCGCACCTGCTGGTGGCGACGGGCCGGCGTCCCAACACCGACGATCTCGGGCTCGACCGCGCCGGGGTGAAGACCGATGGTCGCGGCTACATCGAGGTCGACGACGAGCTGAGGACCAGCGTGCCCGGCATCTGGGCGATGGGCGACTGCAACGGGCGGGGCGCCTTCACCCATACCGCCTGGAACGACTTCGAGATCGTGGCGGCCAATCTGCTCGACGGTGAGAAGCGCCGCGTCGGCGAGCGAATTCCCGCGTACGCGCTCTACACCGATCCACCGCTCGGCCGCGCTGGCATGACGGAAGCGGAGGTGCGGCGCAGCGGCCGCCCGGCGCTGGTCGGCAGGATCGCCATGGAGGACGTCTCGCGCGCCTCGGAGAAGGGCGAGACCGAGGGCTTCATGAAGGTGCTGATCGACGCCGAATCGAAACTGATTCTGGGCGCCACGTTCCTCGGTACCGCCGGCGACGAAGCTATCCACTGCGTGCTCGACGTCATGTACGCCAAGGCACCCTACACCGTGCTGCAGCGTGCCGTGCATATCCATCCCACGGTCTCCGAGTTCATCCCGACGCTGCTCGGCGACCTGGTTCCGCTGAAGGAGAAGCCGGCGTAGCGAGCTGCGAGCTCTACAGCGCCGGCAAGCCCGGCGGCATGCGCCGTGCGCTCGAGGCCTGCTCGTAGGCGTAGGCCAGGCGCAGCAGCCTGGCCTCGCTCCAGGCGGGGCCGGCGAAGGTGAGGCCGAGCGGAAAGTCCGGCGTCTCCTTGTCGCCGACCCGGTTGATGAATCCCGCCGGCACCAGGACGCTCGGATATCCTGCCTTGGCGGCAATGGCGGCGCCGGCACCGGCGGGAAACACCACGGCGTCGAGAGCGTGCCGGCTCATGTAGGCGTCGAGGCCACGCTCCTTGGCGGAGAGCAGATCCATGGCGCGCGCCGAGCGGTACTCCAGCTCCGACAGGTCGCCGCGCGTCGCCTCGGCGGCGAGGAAGAGATCCTGACCGAAGCGCAACGCCTTGTCGGCGTTGGCTTGGTTGAAGGCGATGATGTCCGCCATCGTCCTGATTCCGGTGCCGACCGCCCAGTCGCGCAGATAGAGATTGAGATCGCGCTTGAGCTCGTAGAGGAACACGATCGGCGGCGTGGCCGTGCTGCCCTTGCCGCGGCTGAGCGGATTGCGATTGAGCACACCCATGGTCGTGCCGGGTCCGCCGATCCAGCCCGCGGTCGGCATGCTGGCGCGCACTAGGATGGCGCCACAATCCTGCAGGACCTCGAGCGCCTTCGCCATCACCGGCTTGGAATGAGTCGGCAGCCGGCCGAAATAGACATCGTTCAGCGGATCGTCGGGATCGCTCGGCACGCCAATACGCGCGCCCTTCAGCCCGTCCCTGTCGAGGTCCCTGGTGTAGTCGTCCGGGCGCTGCAGCGCCTCCGTCGCGGGGTCCGCCGGATCGCGCGCCGCCAGCACGTTCAGCAGGATCGCCGCATCGCGCACGGTGCGGGTTAGCGGGCCAGCCGTGTCCTGGCTGTGCGAGATCGGCAGAATGCCGGCGCGACTGATCAGCCCGACCGTAGGCTTGACGGTAACGACTCCATTCTGCGTTGCCGGGCTCAGAAGCGAGCCCGAGGTCTCGGTGCCGATCGCCGCCGCGCAGAGGCCGGCCGCGACGGCGACAGCAGAGCCCGAGCTCGACCCTCCCGGCAGCACGATGGGAATGCCGCGATCGTCGAGCATCGCCGGTGAATAGGGGTTCCGCACCTGGCCGCCCAGCGAGCTGTAGCCCGACGGCATGTCGATCGCGATGATGTTGGCGAACTCGGTAAGATTCGCCTTGCCCAGGATCACCGCCCCCGCCGCGCGCAGCTGCTTGATCACGGTGGCATCGTCCCTGGCGTGCGCGCCTTCGAGCGCCAGCGATCCCGCCGTTGTGGCCTGCTTGTCGCCGGTGGCGATGTTGTCCTTGACCAGGATCGGCACACCGGCGAGCGGCAGGCGCGCCGACGGCTTGACGGAATCGAGGCCGGCAGCGATCGACAGCGCATCGGGGTTGACCTGCCGGACGGAGGCAAGTCCCGGTCCGGCAAGGTCATAGGCCTCGATACGCGCCAGATAGGCACGAGCGAGGCTGCTGGCGGTGATTCCCGCGCCGGCGAGAGCCTGTTGCACCTCGGCGAGCGAGGCACTCTCGACGGCCGGGCTGGGCTGCGCCTCGGCCTGCCCAGATGCCATGGCGCCAATCACGACGGGGAACTTGGCAAGGTCGCGTCGCGTGAGTTCGCCGCGCCCATCGCGGGTTCCTTCCGGCTTTTCCTGCTCGGCCATTCCTGCTTCTCCGACGCGCGTGTAAGCAGAACATATCAGAGAAACGACTGGAACAGCCTCGCGCCTGAAGCATCACGCGCTTGGATCAGGCGCGCCATGCCCGCGCCTTCTCATGACCCGGCTGAGCCACCATCGGTTTCCGCAAACCCGCGCTCACGGGGGCGCGATCGAGAGCCGGCGTGAAGCCGGCTGCGGCACCTGAAAAGCACGAGGTCAGCCGCGCGGCAGGTCGGCCGCCGGCCCATAGTCGGGCCACGAGGCATCCCGGTTGGACGCCCTGCGGCGCCGGCTGGCCCGATCGGGCTCGGCCGGCCAGGAGATCGATCGCAGGGTCCGCTCCGTTCCTTCGGCTAGGTCGCTCGCCAGGTCGCCCAGGGAGATCATGCCGACGAGGCGCTTGCGGCCGTCGACCACGGGCAAGCGGCGAATTTGACGCCGTCCCATCTCGCGTTCGATTGCCTCGACGGAGTCGTCCTCGAAGCACCAGCACACATCCTCCGTCATCACCGCATGCACTGGCGTGACGTCGGGTCGCATGCCATCGGCGGTGGCCCGCACAGTGATGTCGCGATCGGTGATGATGCCGACCAGGCGCCTGCCGTCGCAAACCGGCAGCGCCCCGACATCGAGGTCGTCCATCATGCATGCGGCTTTGCGCACGGGGGCGTCTGGATGCACGGTGACGACGTTTCGGGTCATGACTTCGCCTGCACGCATTTGATCCTCCTTCCGACTATTCGATTCCCGGTCGGGCCGGCTGGCGCGGCGCCAGCGTCTCGGCTATAGAAATTAGCGATCGCTCCAATGGTTGCGGGCGGCATCAACTTCTCCCGGGATGGACGTCCGTCGATGACGGCGCGGCTTGAAACCACCGCATATCGTGCGCGTTGGTTCCAATCATCGTTCAGGACGTTTTTGCGACGCGCCGAACACAGCCGTCGGCGCGCGACGGGAGCAGCGACATGAGGGCAAAAAGGAAAAGCACCCCGCGAAAATGGTCGTCCGACGTGACGCGTCACAGCGACGCCCTCGACCTGGAGAAGGACGTCTTCAAGAAGTCGCCCGCGGCGATCGCCCAGTCACTGAAGCGCTCGGCGGAACGAAGCCGCCGGCGAAAGGCGAGTCCATATCAGTCGGCAATGTCGATGCTGACGTTCTTCATCAATCGCGCCGGCAAGGGCCTTCCGGCGACGCGGCGCAAAATGCTGGAAGCCGCCAAGGGCAAGCTCAGGCAGGCGTTCGGGCGCGTGGCCTAGCGCCGCTTCTTCACGAGCGCCGCCGGTACTGTTGCCGGCTGAGGAAGGCGGCTTGGCAAAAAGCGCTGGAGCTGGCGCTCTCGCGGGCCGGGAAGGTCTCGAACTGACAGCGCAGGGCTGTCGCTGGCGGAGCGTGCTCGCTCCGCCAGCGGCATTCGAGGTCGTTTCTACTCGGTGCGAACGTAGCCGTAGCGCAGGTTCGACGGCTCCCTCGCCGCCAGCGCGTACTCCTTCTTGAGGGCGGCCAGGCCATCCTCCGAGTACGCCGGCATCCTCGTGTTGGACGCCGCCTTCAGCTTGATATTGTACATGCGGGTGGCGTTGGCGGAGAAGATCAACTGCTTGGTCGCGCTGGTGGCGTGCCCGAGTGCGGGGAAGCCGTACTTCTTCTGCATGTCCTCCGGGATCTCGAGCCGGCGCATCGCCTCGATCTGCCACTGCGGCGAGCCATACCACACCGAATCGGTGCCCCAGAGCACGTGGTCGGCACCCATGCCCTTGATCAGCGTGCCGACCAGGGCGGCACAGAACTTCGGATGCGCCACCGCCGAGTTGGCGAACGCCGTGCCGAGCTCGGCATAGACGTTGGTAACTCCGAACTTCTGCGGGATCTCGGCCAGATCGGTCGCCCAGCGGATTCGGCCGGTCTGCTCGAACTCCGACCAGGCCTGGTCGGGCCGCTCGAAGGCCGGACGGAGGCAGGCGTGGTACATGACGAAGTTCATCTGCGGCCAGTCCTTGGCGGCCTTGCCGATGTCGGCGGCCGTCGCGTACTCCCACACACCCGCGTACGACTTCTCGTAATCGGGCGGCAGCAGCCCCTTGTGGATGCAGATCGTGGTGATGCCGGCCTTCACCGCCTTGTCGTAGAACGGATACATCACCTTCTCGTCGTCGAGCCGCCAGGGATACTTCGACGGGTTGAGCGGGTCGCCGATCGTGTAGCCCTTCCAGGAGTCGGGCTTGTGGACCGCGATCGCCTTGTCGACCTCGTCCATCCAGCCCTTCTGGTTGGGCGTGATCAGGGCGTGTGAGAGCAGGCGGCGCGACCCGGCGAAGCCGTTGATCAGCTCGCGCGCCTTGGCCATCTGCTCGTTCGACAGGAACCACCAGGTCGGATCGTCGAACGGCGCGCCGCTCAGCAGCGCCAGGCTGGTGTCGCTGTCGTAGAAGACCTCCTTCACGTAGTTCTGGAACTTGTAGCGCCCGAGCGAGCCTACGCCCTCCTCCTTCAGCTTCGGGTTCCAGTGCTCGCTCGCGTACTTGGCGAGATCCAGGAGCCCCTTGTGGTCGAAGTCGTCGCGCACGAAATGGGTCTGCACGTCGAAGATGAATTGCCCGGCAAGCCCCTCGGCGCGGGCCTTGGTAATCTCCGGCTGGCGGGCCTCGGCGGGATTCACCTGGAAGACATTGCCGTAGATCTCGTTCATGGCGACGAACGCGGCGGCCATGCCGCACCCCGTGCGCAGGAACTGCCGGCGATTCAGGCCGAGCCGGCCGGCATTGGCGTCGGCGAGTTCGTTGATGCGCGCCTCGACCTTCCTTTGGGTGGCGCTCTGCGGCGGCGGCAGATACTCGCCGTTGGAGACGATCTGGGTCGGAATCGGCGTCGCCGCCGAAGCTTCCTCGGCGCCCGCAACGAGGCGCTGTTCCCTCTCACTGAGCCAAGTACCCATCGGTTTCCTCCGTCTTGTTGAAGATCGTGAAGGCCCGATCGGCGCACGCCATCCGGCGCGCGCCCCGGCAGCGACTAGGATGGCTTGAACGCCCGGTTAGGTACGCTGTGTACTCGAAATGTCGAGCGGCAAGGCGCCGGGCTATCGGCCGTGGTCATCCGATCGCGACATGCCGGCGCCATGGACGCCGCTTCGCGGACGGGCCTCGTTTCCTCCTGGGTGTCTCCCGGAAAACTGGGCATGCCGTTACCCCGGTTACACGCCGGGGAGACTAGAGAGGATCGGCCCTCCCCGTCCAGTGCCGCTTCCGCACATCTCGAGCGCAGAATCCCGCGACTTCCCTCCTCCAGCGGAACCGGTGAGGTGCCGGCATCCTCGCCGATGCAGAGGTCGCGGCTGGGCGCCCCCGCACCCGTGAAGCTCTCCTCGCCGACGACGCAGCCCAAGAGGGCCGCTGGTCTGACGCGCCGCCAGTGTTCCTCAGCGGAATCGGGAAGCAAGGGAGCGCATCCGTTTGCTCTTGGCGCTCGGGCATCACACTATAGCTGCCGCTACCGACACAGCCTCATGGAGCGACGCGTTGCCGTCCACGATTTCCCAGCCGGTCGCCGCGTCGCTGACGCGCGCCGCCATCTTCCTCGTCGTGACCGTGAATGACGGGCCGGCGCACGAGGTCACCGCGCGCGGCCTGTGCGGCGATCTGGCAGCGCTGGTGCGCTCGGTCGGATTTCGCGCCCCCGACGCCCGACTGTCGTGCATCATGGCGTTCGGCTCGCACGCCTGGGATCGGCTTTTCGGCGCGCCGAGGCCGGCGGAGCTTCACCCCTTTCGGGAGATCCGAGGCCAGCATCATGCCGTCGCGACGCCTGGCGACATCCTGTTCCATATCCGCTCCATGCGCATGGATCTGTGCTTCGAGCTGGCGGCGCAGATCATGGCGAAGCTCGACGGAGCCGTCGCGACGGCCGACGAAGTGCATGGCTTCCAATATTTCGATGACCGCGACCTGCTGGGCTTCGTCGACGGAACCGAGAACCCTGTCGACCAGGCGGCGCTCGACGCCACCCTGATCGGCGCGGAGGACGCGGATTTTGCCGGTGGCAGCTACGTGATCGTGCAGAAGTACCTGCACGACCTCAAAGCCTGGAACTCCGTGCCAGTCGAGGAACAGGAGAAGATGGTCGGGCGGACCAAGCTATCCGACATCGAGCTCGACGATGCCGTGAAGCCGACATCCGCACACAACGCGCTCACCATCATCGAGGAGAACGGCGAGGAGCTGAAGATCGTGCGCGCCAACATGCCGTTCGGCGAGGTCGGCAAGGGCGAGTTCGGCACCTACTTCTGCGGCTATGCCCGCTCGCCGCGGCGGACCGAGCAGATGCTCGAGAACATGTTCGTCGGCCGGCCGCCGGGCAACTACGACCGGTTGCTGGATTTCAGCCGCGCCGTGACCGGCACGCTGTTCTTCGTGCCGACAGCGACCTTCCTGGAAGATGTCGTTGCCGACGCGCCCGCATCGCCTGCCGCCGAGCCGGCCTCGGAGGAGGCTCGCGAAGCGGGTGATCCCGAACCGCCGCCGTCTCGACCCGACGGTTCGCTGGGCATCGGTTCCCTGAACAAGGAGCGAGGACGGGACTGAGCTGCCCACAGGAGGGACGGCTCGTCGCAGATCGACGCAAGTCGAGTTTGTGCTTCAGGGCCTGCACGGATTTGCCCAACGCAATCCATCGAAGCGGGCGAAGTCGGTATCGGTGGAGTACAGGACATAGCCGCGTTCCATCGCGAGCACCGCAAGATGGGCATCGGTGGTCAGGTGTCCGGCTGTTCCCAGCCTTTCGAGGACGTCGCGAAGACGCGAGAAATGAGACTCTGACGGTTGCACGATGTGAACGTGCGGCAAGTCCAACCA
>NZ_JBFWZI010000034.1:0-53499 GCF_050185545.1 Reyranella sp. | reverse complement strand
CAGGGGGCACACACGATCGTCGCGAAGGTTACCGACGTTGCCGGGAACACCGGATCGAGCGCCGGCGTGGCCTACACGCTGGACACGGTCGCACCGGGCGTGACGCAGCAGCTGCTGCATGACACTGGCCCGTCGGCAGTCGACAAGATCACCAGCGATGCGACGTTGACCGGCTCCGGCGATCCCAATGCGCTGGTAACCTTCATGATCGATGGCGTCGCGGTCGGTGAAACCGCGACGGCCGACGGCAGTGGCGCCTGGACTTTCACACCGCTCGGCCTGGCCGACGGCGCGCACACGATCGTGGCAAGCCAGACGGATGGTGCGGGGAATACCGGGACGGCCAGCCTGACGTTCATGCTGGATACGGCAGCGCCGGCGGTGGCGTCGATCACGGCCACAACGCCAAGCCAGCCGGAAGGCAATACCGGCGCGACGCTCTATACGTTCCTGGTCCAGCTGGACAAGGCTCCGACGTTCAGCCAGACGATGAGCTGGGCGGTCACAGGCAGCGGCACCAACGCCGCGAATGCCACCGACTTCGTCGGTGGTGCCCTGCCGTCCGGAACGGTGACGATCGAGGCCGGACAGACATCGGCGATCATCACGGTCAAGGTGCAGGGCGACAAGGCGACGGAGCTCGCCGAGGAGTTCACGGTCACGCTGTCGGAGCCGTCGGTTGGCGTGACGATCGGAACCGCGTCGGCCACGGCCACGATCGCGAACGACGATGCTGCGGCGATCGACGGCTATATCGCCGGCGCCACGGTCTTTGCGGACGGCAATGGAAACGGCAAACTCGATCCTGGCGAAGCGTCGACGACGACGGATGAAAACGGGAACTTTACGCCTCCGGCCGGGTCGGGACCGCTGGTCGTGATCGGCGGCATCGACGTGTCGACAGGGTTGGCATTCGTTGGATCGCTGTCGGCGCCGGCGGGTTCCTCGGTCATCACGCCCGTTACGACGCTGATCACCGCCCTGCAGGCGAGCGGCATTGCCGACCTTGCCGAGGCGCAGCAGGTTGCGAGCCAGATCCTTGGCCTCGATCCCGGCATCGACACCCTCAATGTCGATCCGATCGCAGCCGCCGTGGCCGGTGACGAGGCAGCCGCTGCGGCCGTCGTGGCGGGCGCCAAGCTGCTCGATACCGCCCAGCTGATTATCTCGGCGGTGGGCGATGGCGGTGACAAGGCCGCGGCGCTCAGCAACGTGTTCGGCGCCATGGCGGCCGCGATCGGCGATCTCGACGGCGGCCAGCAGTATGACCTGTCGAATACGCAGACATTGACGACGCTGGTCAACGATGTCGCAACGGCCCAGGGTACCGACGCCAGCGCATTTGCCGATGACCTCGCGACGATCATTGCCGCCAGCAATGCGTCGCTCGACCAAAAGCTCGCTGAAAACAGCAGCGGCCTGGCGTTGTTCACCGATATCAGCGCCGTTGCGCGGGTCGCCCAGGGCGAAACCGCGAACGACCTGCAGGCCGCGGCCGGCGATCCCACGCAGATCGCCGCGGCGGTTGCCGATCACACCGGCGACAGCCTGGCGAATGCCATCGCGGTCGCGGCGGTCGAGGTGGCACCGGCCACCGTGTCCGTCGTCGTGGACGCCGAAGTGCAGTCTGAAGGCGATAGCGGCACGAGGACTTACACGTTCACGCTCACCTTGGACCATGCCTCGATCTCAAGTCAGACGGTCGTGTGGTCGGTGGAAGGAACCGGTGCCAACGCGGCGACGGCGTTGGACTTCTCGGATGGCGTGCTGCCAGGCGGCATCGTGACGTTCGCCACGGGGGAGACGAGCAAGACGATCGAGGTCAGCGTGGCAGGTGACACGACAGTGGAGGCCGACGAAGCCTTCGCGCTCGCGCTCTCGGAGCCTTCGCTGGGCCTCATCATCGGCACGGCGTCGACGGTTGCCACGATCGTCAACGATGACACTTCGGTGTCGATTGCCGCCCTGCTGGCATCGAAGGTCGAAGGCAATGCCGGGCCGACGGCGTTCACCTTCACCGTGACCAGAAGCGGCGACACGTCCGGCGTGTCGTCGGTGGCCTACGCGGTCGCCGGCTCCGGCGTGACCCCTGTCGACGCGGCCGATCTCGCTGGGGGTGCGCTGCCGTCCGGCGTCGTCACCTTTGCCGCCGGAGAGACCGTCAGCACGATCACCGTCGCGGTGGCGGGCGATGCGACGATCGAGCCCGACAATGGGTTCGTCGTCACCCTCTCGACCCCGTCGGACGGCACGACGATCGGCACGGCCAGCGCGATCGGCACCGTCCTGAACGACGATCTCAGGTCGTATGGCGATGCCTACGTGGTGCTCCAGGGCGACACCCTGACAGTATCGGCGTCGGCAGGCGTGCTGGCCAACGATGATATCTCGCCGCCGGCCACGGCGACGGTGCAGGGCACGACGACCCACGGCTTGCTACAGCTCGCCGCCGATGGCGCCGTGACCTATGATCCGAACGCGGGATTCGCGGGCATCGACAGCTTCACCTATCATGCCGGCGGCGCCAACGGCGCCGCGGACGATGCCCAAGCGGTGGTCTATGTCGTTCCCGTGCAGGTCGGGCCGACGACGACCACCCTGAATCTGGTGGCCTTGTCCGCCGAGGAGCAGATCGCCGCCACCTACGTAGCCTTCTTCGGCCGCGGCGCCGATGCCCGAGGGTTCGAGTTCTGGGTGGACCAGTTCCACGGCAACCAGGCGACGCAAGGCCCGGCCGCCCTCTTTGCCAACATCGCAAGCTCGTTCGGAGTCAGCGCCGAGGCAAAGGCGCTCTATCCCTTCCTGGTCGATCCGTTCAATGCCAGCGACGCCCAGATCGGGGCCTTCCTCGACACCGTCTACGACAACCTGTTCAACCGCACGGCCGATGCCGATGGATTGAACTACTGGGTCAATCAGATCAAGACGACGCTGGCGGCCGGCCAGTTCGTCGGCACGGTGCTGGTGGACATCATGAGCGGTGCCCAGAACACGGCGAATGGCCAGGACATTACCTCGCTGATGGGCAAGGTAGCTGTCGGTCTCGAATACGTTCATGAGCAGCAGGAGCATGACATGCAATGGGCCGGGGACGCCGACTTGGCGGCAGCCCGCGCCCTGCTTGATTTCGTGACGTCGGACGCGCAGTCGATTCTCACGGGCCTCAGGAACGCCGACACGATCGTCGAGAATCACGCGTGAGGAGCGGCGGCTGACCCCGGTGGCAGCGTCGCGTCGCCAACAGGAATGGTTCTGAACTGCGGGATGGTGTTCCATGTGGTTGTCCCGTAGCGCGTAAGGAAATACGGACGCTTTGCATGAGGCGACGCAAGTACCGGCTGCGCTGCATCATGAATAAGTTCGGAGAGGAGGCGCAAACGGCGGGGAGCCTGGGCCGCGCCCCATCGGTCACCTCATTCGCCAACCCAGGTCAGCCTTCAACAGCCTCGACACGGGCTAACGAATCAAGCGGACGTCGAGGTTGTCGAGTTGGGCCCAAGCGGTGTCTGCCGTCAGCACCGGCAGCTGGCGCACCTGTGCAAGCGCCAGACAGGCACGGTTCCCTAAGGACAGGCCGGCGCTTCGGATGGAGAGTCGGAGCCCGCCTGATCGCGTCGCCTGATCGGCGTCGAATTCCGCCACCTCCACGCCGATCGAATGGATCAGGGAAGTTGCTTCTTCCGCCGGCATGCCGCGCTCGCACAGCTTGGCGACAATCTCTGCGAGATTGACAGTCGAAAGAAGTGCGCCGGGCAATGCGGCCTCCACCACCTCGGTTCCAGGCTCATCAGCCAGGAGGGCGAGGACGGCCGAACTGTCGAGAACGACGTCACTCATTGGCGGCCGCTCGCCTGCGCTCCTCGATCAGTTCGGCTGCGAGAGACGTGCCCGACGGAACGTATTTGTTGAAGGAAACTGACACTCCTAACCGCCTACTTGCGGCTCATCGAGCTTGCAATCCCTGCCAAATGGTTCCCGGCATCTTCCGCTGTTCGCTTCGCCCGCTTCCCGAAGCGCGCGCTCAGACCACGCCGAGATCGCGCGGGCGCACGAAGGAGATCAGTCGCGCAGCGCCAAAGTCGAGCTTGCGCCACGGCTCGTCGCGCAGCGAGAGCGTGGCCAGCGCGCCGGTGGGAAACTTGGCGCGCAGCGAGGCCAGCTCCTCGGGCGGGCCGTCTCCGGCCAATGCCGCGGCAAAGTGCCCGATGCCGTCATTGTGTCCGATCAGCAGGACGCTCGCCCTATCGTCGCTGACAGCCCGGACCTGGGCCAGCAGCACCTCCTCCGGCGCGAGGTACAAGTCCTTGCTCAAGTTGATCGGCGGGGCGGGCGGGGCCAGCGTCGCCACGATCGGCGCCAGCGTCTGGCGCGTCCGGAGCGCGGTCGAGCAGAGGATCAGGTCGGGCCGCAGGCCGAGGCGGGCAATATGGTCGGCCATCGCCTTGGCGGCGCGCTCGCCGCGGCGGTTGAGGGGGCGGTCGTGATCGTCGAGCCGGGGATCGCTCCAGGCTGATTTTGCATGCCGCAGGAGGAGAAGGGTACGGGTCAAGTCCCAATCCAGGAAAATGCAGTCATAACAAGCCTCTAGTGAATTGCCATGACTCGTTCAGGCAGAAGCGTTACGGTCGCTGCGCACAGATTCCGGCACACGCCCCTCAGAGGCCGACTATGGACGCCCTCACCTCGACACCGAGCCACCCTCTGGGTCTCGAGATAGCATCCGACAATCCCCAGCGCTTCATCAATCGGGAGCTGTCCTGGCTCGCCTTCAATGCGCGCGTATTGGAGGAGGCGAGCAACAAGCGTCACCCGCTGCTCGAGCGGGTGCGCTTCCTGTCGATCTCGGCCGACATTCTCGACGAGTTCTACATGGTGCGCGTCGCCGGCCTGGTCGACATGCTGCAGACGCGCGGCACGTTGCGCAGCGATGACGGCATGACGCCGGCCGAGCAGCTGGCCGCCATCCGCGAGCGCGCCTCGGTGCTGATGGCGCACCAGCAGGAGACCTGGGCGACCCTGCAGAGCGACCTGCGCGAGGCGGGCATTGCCGTGGTCGAAATCGGCGAACTGACTGACGCCGAGCGCAGCTGGCTCGACCAGTACTTCATCGAGCAGGTTTTCCCCATCCTGACGCCGCTCGCCATCGATCCGGCGCACCCGTTCCCATTCCTGCCCAACGGCAGCTTCTCGGCCATCCTGAAGCTGCAGCGTCGTGACGACCGGCGGCCGCTGATGGCCCTGCTGCCGCTGCCAACCCAGCTCGACCGCTTTATCCGCCTGCCTGGGCCCACGATCCGCTTCTTGTCGCTCGAGGACCTGGTGGACATCGCCCTGCCGCGCCTGTTCCCCGGTTACGAGGTGATCGAGCAGGCGGTGTTCCGCCTGATCCGCGACAGCGACGTCGAGATCAACGAGGAGGCCGAGGATCTGGTGCTGCTCTACGAGAGCGCGCTGAAGCGCCGCCGGCGCGGCGACCTGATCTCGATCTCGGTCAACAGCGCCATGCCGGCCGAGCTGCGCGACTTCCTGTTCGACCAGCTCGAGGTCACGGTGCAGACCCAGACCGTGCACATCTTCCACCTCGACCGCATGCTCAACATCGTCGACGTCAAGGCGGTGATCGTCGACGACCGGCCCGACCTCAAGTTCGTGCCCTACAACGTACGCTTCCCCGAACGTATCCGCGATTTCGGCGGCGATTGCTTCGCCGCCATCCGCGCCAAGGACATCGTCGTTCATCACCCCTACGAGAGCTTCGACGTCGTCGTCCAGTTCCTGCGCCAGGCGGCGCGGGATCCGGCGGTGGTGGCGATCAAGCAGACGCTCTACCGCACCAGCCACGATTCGCCGATCGTCAAGGAGCTGATCGCGGCGGCCGAGGCTGGCAAGACGGTGACGGCGCTGGTCGAGCTCAAGGCGCGCTTCGACGAGGAAGCCAACATCCGCTGGGCGCGCGACCTCGAGCGCGCCGGCGTACAGGTGGTCTACGGCTTCATCGATCTCAAGACCCACGCCAAGGTGTCGATGGTGGTGCGCCGCGAGGCGCAGTCGACCCGCACCTACGTGCATTTCGGCACCGGCAATTACCATCCGATCACGGCGCGGCTCTACACCGACCTGTCGTTCTTCACCTGCGATCCGGCGATGGGGCGCGATGCGGCACGGCTGTTCAACTACATGACCGGCTATGCCAGGCCCGAGAAGATGGAGAAGATCGCCTATGCTCCGGCGACGCTGCGCAAGACCCTGTACGGCCTGATCGAGTCGGAGATCGACAATGCGCGGGCCGGGCGGCCGGCGGCGATCTGGGCCAAGCTCAACTCGCTGGTCGATGCGCCGCTGATCGACCGCCTCTATGCCGCCTCCCGGGCCGGCGTGCAAATCGACCTGGTTGTGCGCGGCATCTGCTGCCTGCGTCCGGGGGTAAAAGGCCTGAGCGAGCACATCCGGGTCAAGAGCATGATCGGGCGCTTCCTCGAACATGCCCGCATCGTCTGCTTCGGCAACGGCAAGCCCCTGCCGTCGCCCCAGGCCAAGGTGTTCATCTCGTCGGCCGACTGGATGCCGCGCAATCTCGACCGCCGGGTCGAGCTGTTCTGTCCGGTCGAGAATCCGACCGTGCACGAGCAGGTGCTCGACCAGATCATGGTGGCCAACCTCAAGGACGACAGCCAGAGCTGGGTAATGGGCCCAGACGGCAGCTACAGCCGGCCGCCGCCCGGCAAGGAACCCTTCATCGCCCATGACTATTTCATGACGAACCCGTCGCTGTCGGGTCGCGGCAGCGCCCTGAAGCTCGCCGGCGCGGTGCCCAGGCTGGTGCTGAGCTCCTAGGGCGGCGTGTGACGCCGGGTAGCGGCGTCACGTCGCGCGTCGATCGCCGCTGCAAACCGGCGCGGACTGGGCTACAGGGAGCGCGCATGGACGGCGAAGCCACCCTGGACACTCCCGCTCCTGACGCCGCCAGCGCGCGCGCGGCCACAGGCAAGGGGCGAGTCGGGATCATCGACGTCGGCTCCAATTCGATCCGCCTCGTCGTCTACGAGCGCAAGAGCCGGGCACCGCTACCGGTTTTCAACGAGAAGGTGATGTGCGGCCTGGCGCGCGGGCTCGACGCCACCGGGCGGCTCAATCCCGACGGCGTCGCGATGGCGCTGGCCAACATCGATCGCTTTCACACGCTCGCCCACAACATGAAGGTGGAATCGCTCGACCTGCTGGCGACGGCGGCCGTTCGCGATGCCGCCGACGGCGCCGATTTCATGCACGCGCTGGCGAGCCGGCCGGGCATCCAGGCCCATGTCGTGAGCGGCCACGACGAGGCGCGCTACTCCGGGTATGGCGTGATCTGCGGCATCCCCGAGGCGGCAGGGGTGATGGGTGACCTGGGCGGCGGCAGCCTCGAGTTGGTGGCGCTGAACGGCGGCTGCCTGGGCTCCTCGACCACCCTGCCGATCGGGCCGCTGAGGCTCATGTCGTCGGGCAAGAGCGATCCCTCGCGTGTCGTGCTCGAGGCGATCGAAAGCGTGCGCTGGCTGCGCGAGGAGACCGGCGAGACCTTCTATGCCGTGGGCGGCGCGTGGCGTTCTTTCGCCCGCCTGCACATGGAGCAGGCGGGCTATCCGCTGCACATCATTCATCACTACGAGATCGCCGCCGAGGAGGCGCGGGCCGTCGCCCGGCTGATCGCCGTGCAGAGCGCGCGATCGCTGGAGAAGATGCCGGGCGTATCGCGTCGCCGCGTCGACACCTTGCCGCTGGCCTGCCTGGCGCTCGACCGCCTGCTTGCCGTGCTGAGGCCGCGCAGCGTGGTATTCTCGGCCTTCGGGCTGCGCGAGGGTTTCTACTATTCGCGGCTCGGCGAGGCCGAGCGCACCCGCCATCCGCTGATCGCCTTCGCCGAGGAGCAGGGCGCAGGCTGGCGGCGCTTCGACCTCGACCCGTCGGAGATCTTCGACTGGCTGACGCCGGTGTTCGCGGGCGAGAACGAGACCGAGCGCGTGCTGCGCACCGCGGCCTGCCATCTCAGCGACATCTCGTGGGACGATCACCCCGACTACCGCGCCGAGCAGGCCTACGTGCGGGTGCTCCATCTGCCGGCACCCGGCATGAGCCATCGCGAGCGGGCCGTGCTCGCGATGACGCTGGCCTATCGCTACAAGAGCGATCCGCGCGCGGCGATGCTCGATACCGCGCTCAGACTGGCCGACGGCCGGGGACGGACCTTCGCCCGCCGCCTCGGCGCCTGCCTCAGGCTCGCCTACAACCTGTCCGGCGGTGCGCCGGGGTTGCTCACCCAGGTACGCCTGCGCCGCCTCGAGCGCGAGCTGCATCTGATCGTGCCGTCGACCGCCTATGGCAGCCTGGGCGACGTCACGGCGCGCCGCCTCGAGAACGCCGCCGACGCCTTCGACCTCAAGCCGGTGATCGTGACGGGGGTGTGAGAGTCATCCCCCTCCCCAGCTTCTGGGGTGTCCGCGTCTTCGCGGATGGAGGGGTCATGGTCATCCGGACCGCGGGCGTCCCGCCCGCTCATGATCATGAGCCTGAGCGAGCGAGACGCTCGCGGTCCGGAAGAACAGGATTCATGACCCCTCCGTCGCCGTATGACGGCGACACCTCCCCAGCGAAGACGCTGGGAGGAGGGTCGAGGAGCCTACGCCGCCGCTGTCGGCGTCGGGATCAGCCTGGCGTGCTCGCCGGACAAGGCGAGCGCCAAGCGGCCTTCGATCAGGTCGATGGCATCGGCACCGAAGATCTCGCGCCGCCAGCCGCGCAGGGCATGGATATCGCGCCGGCCGGCGGCCAGCCGGTCGAGTTCGTCGGCGCTCGCCACCAGGCGGGCGGCGACGCCGGCCTCGTCGGCCTTGAGGCGCAACAGGGTACGCAGCAGATCGACCACGGGGGCGGGGGCGCGCAACTGCTCGCTCTGGCGGTCGCGCGTCGGCAGCTCGGAGTCGGGCAACTGGCGTGCCCGCTCGATCGCCTCGAGAATCTCGCGGCCCTGCCAGCCTTCGGCGAAGCCGCGGCCGAGGCCGCGCGTCATGGCGAGCTCCTCGAGGCTGCGCGGTGCATGACTCGCGATCTCGAGCAGCTGCTCGTCGCGCAGCAGGCGCTGGCGCGGGATGTCGATCCTCTGGGCGGTGCGCTCGCGCCACGCCGCAATCTCGCGCAGCGTCGCCAGCATGCGCGGCGAGGCGCTGCGCGGCTTCAGCTTGCGCCACGCCATGTCGGGATCGGCCCGGTAGGTCGCCGGGTCGTTCAGCACCGCCATCTCCTCAGAGATCCAGGAGAAGCGGCCGGTCTTGTCGAGCTGGCGCTTCAGCTTCTCGTAGACGACGCGCAGATGGGTGACGTCGGACAGCGCGTAGGTGATCTGCCGCTCGCTGAGCGGCCGGCGGCTCCAGTCGGTGAAGCGGCTCGATTTGTCGATCTTTGCCTTGGCCAGTCGGGCGGCCAGCGACTCGTACGACGCCGCCTCGCCGTGGCCGCACACCATGGCCGCCACCTGGGTGTCGAACAGCGGCTGCGGCACCTGGTTCATGCGCTGATAGAAAATCTCGATGTCCTGCCGCGCGGCATGGAAGACCTTCAACACCTTCTGATTGGCCATCAGCTCTTCCAGCGGGGCGAGATCGATGCCCTCGGCCAGGGTATCGATCGCGGCCGCCTCGTCAGGGCCCGCCACCTGGGCCAGACAGAGCCTGGGCCAGTAGGTGCGCTCGCGCATGAATTCGGTGTCGACGGCTATGAACTCGGTCGTCGCCAAGGGCTTGCAAAACGCCGCCAAGTCGTCAGTTTTGGTAATCAGCTTCATTGACGTTGCTGTATAGCCGGAGCAGGCGATTGCGGCAAAGCCGGGAACGCCCGGTCGGCTTGACTTGGCGGGCCATTCCGTGCCTTTTGCCGGCCCGCAAGCTTCCGGACAATCAGTGATGTCTTCAGCCTACCGAACCCATACGTGCGGCCAGTTGCGGTCGGAGCATGTCGGCCAGCAGGTCCGCCTGTCCGGCTGGGTCCAGCGCAAGCGCGACCACGGCAATCTGCTGTTCATCGACCTGCGCGACCACTATGGCGTGACCCAGGTGGTTCTCGACGTTGCCAGTCCGGTCTTCAAGGTTGCCGAAACCGTGCGCAGCGAGAGCGTGATCACCGTGAGTGGCAAGGTGGTGGCGCGCGAGCCGTCGACGGTGAATCCGCGACTTGCCACCGGCCAGATCGAGCTCGACGCCGCCGAGATGGTCGTTCAGTCGATGGCCGAGACACTGCCCATCCCGGTCCATATCGAGAACGACACCTCGCCCGAGGAGCTGCGGCTCAAGTACCGCTTTCTCGACCTGCGCAAGGACAAGCTGCACCGCAACATCGTGCTGCGCAGCCAAGTCATCGCCTCGCTGCGCCGGCGCATGATCGAGCAGGGCTTCATCGAGTTCCAGACACCAATCTTGACGGCGGACAGTCCCGAAGGTGCGCGGTCCTATGTCGTGCCGAGCCGCCTGCATCCGGGCAAGTTCTATGCCCTGCCGCAGGCGCCACAGATGTTCAAGCAGCTCCTGATGGTGTCGGGCTTCGACCGCTATTTCCAAATCGCGCCGTGCTTTCGCGACGAGGACGCCCGCGCCGACCGTGCCCCGGGCGAGTTCTACCAGCTCGATTTCGAGATGAGCTTCGTCACCCAGGAAGACGTGTTCGCGGCCATCGAGCCGGTGCTGGGCGGCGTGTTCGAGGAGTTTGCCGGTTTCGGCCGCGATACTCCGCGCACGGTGACTCGCTTCCCGTTTCCGCGCATTCCCTACGCCGAGGCGCTGCTGACCTACGGCACCGACAAGCCCGACTTGCGCAACCCGTTGCGCATCGTCGATGCCGGCGAGGTCTTCGCGGGCTCCGACTTCAAGGTGTTCGCCGGCATCGTCGCGGGCGGTGGCGTGGTGCGCGCGCTCAGGGCGCCCGAGGCGGCCGCGCAGCCCCGGAGCTTTTTCGACAAGCTCAATTCGTGGGCCCAGGCAGAAGGCAAGCCCGGGCTGGGCTACATCATCCTGGAAGGTGGCGCGGGCCGAGGCCCGATTGCCAAGTTCGTCACCGACGAGCGGCTCGCCAAGCTCAAGGCCCTGACCGGGGCGGAGGACGGCGACGCCGTGTTCTTCGTCGCCGACAAGCCCGAGGCCGCCTGGAAGTTCGCTGGCCACGTCCGCACCAAGGTCGGCCAGGAGCTCGGCCTGATCGCCGAGGGTGCCTTCGAGTTCTGCTGGATCGTCGACTTCCCGATGTTCGAGTACGACGAGACGGCGAAGAAGATCGACTTCAGCCACAACCCGTTCTCGATGCCGCAGGGCGGTCTGGAGGCCCTGGAGACGCAGGATCCGCTGACCATCAACGCCTGGCAGTACGATATCGTCTGCAATGGCATCGAGCTGTGCTCCGGCGCCATCCGCAACCATCGGCCGGACATCATGTTCAAGGCCTTCGGCATCGCCGGCTACAGCAACGAGGAGGTCGAGCAGCGGTTCGGCGGCATGCTGAACGCTTTCCGCTACGGCGCCCCGCCGCACGGCGGCGCCGCCCCCGGCGTCGACCGCATCGTCATGCTGCTGGCGGACGAGCCCAACATACGCGAGGTCATCTGCTTCCCGATGAACCAGCAGGCTGTCGACCTGATGATGGATGCACCGACCGAGCTGCCACCCGAGAAGCTGCGCGAGCTGCACATTGGATTGCGTCTGCCGCCCTCGCGCAGGGACTAGGGGTGGTAGGCACTTCTCGCCTTTGACCTGGCTCACTTAATCGAATAAATTCAGGGTATTACATTTATTCGATTAAGTGATTTATGAGCTATTTTCGGCTCGCGTTTTCGTCCCTGCCGATGCTCGTCAGCCTGGCCCTTTCGACGGCCGGGTGCGGTGCGCCTCCACTCATCGTCGGGGCCAGCTATGCCGCCGATGGCGGCTTGCTTGCCGCCAGCGACAAAACGTCGACCGACCATCTGATGTCGATGGTCTCCAAGCAGGACTGCGCCATGTGGCGGGTCTTTCGCAGCCGGCCGATCTGCTCGGAGCGGGAGAATGGCCACGACCCGTATGAGGTCGACTACGCCCAGCCCCAGCGCATGGTCGCCGAGGACGGTATCCAGTACGCGGCGCCGCTGCGGTCCGGCCCGGGCGTTCCGGCCACGAGCTGGGATGCCGCTGCCTATGCCTCGGCGCCGCCGGCTCCTGCTTCCACTCCGGCTGCGCTTCCGGCTGCGATGGCTGACCCGGCGCCAATGCCTTCGCCAGGGGCCAGGACGGCACCAGGGCCTGCTGACCGATCGGCTGTCCTCCCTGCAGCGGTGCCCGGTTCGGCGCCCATGCCTGCCGCCAAGCCGGTGCTTGCGAGGAAAGCGAAGGCCAAGCCGATCAAGAAGACTTCACGAGGTCTGGTGGCGTCTGGTTCCTGAGCAGGAAAGCCTCGAGGTTGTCTAGCGCCTTGAAACCCATGGCGTTCCTCGTCTCGACCGTCGCCGAGCCCATGTGGGGAATGAGGAAGGCGTTGGGAATGTCGTGATAGTCGGGATGGATCCTGGGCTCGCCCTCGAACACGTCGAGGCCGGCCGCGGCGAGGCGGCCCGACCTGAGGGCGGCGATCAGCGCCTCGTCGTCGACCACCCCGCCGCGCGCCGTGTTCACCACGATCGCCCCGGGCGGCAGCTTGGCGATGCGCTCGGCATTGACCCACTTGCGGGTCGCCGCACTCATTGGCGCATTGATCGACAGGAAGTCGGAGTGCGGCAGCATCGCCTCGGGGTCGGCGTGGAAGATGGCGTCCTTCTCGAGGTCGGGGGGCAGCCGATTGCGGTTGCTGTAGTGGATCTGCATGCGGAAGGCCCGCGCCCGGTCGGCGACAGCCTGGCCGATGCGGCCCATGCCCAGGATACCCAGCCGCTTGCCGGTGACATGCACGCCCATCAGCTGGGTCGGCGTCCAGCCGGTCCAGGTGCGTGTCCGCAGCATGTGGGCGCCTTCGTGCGCCCGGCGGGCTGCCCCGAGCAGGCAGAGCAGGGTGATATCCGCCGTGGCGTCGGTCAGGACGTCGGGTGTGTTGCTGACGGCGATGCCGCGCCTGGCGGCGGCGGCGACGTCGACATGCTCGTAGCCGACCGAGAACGTCGCAATCATGCGGACCGATCCCGGCAGCCCGGCGATGGTGTCGGCGGTCAGTGGATCGCCCGCGGCGCACATGATGGCGTCGCAGCCGGCAGTGGCCGCGATCAGGGCCGGACCGTCGTACAGCCGGTCCTCGGGGTTCAGAACGGCATCGAAGTTGGCCGCCAGCCGGGCCTCGACGTCGGGCGGAAAGTGCCGGGTCGCGAGGACCTTCGGTTTGGCGGTCGTCATGGACGTCTTCCTCCTGTGCAGCCCTGCTGCAGGCGATCATTGTGGCAATCCGCGGGCATGGATATTACGCTTGGCGGCCCGGCTACAAGGCCTCGCCTCACGCCATTGTCCGTTGATCAAGCTTAGTTTTCGCCGCCCTCCCGCCCAGATCGCGGCTCCTCTTGCCGCCGTCTGCGCCGCATTGTTGCTGGGACTGTGGATAAGGGCGGTCGACGCGCAGCAGCAACCAGACGTCGTCCTGGTGCCGCATCGTGCGACCTACGACATGAAGCTCTCGGTCTCCCGGCCCAACAGCGGCATTGTCGACGTCAACGGCAGGATGGTGCTGGAGACGGTCGATTCCTGCGATGGCTGGGAGGTGAAGCAGCGGATCAAGCTGAAGTTTCTGCGCAACGACGGCGAAGAGTTCGACACCGATTCGAGCTTCAGCAGCTATGAGTCCAAGGATGGGCTGAGGCTGAGCTTCAGCGTGCGCAACATCCAGGACGACGAGGTCGAGGAGGAGCTCCGGGGCCAGGCCGAACTGCAGGGCCAGGGAGCCACCGGTCGCGCTTCGTTTACCCTGCCCGAGGCGCGGAGCTTCGAGCTGCCCGCCGGCACGCTGTTCCCGACCAGCCATCTCGTCCTGCTTATCCACCATGCGCGAAGTGGTGACCGGTCGGCATCCTACAGCGTCTTCGACGGCGCCCGTCTCGACGGCGCCTTCCAGGTCAATGCCGTGATCGGCCGCACGCCGCGCGTCACCGGACCGCCGGTGCGTGGCGATTTCACCCTGCTGCGCAATCAGCCGTCCTGGAACGTTCGGCTGGCCTTTTTCGCGGCCGGCGATCAGGGCAGCGCCAATCCCGAGTACGAGCTGGCGCTCGACCTTCTCGCCAATGGTATCGCGCGCTCGATGTTGCTCGACTACGGCGACTTTGCCGTCGATGCTCGTCTCGTCCACCTCCAAGCCCTGCAGAGGCCGCGATGCTGAAATCCCGTTTGACGATTCCCGGCCTTCTGACCGCCCTGGCAGTCCAGGTCGCGCCGGCGGCGGCACAGGAAATCACGCCGCATCGCGCAGTCTATTCGGTGATCGCGCTGGAGCGCGGCAGGCCGAGCGCGGGCACGCCCGGAACCTACGCCTACGAGCTGCGGCTGACTTGCGAGGGGTATGTCATCAATCAGCGTCTCAGGCTGGAGGTCACCGGGCCGCGCGCCTCGGTCGCCAACGAGCAGCAATCACAGATGAGCGAAAGCCGCGACGGCAGGCACCTGCGCTTCGAGCATCGGACGTCGGTGAGCGGCCGGCAGAGCACCGTGTTCAAGGGTGAGGCGACGCTTGGCGACGGTGGAAGCGGGGAGGCGCGCTTCTCCGAGCCGGGCGGACAGACGGTGGCCCTGCCGGCCCGCACGATGTTCCCGGTGGCGATCTCGCGCGAGACCATCCGCCAGGCCAAGGCGGGCGGGAACGGCTTCGACGCGCTGTTCTTCTTCGGCGACAAGGTGAAGCCGCCGCAACTGGTCAACATCCTGATCGGCAAGGTGCCCAAGCGCCTGGCCGACGTGAAGATCCCCGACGGCACGGAGTCGCTGGTCGACGGCCACGGACGCATCTACTACCGCGCCGGCTTCTTCGATGCCCAGTCCGGGGGGCAGGGTGAGCCTGCCTTCGAGATGAGCAGCGTGACGCTCGACAACGGCATCGAGCTCTACGGCACTCACGAGGAAGGCGAAGGCGGCATCGAGTACCGCATCACGCGACTGGAGGCTTTGCCTAAGCCGGAATGCAAGTGATCGGGCCTAGAGCTTTCCATGACTGACGGCGACGCCTTCGAGGATGGGCTGACACCCGAGCAGGCGGTGGACCGGCTCGAGCAGCTGCATGCGGCTGCCAGCGAGGCGTTGCGCGAGGCCTTGGCGCGCTTCGTGCGCTCCGGCGTCGAACCGTCGCCCGAGGAACGCAGCCGCTTCCGCTATCCCGAGCTGCGTGTCGACTGGCGACCTGCCGGCGCCATCCGCTTCACCCGCCGCGCCTGGGCGAAGTTCCAGGCGCCGGGGCTCTATTCGACGACGGTGACGCAGCCCGCTTATTTCCGCGAGTACCTGCTCGAGCAGTTGCGCCCGCTGGTATCCGAATTCGGCGCCCGCCTCGATGTCGTCGCGAGCGGCCAGGAAATTCCCTATCCGTTCGTTACGGAAGAGGGCGACGAGTTCATCCACGGCGAATTGTCGGTGACCGAGCTGGCGCGCCACTTCCCGACACCAGTGCTGGCCAATGTCGGCGACGAGATCGCCGACGGCACGTGGGTTTTCGAGGACCGGCGTTCGCGTCCGCTCGCGCTGTTCGATGCCGTGCGGGTCGATTTCTCGCTGCGCCGTCTCGTCCACTACACCGGCACGGATTGGCGCACCATCCAGCCGTGGATCCTGTTCACCAACTATCAGCGCTATGTCGAGCACTTCGTCACCTGGGCGATGGGGGAGCTGGCCAGTCCGGCCAGCCCCTACACCCAGCTGGTGCTGCCGGGCGGCGCCGTGGTGCGGCGCGGCGATGCGCTGCCGGCCGCCGACGACGCGGTGGCGACCGCGCCATGGCACCGCTTCCAGATGCCGGCCTGCAGCCTCTTGCGTTCGGACCGGCGCGGCGGGGTGACAATCGTCAACATCGGCGTCGGGCCTTCCAATGCCAAGAACGCGACCGATCATCTGGCGGTGCTGCGGCCCCATTGCTGGCTGATGATCGGCCATTGCGGCGGCCTGCGGCAGTCGCAGACGATCGGCGACTACGTGCTGGCGCACGCCTACATGCGGCGCGATCGCATCCTCGACGAGCTGGTGCCGCCCGAAGTGCCGGTTCCCGCCCTGGCGGAAGTGCAGGTCGCGCTGCAGCAGGCCGCCGAACGGGTCACCGGCGAGCGCGGCGACGCGCTGAAGCGCCGGCTGCGCACCGGAACCGTCGTGAGCTACGACGATCGCAATTGGGAGCTGCGCTGGTCCCAGGAACGACGCCGCATCAATCATGGACGCGCCATCGCTGTCGACATGGAAAGCTCGGCGCTGGCGACGCAGGGCTATCGCCTGCGAGTGCCCTACGGGACCTTGCTCTGCGTGTCCGACAAGCCCCTGCATGGCGAGATCAAGCTGCCGGGGGCGGCGACGCGCTTCTACCAGCGCGCGGTCGGCGAGCACCTCCGCATCGGCCTGGAGACCCTCGACCTGCTGCGCAGCGAGCTGGGCTCGCTGCACTCGCGCAAGCTCCGCAGCTTCGACGAGCCGCCGTTCAGGTGAGGAAGGTCAAATCGGCCACAGCCAAGCGGCCCCGCGCACGCCGCTCGAATCGCCGTGGACGGGCGGCACGAGCCTGGTGGCGATGCTCTCGGGCTCGGAGAAGACGTAGCCCTTCCACAGTTCCGGCACGCGCCGGTAGATCGGTTGCATCTTCGAGAGGCCGCCGCCCAGCACGATGACGTGCGGGTCGATCAGGTTGACGACATTGGCGAGCGAGCGCGCCAGCCGGTCGCAATATCGCTCCAGGCAATCCTGAGCCTCGCGATCGCCCGACTCCGCCGCGGCCGCGATGTCGGTGGCGATCAGCTGTCGGCCGGTGCGCTTGGCGAACTGGGCCTGGAAGGCGGGGCCGCTCAGCCATGCCTCGACGCAGCCCCAGCGGCCGCAATAGCATTGCGGGCCGGGCCGTTCGTCGTCGCGCGGCTGCGGCAGGGCGTTGTGGCCCCATTCGCCGGCGATCGCCTGGGCGCCGAGCAGGGGGCGTCCGTCGATGACGACTCCGCCGCCCACGCCGGTCCCGAGGATGACGCCGAAGACGATCGGCGCCAGCCGCCCGGCGCCATCGGCGGCCTCCGAGACGGCAAAGCAGTTCGCGTCGTTCGACAGCTTGACCTCCTCGCGCGCCAGCGCCTGGCGCAGGTCGTGGTCGAGTGGATGGCCGTTAAGATGGGTGGAGTTGGCGTTCTTGATGAGGCCGGTCGCCGGGGAGATGGCGCCGGGATGGCCGACGCCCACCCGGCAGCGCGCGCCGACGCGCGCCTCGAGCTCGTGGACCATGTCCGCCACGGCGCGCACAGTTTCTTCGTAGGCGCCGGCCGGCGTCTTCACGCGCATGCGTGCGCGTTCCCCACCGGCATCGTCGAGCACGATGCCCTCGATCTTGGTGCCGCCGAGATCGATGCCGATACGCATGATCCTCCTACTTCATAGAAAGCGCGCCCGAATGTCGAGGCTGCTCGTTGTGCCGACAGACTGAAACGTCGAGGCCAGCCAGGAGGTTGCGGCCTTGCGGCCGAGACCGAACAGATGCTCGAGGAATTCGGGCTCGATATTGAACTTGCTGACGGCGCCGAGCGGTGCCAGCGAGGCGGGGTCGGCGATCGAATGAACCAGGACGTTCTTGAGCCGCTTGCCGAAGTCGCCGCGGACGGCGCCCTTTGCGATCAGCTCCTGGACGAAGGCGATGGCCCGCATCTCGGCCATCAGGGCCCCGCCGAAGGTGATCTCGTTCAGCCGGTCGGCGATTTCGGCATTGGACGTCGGGATGCCCATGCGCTCGGGCGGATCGACCTCGACCACGACGACGTCGCGGCTGTCGCAATTGTAGATGAACGGCCAGATCGGTGGGTTGCCGCGAAAGCCGCCGTCCCAGTAGGGCACGCCGTCGATCACGACGGCATCGTGGACGTTGGGCAGGCACGCCGAGGCGAGCAGGGCGTCGATCGACAGCTCGTCACGCGTGAAGATGCGCACCTTGCCGGTCTGCACGTTGGTGGCGGCGATGAAGGCCTTGATCTCGTGGCAGGCTCGCACGGCCTTCTCGTCGAAGTGTCGAGCCAGCAGGTCGCGCAGGGGATCGAACTTCAGCGGATTGCGCTGCCACGGAGAGAGGGTGCGCTGGACGAGGTCGGCCCACAGGGCGCCCGGAGAATCGTCGAGGTTCCAGTTGCCCTGAAGCCGGTCGAGGGGCGTGCGGCGGATCGGGCTGGCGATCGACATCGTCCCGAGCTCGCCCCAGAAGCGCCGCAGCGCCTCGCGCGCGCCTGCTCCGCCGCCCTGCGACCAGCCCTGCAGCAGGATCGCGGCGTTCATGGCGCCGGCGCTGGTGCCGCTGATCGCCTCGAATTCCAGCTGCCCATCCTCGATCAGCGCATCGAGAACGCCCCAGGTGAACGCGCCGTGCGAGCCGCCGCCTTGCAGGGCGAGATTGATGCGCTTGGTCGAACTCATGCTGCTGGGCTCCCGGTCGGCGCGACGCTACCTTCGCCGTTCTGTAACGAGGGCATGGCGGCGTCATTATGGCCAAGGATGCAGCGGCAGGACCGTGGCGAAAGCGCCCCGTGACGATCCTGTGGATGCTGTCGCTCGGCCAGCTCCTCTCCTGGGGCCTCGTCTACTATACCTTCCCGCTGTTCGTGGGGCCGATGGGCCAGGAACTCGGCTGGTCGCGCAGCGGCATGTTCGGCGCGCTCTCGGCCGGCCTCATGGTGGCAGGCCTCTGCTCGATCCCGGTCGGCGCCTGGATCGATCGCGGGCATGGCCGCAAGCTGATGACCGGAGGCTCGCTGCTGGCGGCGGCGCTGCTGCTGTGGTGGCCGCGCATCGATTCGCTGCCGCTGTTCTATGCGCTGTGGCTGGGCCTGGGCGCTTGCCAGGCCGTCCTGCTCTACGAGCCGGCCTTCGCCATCATCACGCGGGTGTACGGCCCGCGCTTCCGGCAGGCGATCCTGCTGATGACCTTCGTCGGCGGCCTGGCCAGCACCTTCGGCATTCCCTTCACGCAGTTCCTGATCGAGCGCGTCGGCTGGCGGGCGAGCTTGGAGGTGCTGGCGGCCATCAACGTCGCGGTGGCCTTGACCCACTGGCTGTTCATTCCCGGCCCGCGGGAAAAGCCGGTGCCCATTGCCGAGATCACGCCGCCGGCCGACGGCGCGCGGAAGAAGAGTCCGCTCGCGGCGGCGGTACGGGTACCGGCTTTCTGGGGACTGGTCGTGGCTTTCGCGGGCTACGGGCTCGCCTTCTCGGCAATGAGCTTCCACCTGATCCCGCTGCTCGACGATCGCGGTGTGCCGACCGGGGTGGTGATGGCCATCATCGCCCTGATCGGTCCCATGCAGGTGGTGGGCCGCGTCCTGCTTATGGTCGGCCAGCAGCACATCACCACCATCCAGCTCGGCGCCGGCATCTACTTCGCCTTTCCCATCTCGATGGCGATGCTGGCGCTCGGCATCAGCGACATCTATGGCCTGATCCTGTTCGCCATCATCTACGGCGTCGCCAATGGGCTGATCACCATCCTGCGCGGCATGGCCGTCCCGGAATTCATCGGCCCGGAAGGCTATGGCGTGGTCTCCGGCGCGCTCACCATGCCGACCAACATGATGCGGGCCGCCGGCCCCATCGTAGCCTCGCTCGCCTGGGGCGCCTTCGGCGGCTACACGCCGGTGCTGTGGGGGCTTGCAGGCATCATGCTGATCGCGGCGTCGGGCTTCGCTGCGGCGGCGATGCTGTCGAAGCGTGCGACTCGATAAGATAGCTGGGGCGACCAGGGCTTCCTGCGTAAGTGAGGTGGTTCCTACCGCAAGCTCGCGGAGCCCGGATTGACATCGGGCAAATCCTGCCTAGCTTGTCGGAGGCTGGCGACGAGACGTTACCGGCGAAGGCGCGGCATCAAGGAGGATGGATCATGCGCACGCGTGCGGCGGTAGCCGATGTGGAGTCGTTGAACGAGGAGATGCCCGGCCAGCCGCGCCAAAGCGCGAGTCTCCCGTGGCGCCGTGACATCGACGTCCAGTTCGAGCGGCGGCGCGCAGTTGAACGCTCTCGTGACGGTGCCGATGAATCCGTGACGCAAAGCGGGCCTCGGCAATCCGTTGCGTCACCGCCAAGTCCTTGAACTCAAAGGATTGTGACGCTGGTGACGCAAATGACGCAGAATCTGGATTGTAAATTCTTCACCGATGCAACTGAAGTAGAAAATCGGCTTGCAAAATCCTCGAGCACGCGTTCGCCTCCGTCATTGGTCGTGGAGCGGACACTTCTCATGCACCACCGCCGTCAGCGACCGTGAAGGTGGATGATCTCACCCTCGATGGCGTCGTTCGTCAGCGTCAGCCTGGCGAAGCTCGCGGGCGCATCCTTGCCCGGCAACGTGACGCTGCCCGGATTGACGTGCAGGCGTCCGGCGGTGCGGTCGATCGAGGGCGTGTGAGTTGATGCCCAGAGCAGGGCATCCAGCGGGGCTTCGAACAAGCGCATCAAGGTTTCGGAGGAGGCGCAGACCAGAGGGTCAACCCGGAGGGCGGCGCCGGCTTCAACGCGGTCAAACACGCAGGCAATGCGGAGGCCCGCCACCGCCAGCACGCGCCGCGGCGGCGCCGTGCGGGGATCGTCTTCATCGTCGCGGCCCTTCACTCCGATGATCGGGGCGATCCTGGCCAGGGCATCGAGGCCTGCTCGTGCACCCATGTCGCCCAGGGTTACGAACAGATCGGCGCCATCGAAGGCATCGAGAGCCGCCTGCGGCCAGACGATGCCCGGCGCCGGATGGATATGGCAATCGGCGAGCACGACGATGGTGCGTGCCTGAACAAGGTCGACCATGGGCCGACCCTAGACGGGCGGCGGGATCACCGACTTCTCCGATCTTGCGATTCTGCGCCACGCGCCCGGCGGGACGCCGAACGATCGCCGGAACCGGGTCGAGAAGCTGCCCAGGCTCTCGAAACCGGTCGTCAGGCAGATCTCGGTGATCGGCGCGTCCGTGGCGGCGAGGCGCCGGGCGGCGCGCCCGAGACGCAGCGCCGTGACGTAGGCGCCCGGGCCGGCGTGGAAGGCGGTCGTGAACAGGCGATCGAAGTGGTGCGGCGAGAGGCAGGCGATGTCGGCAAGCACGAGGCGACGGTGCGCCTCGGCATGAATGAAATCGCGAGCGCGATTCAGGCGTCGCGTGATCTCGGTCCGCGTCGAGGCGCGGCGGCTGCGGCCGCCATGCTCGGTGCGCCAGCCCGCCGTGGCGCGCGCAATGCAGTGGCGGGAGGGTTGATCCGCGGCGCCGTCGGGCTACTCCGCCGCGAGCTTGGCCTTGGTCGGCTTGAGATGCTGGACCTTGGGCAGCACCTCCTTGGCGAGCAGCTCCAGCGAGTGGTGCCACGCCTTGGGGTTGTCGGCATAGTCGAAGCCGAACACCAGGAGCTGGCCGAAGCCGCCGACGTCGTCGTAGATCTTTGCGATCTTCTCGGCGACCGTCCTGGGCGAGCCGATGATCCAGTTGTGGCGCGCGCAGTAGTCCGGCGTCACGTCGGAGTCGGCGACGCCCGGATCGTGCTTCAGGTAGTCGAGAAAGCCGAACTGGCCGAGCAGGGGCAGGAAGTACTCGCGCATCATGCGGCCCATGTAGGAGCCGGCCGAGAGCCGCATCGCCTCCTCGTCGGTGTCGGCCACGAACACCTCGCGCACCATGCGCCATTCGCCGCGATCTGGCGTGCGGCCAGCCCTGGCAGCGCCGATCTCGACCGCTTCCCAGTGGCTGCCGACATAGGCCGGGTTGAGATTGAGGCTCATCGGCAGGAAGCCCCTCTCGCCGGCGAGCTTCAGGGTGTCGGAACCCTTGCTGAGCCCGGCCACGCCGATCGGCGGATGCGGGGCCTGCAGAGGCTTGAGATGGGGGCGCAACACGCCGAACATCTCGCCCGGCCGGTTGACGTGCCAGAACTTGCCCTTGTACTCGAACGGCTCGGTGGCGCTCCACAGCTTCAGGATGATGTCGAGCGATTCGCGCGTCATGTCGCGATTGACGCCTGACATGCCGTCGACGTTGAACATCGCCCAGTCGCTCGGCAGGCCAGACGCCGCGATGCCGAAGTTCAGCCGGCCGCCCGACATGTGGTCGAGCATGGCGACCCGGTTGGCGAGCTCGGCGGGATGGTGATAGGGCAGCAGGAAACCGCCCGGACCGAGCCGGATGTTCTTGGTCTGCATCAGCGCCTGTGCCACCAGGAGGTCGGGCGAGGGGTGCGGCTCCCAGGGAGCCGTGTGATGCTCGCCGATCCACGCTTCGGCATAGCCCAGCTCGTCGAGCCAGCGCAGCACCTGCAGGTCCCAGTCGTGCCCGTCCTTGAGGGGACGTTCCGGCGGATGCGACGGCATGGCGAAATATCCGAGCTGCATCGTTTCCTCCTGAGTTATCGGCCGAAGTCGACTACCATTGGGCCGGCAGCGCAAGAGGGCCGGCATGCATGTCTGCTGGAACGCGAGACGCTGCCATCGCGTGAAGGAACTCGAGCCATGGCAAGATCACGGCGGGTGGTGTTCGTGTGTTGCGACGGCCTCGGCCGCGACTGGGTGCGCGCGGAGACGACGCCCGTCCTGCACGACCTTGCGCGCACCAGCCTGTGGTGCGCCGAGCACAGCGCGGTGTTTCCATCCGTCACGCGCGTGTCGGCGGCATCTGTGACCACCGGCTGCCATCCCGCGCGCCACGGCCTGCATGGCAACCGGATGGGCTTGCTCGAGGAGGGCCGCGTCGTCGTGCGCGACGTCGG
This sequence comes from Reyranella sp., assembly GCF_050185545.1. Lineage (GTDB taxonomy): Bacteria > Pseudomonadota > Alphaproteobacteria > Reyranellales > Reyranellaceae > Reyranella. Next base: position 30,596 of record NZ_JBFWZI010000034.1, on the reverse strand, counting down.
CAGTCCGGATTTTCGCCAGCACATGCGCCGCGCAACCGGCGGTACGCTGCTGGTTCCGGCACTGGCCGAGCGGGTTGCCGGGGCCGGCGGTTGCATCGCGTTCTCGAACGTCTCGCCGGGCGCGGCCTATTTTCTCGATCCCGAGCATTTCGGCCACGTCTATCACCGGGCAGGGTCGTACGCGCCGGGCGGCCGCCGCCTGGAGGGTGGCGATGCGCTCGAGGTCAGCCACGATGCGGCGGGCGACTGGGCCATGACGCAGCGCTTCTGTGCGGAGGTGCTGCGCGAGCGCCGGCCGGCCGTGGCGTTGCTCTGGCTGTGCGACCCCGACCACACCCTGCATGGCGTGCCGCTCGGTTCGCCCGCCCATGCCGACGCCTTGCGCGGTGCCGAGCGCTGCGTTGCCGAGGTCGTGCGGACGGTCGGCCGGCTGCGCGGCGAGGGCGAAGAGATCCTTCTGCTGGTCGGATCCGATCATGGCCAGGAGACCATCGGCGAGGGCGTCACGATCGAGGACTGGCTGGCGGTGAACGGTCTCGGCGAGCTGCTGGCGAATGGCGACGTGGCGGTGGCCGGACAGGGAACGGCGGCGCTGCTTTACGCGACGGATCGTGGACGCGGCGCGCTGCTGGGTGTTCTCGACGACATGCGAAGCATGCCCTGGGCGAGCGACGTGCTGGCCGGCGAGGGTCTTGCCGCGCGGCGCTTTGCAGCGCGCGACGGCGTCGTCGCTGCGGTGAACATGGCCCGCCGAAGCGACGCAAATCCCTACGGCGTGCCGGGCCATCGCTGGGTGGCCACGGAAGCGGGCAAGCCGGCGCCGGTCGGCAGTGGCCAGCATGGCGGCTGGGGGCCGGACGAGACGCGGCCGTTCCTCATGGCCAACGATGGCGGGCGTTCGGTGGGATCGGCATCGCGAGCCACCAGCCTGGTCGATATCGCCCCCACCATCGTCGCGTTTCTCGGTCTGCCGATCGACGGCTTCGACGGATCGCCTCTGCCCCTTCGCTGACTGGAATCGGCATGAACGACGTCCTGATCCTGATCGACCAGCAGAAGGCGATGGAGGATCCCGGATGGGGGCCTCGCAACAATCCCGATGCGGAAAGCAACATCGCGCGCCTGCTGGCGGCGTGGCGCGATCGCGGCTGGCCGATCGTCCATGTGAAACACGATTCGACACGTGCCGACTCGCCGTTCCGTCCCGGCCAGCCGGGCAACGACTTCAGGCCGCTGACCGCGCCGCGGCCGGGCGAGGACATCGTTGCCAAGAAAGTGCACAGCGCCTTCATCGGCACCGATCTTGTGGCCCGGCTGGAAAGCCTGGGAAAACCGGCACTCGTCATCTGCGGCGTGCTGCTGGCCAATTCGGTCGAGGCCACGGTGCGCGTGGCGGCGAACCTGGGCTTCGCCGTTCGGCTGCCGGGCGATGCCTGCTGGTCGTGCGACAAGCGCGATCTCACCGGCCGACTATGGCCGGCCGAAGACGTGCACCAGCTCACCCTGGCGTTGCTGGACGGCGAATACGCCGAGGTCACGAACGTCGATGAAATCCTTCGTGGAGTCGTTGGATAGCGAGGCGGTCATGGAAATCAGGCCTTTGAGCACGCATACCGGCGCTGAAGTGTTGGGCGTCGATCTCGCGCGACCGGTTGCCGATGCCGATCGCGAGACCATGTATCGCGCCTTCGTCGAGCGGAGCGTTCTGGTCGTGCGCGACCAGGCGTTGAGGCCGCAGCAGCTGGCCCGGGCGATCGAGCTGTTCGGCACGATCCTCGCTCAGCACAATTCGCGCTTCGCCATTCCCGACTGCCCGCAGATCCACTACGTGTCCAACCAGGACCGCTATCCCGACGGGCGCCGCTACATCCCCGGCGAGGGCTGGCACACCGACCATTCCAATGCCGCCCGTCCGCCCAAGGCGACGGCGCTGCACGCCGTGCAGCTGCCGGACGAGGGTGGCGACACGCAGTACGCCAACATGGCCGCCGCCTACGAGGCCCTGCCGACGGCGATGAAGGAGCGCATCGCGCCGCTGATCGGCATTCACGTCTATCAGAGCAGCCACAGCGCGCGGAAGCTGATGGGACTGAGCGATACCGACAAGGAGCGCGTGCCCAACGCCGCGCTGCATCCGCTGGTGCGCACCCATCCGGAGAACGGCGCAAGGTCGATCTACATCAACCCGATCCGCATCGAGGGTGTCCTTGGCCTGGACCACGAGGAGGCGCTCCCGCTGCTCGACGACCTGCTCGAGCACGCCACGGCCGAGCGCTTCCAGTATCGTCATGCCTGGAAGTCGGGCGATCTCGTGATGTGGGACAATCGCTGCCTGCTGCACAAGGCCAACGGCGACTACGACATGGCGCAGACGCGCTACCTTTACCGCGTCATGCTGCAGGGCGACGTGCCGCGGTAGCCGTGAGGTCGCTCGCCATTCCGTCGGTCATTCCATGCGGAAGCGTTCGAAGGGCGGCGCATTCGAGGGGGCTTCATTTCGACGCTCTGCTCAGGTCTCACCCCATGGTCTCGCCGGGCAGGAAGAGCACGTTGATCGGGGGCCCGGCGGCCGAAAGCGCATCGTCGCTCACAAGGCGCCCCGGGCCGGTCGCGGTGACCTCGTGCGGCCGATAGCCGTGGCGGCGCAACAGCTCGACATACTCCGCCACCGACACCTGGGAGACCTGGCGCAGGACCTCGGCATTGATCTCGCTCAGGATGACGGGTCGACAGCGGTCGATCGTCGCGAGCGCACCCTGCAGCATGAGGTGCTCGGCGCCTTCGATGTCGAGCTTCATCAGATCACAGCGGCCGATCGCCATGTCGTCGAGGCGCCGGACGTCGACGTCGAAGCGCTGGTGTCCCACGGACGTCCGCTCCAGAAGCCTGTCCGTTGTCAGCAACCAGGTGCCGCCTGGGTTGCGGCCGCCGATGAGGGCGCCCACCTTCATCCGGCCCGTCGCCGCACCCGCCGCAACCTGGTGGACCACGATGTTGGAAAGTCCGTTCTCTCTGGCGGACATGGCGAGCCTGCTTGCCGAGTCGGGGCGCGGCTCGATGGCGATCACGCCGCCCTTCGGACCGACGCGCTGCGCGGCCAGCAGCGCATACCAGCCGATGTTCGCCCCGACATCGACGAACCCCATGCCGGGACGCAGGTAGCTCTCGACGAACGCGGTCTCGAGCGGCTCGAAGGCATTGTCCATGCAGGGCCGCGATACGCCGTAGTCCTCGAGATCGACCCACAGGCGCAGTCCGGGCCGCGGTTCGGCCAGCGCCCAGCGCGATACCGGATCGCCGGTCGTCCGGTCGCCACGAGCGTCGTGGGGGGCGGGAGGGCCGCTCATGGTGGAGGGAACGGCCGCGCGGATTGCCGCCAGTGGGCCTGCGGCAGCGCGCCCGGGCCCACTGGCTGCGCGGTCGCGTTCGCTAGCCGAGCTGGATCCAGGTCGTCTTGACCTGGGTGAACTTGTCGAAGGCGTGCAGCGACTTGTCCCGGCCGATGCCGGACTGCTTGTAGCCGCCGAACGGCGTGGTGATGTCGCCGCCGTCGTAGGTGTTGACCCACACCGAGCCGGCGCGCAGACCCTTGGCGAAACTGAAGGCCTTGTTGATGTCGGCGGTGAAGATCGCCGAGGCGAGGCCGTAAATCGTGTCGTTGGCGACGGTCAGCGCCTGGTCGGCATCCTTGACCGGGATGACCGAGAGCACTGGACCGAAGATCTCCTCCTGGGCGATCTTCATCTTGTTGTCGACCTGGTCGAACACCGTCGGCTCGATGAAGCAGCCGGCGTTGTCGACATGGACGCGGCTGCCGCCCATCTTGAGCTTGGCGCCTTCCTTCTGGCCGGCCTCGATGTAGCCCATGACGCGCTTGGTCTGGACCTCGTCGACCATGGCGCCCATCTGTGTCTTGGGGTCGAGCGGGTCGCCCGGCATCATCTTCTGGCCGATCGCCATGACCTTCTCGAGGAACTGGTCCTTGATCCTGTCCTCGACGATCAGGCGGCTGCCGGCGGTGCAGACCTCGCCCTGGTTGAACCAGATGCCGAAGGCGGTGCGCTGGGCCGCGACATCGAGGTTGGGCGCGTCGCCCAGCACGATGTTGGGCGACTTGCCGCCGCACTCCAGCCAGATCTGCTTCATGTTGGATTCGCCTGAGTACCTCAGGAAGAACTTGCCGACCTCGGTCGACCCGGTGAACGCCAGCACGTCGACGTCCATGTGGCGGCCGAGCGCCTGGCCGGCGGTCTCGCCGAAGCCCGGCAGCACGTTGAACACGCCCTCGGGGACGCCCGCCTCGGCGGCCAGTTCGGCCAGCCGGATGGCGCTGAGCGGCGACTGCTCGGCCGGCTTCAGGATCACCGAGTTGCCGGCGGCGAGCGCCGGCGAGATCTTCCAGCACGCCATCAGCAGCGGGAAGTTCCACGGCACCACGCAGGCGACCACGCCCGCCGCCTCGCGGGTGATCATGGCCACGACGTTGCCAGGTGTCGGCGCGACCTCGTCGTAGATCTTGTCGATCGCCTCGCCGAACCACTGCACGGTGTTGGCCGAGCCGGGTATGTCGACGCGGGTCGAGTAGGCGATGGGCTTGCCCATGTCGAGCGTCTCGAGCAGCGCGAGCTCGTCCCGATTCTTCATCATGAGCTCGGCGAGCTTCAGCATGATGCGCTTGCGGTTGGCCGGCGGCATGTTGGCCCACGTGCCCTTCTCGAAGGCGGCGCGCGCGGCCTTCACGGCGGCATCGACGTCGGCCTGCTCGCAGGCCGCGACCTTGGTCAGCACCTGGCCGGTCGCCGGGTTGACGCAGTCGAAGGTCTTGCCGGTGAGCGAAGGCGTGAACTTGCCGCCGATGAAGGCCTGGTTGCGGTAGCTGAGACCGCCGATTCGGCTTTTCCAATCATCGCGCGAAAGCTGGGCGCTCATGTCTTGTTCTCCGGGTTGGTGGATGCGGCGGACACTAGCCCGGAAGGCGCGCGGTAGTCATGTCTTCCGCCCCCCAGCTTTGCTGGGGAGGAAAAACAAAAAAGCCGCCCATGCGGGCGGCTTCGGCGCAGCGGCGCGGGGTGCCGGGCTACTTGATCTTCGATTCCTTGAAGACGACGTGCTTGCGCACGACTGGATCGTACTTCTTGAGCTCGAGCTTCTCGGTCTTGGTGCGCGGGTTCTTCTTGGTGACGTAGAAGAAGCCGGTGTCGGCGCTCGAGATCATCTTGATCAGGATGGTGTTGGGCTTGGCCATGGTTTCAGTCCTTCAGGCCCCGAGGGGCGAATTCGCGGAAGGCCGCAAAGTAGTCGCCGACGGCCTCGTGTCAAGCGCGCCGGACCGAGCCCTGGTCAGCGCACCTGGGCCTGCTGGGTCGCGGCCTGCACGGCGTGAGCATAAAGGGCGCGGTCGCGCAGCAGGCGGACGGCGATTTCGACGTCGCGGTCCGGGCTGCTGTCGCCGGGCGGGCAGACCTTGCGCAGGTTGGTGACCTCCTGCGGCGTCGGGTTGCGCAGAGCATGCCAGCGCATCAGCGTCCCCTGGCCGGAATCGACCGAGGCCGGGCCGAGCTGGCCGATGTCGGTGATCTTGGCCGTGCAGATGTTGGGCAGCACGCCCAGCTCGTTCCAGGTGTAGCCCGAAGGGGCTTGAAGGCGCGACCAAGTCAGGATCAGCTCGCCTTCGTTGGGCAGGCGCACCACGGTCTGCACCGTGCCCTTGCCGTAGCTGGTCGTGCCGACCACGACGGCGCGTCCGCGGTCCTGCAGGGCGGCCGCCACGATCTCCGCGGCCGACGCCGAGCCGCCGTTCATCAGCACGACGATCGGCATGTCGGCGGTCTTGCCGCCGTTCGAGCTCTTGTAGGTGCGGCGGCTTTCCGGATGACGCCCCTGGGTCGAGAAGATCGTGCCCTCGCCGATGAACAGCTCGGAAACCGACTGCGCCTGGTCGAGCAGGCCGCCCCGGTTCGACCGCATGTCGATGATGAGCCCGAGCATGTCGCGCCCGATCTCGGCGCGTGCCTTGTCGATGGTGGCCCGCAGGTTGTCCGTGGTCGCGCTGTTGAAGCCGGTCAGGTGGATCCAGGCGATGTCGCCGCGCCGTTCGTAGGTGACGGTCGTCGGGATGATGCGGCTGCGCTTCATCGACAGGACGAGCTCGCCGCCCTGCGAGGCACGCAGCACGGTCATGGCGACCGGCGCGCCCACGGCACCGCGCAGCCGGGCGACGACGTCGCTCAGCGGGCGGTCGATCATCGATTCGCCTTCGATCGCCACGATCTGGTCGCCCGGCAGCACGCCTCCCCTGGCGGCGGGCGAGCCGGCCTGGACGGCGCGGATCAGGATGCGCTTGTCCTCGGCACGCTCGATGGTGATGCCGATGCCGCCGCCGCCGTCGCGCTGGAAGCGATTGTCGCGCGCCTCCTCCGGGTCGGCGTAGCGGCTGTTGCGGTCGAGCTGCTTGGTGGTCGCCGCCATGGCCTCGCGAATGAGGGTCTGGCGATCGGATTGCTGCAAGGCCTGCGAGGTGTCGAGCGAGCCGATCATCAGCTCGGCCAGCATGGTGCCCCAAGCCCGGCCGTCGGTCAGATCGCTCGGCACCGGGCGGGTCAGGACCTCGCGGCCGTCGCGGCGGACCGTAAAGGTGGTCGGCGAGCTTTCCAGCGACAGCGACGGGTCGCCGCTCGCGAATCCCCGGTAGGTCTCGGCCGAGATGTTCCGGAAATTGGGCTCGAACAGGTGGCGATCGCCGATCGCCCGATAGGCCTGCAGGACGACGCGCTCGATGTTGACGTCGGCTGGCGCCGAAGCGCTAGCGCCGGACGATAGGGGCGCGTCCGTGGCCGTCGCACAGGAGGCGACCAGGGAGGCGGCGTAAAGGGCGCTGACCGCACCAGGCAGCGCCCGTCGCAGAAAAGGGAAAAGATGCACTTCCATACCCACAGCTGGGCGACAATAGCACAGGGTCGCGCTGGCCGGCCATGCCTTAAGACGGATCGAAGCTCCCGGCCGAGGGCTTCGACCCTTGAATTCCGTGCACCCACAGGAGGGCGATGACACTGCCTTTGATGTGGGGCAGCAAAAAGAGCGCCAGCACAACCGACAGGGGCAGCCACAGAAGGGCATGGAACCACAGCGGCGGCTGCTGGCCGTAGCGCTCGAGCAGCAGCACCATCGGCACGATGATGTGACCGACGACCAGGATGGTGAAATAGGCCGGCGCGTCGTCGGCCCGGTAGGGGTGCAGGACCAGGGCACAGCGCGTGCACTGGTTGCTCATCTTCAGGAAGCCGTAGAACAACGCGCCGCCCCCGCAGCGGGGGCATCTGCCGCGCCAGCCGCGCAGCAGGGCCGTCCAGAACTCGACCCGGGCATTTCCTCCATTCATGGACGCACAATGCGCGCGGCGCTCAGTTTCGTCGTCGCGACCGTTTGTCCTGACGCTGCCCGCGTTGCGCGACCGGACGCCGCGGCCTGCCTTGTTTCTGCCGGAACGCCCGGCCGCCTCCCGGCAGGGCGCTGCGCTCGACCCGTTCGATGACGTCCGCGATCTCGAACAGCAGTCCGCCGGTCGCGACGTCGGCGTCGACGAGCTTGAGCTGCAACCGGTCGCCCAGCCCATAGGTCTCGCCGGTGCGTTCGCCGACCAGGAGCTGGCGCCCCTCGTCGTGGCGGAAGAACTCCTGGCCGAGCGAGCGGATCGGGATCAGCCCGTCGGCGCCGGTGGCGTCGAGCGAGGCGAACATTCCGAAGCGCGTGACGCTGGTCACGCGGCCCGGGAAGGTGGCCCCGACATGGGCCGCCATATAGGCGGCGACGTAGCGGTCCATGGCCGCGCGCTCGCCGGCGACCGCCCGGCGCTCGCACATCGACAGATGCTCGCCGAACTCGGCGAAGCGGCCCTTGTCGGCGTCGGGCAGGCCGCCTTCGCCGAGCCCGTAGGCGGCGATCAGGGCGCGGTGGACGACCAGATCCGGGTAGCGCCGGATCGGCGAGGTGAAATGGGCGTAGCGCGCGAGCGCGAGACCGAAATGGCCGAGATTGTCGGGGCTGTAGACCGCCTGGCTCTGGCTGCGCAGCATGGTCTCGTTGACCAGGCGGGCGACCGGCTTGTCCTCGACCGCCTTCAGCACCCGGTCGAGATCGGCCGGCCGCAGCCGCGGGCCGGGCGCCAGGGCGAGGCCCAGGGTCCCCAGGAACTCGCGCAGCGCCTCGAGCTTGGCCGCGTCGGGCTGGTCGTGGACGCGATAGAGGCAGGAAACGTGGCGCTGCTCCAGTGCCTGAGCGGCGGCGACGTTGGCCAGCACCATGAACTCCTCGATCAACCGGTGGCTGTCGAGGCGCACCCGGACGCCGATCTCGGCGATGCGGCCGTCGGGCGCCAGCGTGACCTGGCGCTCGGGCAGGTCGAGGTCGAGGGCGCCCCGCCGTTGGCGCGCCTTGAGCAGGATCCGGAAGGCGCCGTAGAGCGGCCGGATCGTGCGCTCCATCAGGGGCGCAATCTCGCTGTCCGGGGTGCCGTCGATGGCGCGCTGGACCCGCGTGTAGGTGAGCCGCGCGGCCGAGCGCATCATGGCGCGATGGAAGCGATGGCGCTTGAGATGGCCTTCGGCGTCGATCCACATCTCGACGGCCAGCACCGGCCGGTCCTCGCCGGGCACCAGGGAGCACCAGTGGTTTGACAGCGCCTCGGGCAGCATCGGCACGACCCGGTCGGGGAAGTAGACCGACGTGCCGCGGCGATAGGCGGCGTGATCGAGCGGCTTGTCCGGGCGCACGTACCAGGCGACATCGGCGATTGCGACCACCAGCCGCCAGCCGCCGGGATGGTCGGGGTCGGCCTCGGCGAACACCGCGTCGTCGAAGTCGCGAGCGTCCTCGCCGTCGATGGTGACCAGCGGCGTGCCGCGCAGGTCGAGCCGGTGCCCGAGCGGGGCGGCGCGGGCCCTCTCGGCCTCGGCAAGGGCGGCCGGCGGAAAGTCGACAGGAATGTCGTTGGCGGCGATAGCGATCAGGCTGACGGTGCGCGGATCGCTCATCGCGCCGATCCGCTCGACGACGCGGGCGCGTCGTGCCAGCGAGCCGCCGGTCGCCTCGATCCAGACGATGTCGCCCGGCTGGGCGCCGTTCCTGTCGGCCGGGCGGACGTCGAAGCTGCCGCGCAGCTTGCGATCCGTTGGGGTGACCAGGCCGAGGCCGTTGCGCCCGGCGGGCTCCTCGTACAGGCCGAGGATCTTGCGCGGGCCGCTGCCCAGGCGGCGGATGACACGGGCTTCGTAGCTCGTCTTGCCGCGCCGCTTGAGGTTGGCCAGCACGCGATCGCCGACCGCCGGCGCCGGACCGCCGCGCGCCGCCGTCGTCGCGACCTCGATGTGCGGTGGCGGGCCGTCCTTCGCCTCGTCGTGGCGCTGCGGCACGGCGATCAGATGGCCGTCGTCGTCGACCCGGACGATCTCCAGGACCGCGACGTCGGCGAGCGCGGCGGGATCGCGAAACGTCTTGGCGCGATCGGCGGCGATGTCGCCCGAATCGCGCAGGTCGCGCAGCAGCTCCTTGAGGGCGATGCGCTGGTCGCCCTTGAGGCCCCAGGCGCGGGCGATCTCGCGCTTGCCGACGGGCGTGGCGCTCTCGCGGATGAAAGCCAGCAGTTCGTCGCGGGTCGGGACGGTGCCCTTAGCCATCTGTTCCGGTGCGGGGAGGCGCGTCACCCTTCGCCTTGGGTGCGGCCTTGCGCTTGGGCGCGGCCTTCTTCCTGGCCTTGGCAGGCTTGGGCTTGGGTGCCGCCTCGTTGGTATTGGCTGCCGCCGCGCCGTTGGCCTGCTTCCTCCGCCCGCGCGCCGGCCGCCCGCCGCCCTTGGCAGCGCGTTCGGCCAGCAGGGCAACCGCCTGGTCGAGGGTCAGGCTGGACGGATCGATGCTGTTGGGAACGGTGGCATTGATGCCGCCATGCTTGACGTAGGGGCCATAGCGGCCGTCGTAGAGCTCGACCGGGGTGTCGTCCGCCGGGTGGTTGCCGACGGCGCGGACCGGCTTGACGGCCGCGCGGCCGCGGGCGGCGCTCTTGGCCTCGGCGAGCAGCGCCACGGCGCGGTTCATGCCGATATCCAGCACGCTCTCGTCGGCCGGGATGGTCTTGTACTTGGTGCCGTGCTTGACGTAGGGGCCGAAGCGGCCAACGCCGGCCAGGATCGCCTGCCCGTCGTCGGGATGCGCGCCCAGCTCGCGCGGCAGGGCAAGCAACGCAAGCGCCCGCTCGAGCGTCACGTCGTCCGGAGTCATGCCCTTGAGCAGCGATTGCCGGCGCGGCTTCTCCTTTCCCTCGGGCTCGCCCAGCTGGACGTAGAGCCCATAGGGGCCGTTGCGCAAGGTGACCGGCTTGCCGCTCACCGGATCAATGCCGAGGATCTTCGGCCCCTCGAGGTTGGCGCCGCTCGCCGCATCGGCCTCGGCGTCGACGATGCCCAGCTTGCGGGTGAAGCGGCACTCCGGATAGTTCGAGCAGCCGATGAAGGCGCCGAACTTGCCGAGCTTCAGGCCGAGCCGGCCATTGGCGCAGGACGGGCAGTCGCGCGGGCTCTTGCCCTCGCCATTGTCGTTGGCCGGGAAGAAGTGCGGGCCGAGTTCCTCGTCGAGCCTGTCGAGCACTTCCTTGACGCGCAGCTCCTTGGTCTCGCCGACGGCGGCGGAGAACGCCGTCCAGAACTCGCGCAGGACCTGGCGCCAGTCGATCTTGCCGTCCGAGATCTCGTCGAGCTCTTCCTCGAGATGGGCGGTGAAGTTGTATTCGACGTAGCGCGGGAAATAGGTCTGCAGGAAGGAGGTGACGATGCGGCCGCGATCCTCCGGCACGAAGCGCTTGCGGTCGATCCGGACGTAGCTCCGCTTCTGCAGCACCTCGATGATGCTGGCATAGGTCGACGGCCGGCCGATGCCGAGTTCCTCCAGCTTCTTCACCAGGCTTGCCTCGGAGTAGCGCGGCGGCGGCTCGGTGAAATGCTGCTCGGTGAGGATGTCGCGGCGGTCGAGCGCCTCGTCGGGCACGACATCGGGCAGGATGGCGCTGGCCTCGTCGTCCTCGCTCTTGTCGTCGCGGCCCTCGTCGTACAGGGTCAGGAAGCCGTTGAACTTGATGACCGAGCCGGTGGCGCGCAGCTGCACGGTCTTGTCACCGCTGGCGATATCGACCGTCACCTGGTCGAGCACCGCGCTTTCCATCTGGCTGGCGACGGTGCGCTTCCAGATCAGCTCGTAGAGCCCGAGCTGATCACGGTCGAGGTAGGGCGCCACATCCTGCGGAGTGCGGAACAGGTCGGTCGGGCGGATCGCCTCGTGCGCCTCCTGGGCGTTCTTGGCCTTGGAGGAATAGACACGCGGCTTCTCCGGCAGGTAGGCCGCGCCGTACTTGCTTTCGATCAGCCGGCGGGTCTGGCCGATCGCCTCGGGTGCCAGCTGCACGCCGTCGGTGCGCATGTAGGTGATCAGGCCGACCGTCTCGCCGCCGATATCGACGCCTTCGTACAGCCGCTGGGCGATGCGCATGGCGGCGGCGGCGCCCAGCCCGAGCTTGCGCGAGGCTTCCTGCTGCAGGGTCGAGGTGATGAAGGGCGGTGGCGGGTTGCGCCGGACCTGGCGGCGGTCGACCGACAGCACCGAGAAGGCGCGGCGCTCGATCTCCCGGCGGGCCTGCTCGGCGCGCTCCTGGGAGTCGAGATCGAAGCGGTCGAGCTTGTGGCCGTCGAGATGGGTCAAGCGGGCCTTCAGCGTCTGCTGTTTGGCGGTGCCGAACAGCACGTCGACGGTCCAGTATTCACGGGTCTTGAAGACCTCGATCTCGGCTTCGCGCTCGCAAATCAGGCGCAGCGCCACGGATTGCACGCGGCCGGCCGAGCGGCTGCCCGGAAGCTTGCGCCACAGCACGGGCGACAGGGTGAAGCCGACCAGGTAGTCGAGTGCGCGGCGCGCCATGTAGGCATCGATCAGCGGCTGGTCGAGCTCACGGGGGTGCTCGACCGCCGACAGCACCGACTGCTTGGTGATGGCATTGAAAGTGACGCGCTTGACGTCGACGCCCTCCAGCGCCTTCTTGCGCTTCAGGACGTCGCGGACATGCCACGAGATGGCCTCGCCCTCGCGGTCGGGGTCGGTGGCGAGGTAGAGACGGCTGCCGCTTTTCACCGCCTTGGCAATGGCGTCGAGCCGCTTCTGGGACTGGGCATCGACTTCCCAGTCCATGGCGAAATCCTCGTCCGGCCGCACCGAGCCGTCCTTGGCAGGCAGGTCGCGCACATGGCCGTACGAGGCCAACACGGTGTAGCCGGGGCCCAGGTACTTCCCAATGGTCTTTGCCTTGGCCGGGGACTCGACGACCAGCACATCCATCGTCGAAACATGCTCCAGTATGACGATCAGGACCGGAGCTAAATCACTGAATTAAATCAGAGATACGCGGTTACCCCGGTGCCGTTCCAGGCGGCCCTCCAGCTCCAGGGCCAGGAGGACCTCCGCCAGGACGGCGGCGGACACTTGGCACCGGCGCACCAGTTCGTCAACCGCAGTGGGTACCGACCCGAGGGCGGCCAGAACCTTGGCAGCGACCGAACCGGCCGGTTTTCGGCTTGGTTTGCCAAGGGGTTGGGCGGGGCAATGTGACCCTCCGAGCACACTCAGAATATCCTTGATGTCGCGCAGCAAGATGGCCCCGTCTCTTATAAGGGTATTGGAACCCTCGTAGCGCGGGTCGGCCGGCGAGCCAGGGGCGACGAAGACCTCCCGGCCTTGTTCAGCGGCTCGATGAGCGGTGATCAACGAACCGGATCGCGCCGCTGCCTCGATCACCACCACGCCGGCCGACAGGCCGCTCACGATGCGATTGCGTCGCGGGAAACAGCGCGCGACCGGCGGCGTCCCCCAAGGGGTCTCGCTGAGCAGCAGGCCGTTGCGAGCGATCTCAGCGTACAGGCGGGAGTTCTGCAGGGGGTAGATCTGGTCGACCCCACCGGCCAGCACCGCCACCGTGCCGCTGGTCAGGGCGGCACGGTGCGCCGCGGTGTCGATGCCGCGCGCCAGGCCGGAGGCGATCGCGAACCCCGCACCGCCCAGCGCGGCGGACAGGTCGCCGGCCAGGCGGCAGCCGGCCAGCGAGGCATCCCGCGCGCCGACCACGGCCACGGTCGGCCGGCCGAGCAGGGCGAGATTGCCGACCGCGGACAGGAGCGGCGGTGCATCCGGCAGAGCCGCCAGGGCGGGCGGATAGGCGGGGTCGCCCAGCACGACGAACTGCCCGCCGGCCCTGGCGAGGCTCGCTTCCTCTCGCGCGATTTGTGAATCGGGGACGACAGGCAGGTCGGCCGCCGCCCGCTGCGCCGAACCGAAGTGCTGGAGGGCTTCGTGGAAGGTCACGGGGCCGATGCGCGGGCTGCGCGCCAGCCGGATGCGCATCCGGCGTTCCGCCACGTCGTGCTGGGGCGAAAGTTGGCCATGGAACATATCGAGAACCTAGCCGCGATGTTTCCTCCTGTAAATCAACCAGCAGTAGAAATCAGCGCAGTTTGGGATTGAGAGCATCGCGCAGCCAATCGCCCAGCAGGTTCACGGCCAGAGACAAGATGACCAGGGCCAGTGCCGGGAAGATCGCGATCCACCATTCGCCGGAGAACAGGAAAGCGTTGCCGATGCGGATCAGGGTGCCGAGCGAGGGCTGGGTGGCCGGCATGCCGACGCCGAGGTAGGACAGCGACGCCTCGGCGATGATGGCGAGGGCGAGCTCGATGGTGGCGATCACCAGCACCGGCCCCCAGGCGTTGGGCAGCACGTGGGCCAGCGCGATGCGCGCCCCCGGCACGCCGATGATGCGCGCGGCGTTGACGTAATCCTTGTTCCTCTCGGCCAGCGTCGTGGCTCGCGTCACGCGCGCGAATTGTGGCCAGTAGGCGAAGCCAATCGACACCACCAGCACCCAGATGGCGATCTCGTCGTGCACGGCCTTGGGCAGCACGACACGGGCGACGCCGTCGAGCGTGAGCGCGATCAGGATGGCCGGCACGGTGAGCTGGATGTCGGCCAGGCGCATCACCACGGCCTCGGCCCAGCCGCCGCGGAATCCGGCCATCAGGCCGAGCAGCACGCCGGTCGTGACCGACAGCACGATGGCCGCGAGCCCGATCATCAGCGACACCCGGCTGCCGTAGAGAATGGCCGACAGCACGTCACGCCCCTGATTGTCGGTGCCCAGCAAATGCCTGGCGCTGCCGGCCTCGGACCAGGCCGGCGGCGTGAAGGCGTCCATCAGGTTGAGCGCCTTGACGTCGAACGGGTCATAGGGCGCCACCCACGGCGCCAGGATGGCGCCGGCGAAAAAGACCGCAGTTACGATGGCGGCGATGACCGTGATGGGCGAGCTGCGGAAGCTCCACCAGATGTCCGAGTCGCGCAACCGGGCGAAGGCGGAGCTGTCGCTCATGCCGCGCGTGGCCGGCAGAAGAGGGCACCGACGGCGCCGGCCGCGGCCAGCGCCGCGCCGAGGAACGCGAACCCTTCGAAGCCCACCCATCCGATCATGGCCGCCCCCAACGCGGCAGCGCCCATCCAGCCGACGCTCGCCGACGCACCGTTGAGCCCCAGCACGGTCCCGCGCACGTCGTCGGGAACGGCAGCCAGGGCCGCCATGTAGGATGGCCGACCCAGCGCATTCAGCAACACATAGATGAAGCCCAGGGCGACCGATGTCCCGGCGCTGGGATGCCACAGGAAGAGGGCGACGCAGGCGCCACCCGAGAGCGCCATGGCGAGCGCAAAGGTCGCAAGGCGGTCGCGCACGCGGTCGGCGAGCTGGCCGCCCAGGATGGTGCCGGCGACATTGCCGATGGCGAAGATCGCCAGCGGCAGGGCGACCTCGGCCAGGCCGAGCTGGTAGGTCGCCTGCAGGAAGGTCGCGAAGTAGACGGCCGCCAGCCCGTAGCAGATGCGCTCGGCGATGCCGGTTGCGAGCAGGCCCAGAACCTGGCGCGACAGCGCGGCATGAAAGGGCCGCCGGACCATGGCGCGGGTGTGGCCGCCCGAGCCGCGCCCCACGGTGGCGAGCAGGCCGAGGCTGGCTGCCAACCCAATGCCTCCCATGCACCAGAACCAGCCGCGCCAGCCGACCAGGGACCCGACGGCGGCCGCCATCGGGATGCCGACCAGCAGGGTGAGCGATTGGCCGCTCATCACCCAGCCGAGGGCGCGGCCGCGCTGACTGTCGGGCACGCGGGCAGAAACCTCGGCGAAGACCGTGCCGGTGAAGGCGCCGGCACAGGCGCCGCCGACCGCCGACCAGACTGCGACCCATAAGAACGAGCCGGCGAACGCCTGCGCGAACAGCGAGAGACCGAGCGAGAAAAGGGCGGCGACCAGCACGATCCGCCGCCCGATGCGGTCCGACAGCCAGCCCGCCACTGCCGAGGTCAGTCCCCAGGTCACCGACGTCAGCGACACGAGATTGGCGACCAGGGGCATGGACACATCGAGATCGTGCGCCATGTCGAGCAGGAAGGGCGCGCGCGTGGTGCCGCTCGATGATGCGGCGAACGAACCGAAGCAGGCGGCAGCGATCAGCGCCCACGGGAGCGCGGCGGCGGTTCTGGGCATCGCGTCAGCCGCCGGCGGTACCGAGCTGGGCGCGGTCGAGCCGGAGCCGCGGGTCGATCGCGGCATAGAGCAGGTCGACGAAGAAATTGATGGTCACGAACAGCAAGGAGACCATCACCAGGTAGGCCGCCATCACCGGAATATCCGCAAACTGCACCGCCTGGATGAAGAGCTGACCCATGCCCGGCCACTGGAAGACTGTCTCGGTGATGATCGAGAAGGCGATCAACCCGCCTACCTGGATACCTATCACGGTGATGACCGGCAGCAGCGTGTTCTTCAATGCATGACGGAAATGCACGGCGCGATCGGTGAGGCCGCGGGCGCGCGCGAACTTGATGTAGTCGGTGCGCAGCACCTCGAGCATCTGCGAGCGCACCAGGCGCAACACCAGCGTCATCTGGAACAGCGAGAGGGTGAAGGCCGGCAGCACGATCGCCTTGAGGCCGGCCGCCGTCAGCAGGCCGGAGCTCCAGACGCCGACCTGCACCGTGGTGCCGCGGCCGAACGACGGGAAGCACCAGTCGGCCGGCAGGCCGATCGCCGGCGCCCAGCTCTTGCACTCCACCGAGAAGACGTAGATCAGCAGGATCCCGATCACGAAGGTCGGCATCGCCACGCCCGCCAGGGAGAACGTCATGATGGCGGTGCTGTCGATGCTGCGGCGGCGCAAGGCCGTCAGCACGCCGAGCGGAATGCCCATGGCGAGGGCCAGCACCGCGGCGACCAGCACCAGCTCCAGCGTCGCCGGCATGCGCTCGACGATCAGGTCGGAGACCGGCCGGGCGAGGCGGTAGCTCTTGCCGAAATTGCCGGTCGCCGCGTTGCCGAGGAATCGGGCGAACTGGACGACGACGGAATCCTCGAGACCGAGCTCGTGGCGCATCTCGGCGCGTTCGGCCGGCGAGGCCTCCTGGCCGACCATGTTGTTCACGGGGTCGCCCACGAAGTTGAACAGCACGAAGCACAGGAACGACACCGCCAGCATCACGGCGAGCGACTGAAGCAGACGCGATACGATGAAGGCGAGCATCAGGTTTCCTCCCCCGTCATCGGGGGAGGTGGCCCGAAGGGCCGGAGGGGGAGGGCCTCAGGCGAGGTTTACGAAAGTCTGACGTCGGAATCTCATGGATGTCTTCTGTGGCTTTCCCCCTCCGCCCCCGGGCGGGGGCATCTCCCCCGTATGACGGGGGAGGAACATGATGACGGGGGAGGGACATGAGAGATGCGCCCTCACTTGATCGTCGAGTATTTGAAGTTGGGCGAGTCGTTGGCGAAGATCGGGATCGTCACCTTGTCGCTCATCGACCAGACGATGAGCTGGTGGTGCAGCGGAAGGTAGGGGATGTCGAGCACGGCGAGCTTCCACGCCTCGGCGATCATCTTGTCGCGCTTGGCCTGATCGACCTCCTTCAGCATGCCGTCGGCGAGCTCGTCCATGCGCGGATTGCTGTAGCCAGTGAAGTTCCAGCCGCCGACTTTCCTGGCCGCGTTGTTGGTCTGGTAGAGGAAGGTGAATACATAGTGCGAATCGAGTGTCGGAACGCCCCAGCCCAGCAGGTACAGGCTCGAGTCCGACTTCTGCAGCTTGGGAAAGTGCAGGGTCTTGGAACGCGCCTGCAGGTCGACCTTGATGCCGATCTGCGCCAGCATCGCCGTCACCGCCTGGCAGATCTGCTCGTCGTTGTTGTAGCGATCGTTGGGACAGTCGAGTGTCACCGAGAAGCCGTTGGGGTAACCGGCCTCGGCCATCAGCTTCTTCGCCGCGGCGACGTCGTACTTCAGGCGCTGGTCGAGCTCCTTGGTATAGCCGTGCACGCCCGGTGAGGTGATGAGGCCCGCCGGCGCCGAGAAGTTGCGCATGACCTTGGCCTTGATCGCGGCGATGTCGATCGCCTGGTACATCGCTTGGCGAACGCGCTTGTCGGCGAACGGGTTCTTGCCTTTTACGTCGGAGTACTTCAGCTCCTTCGATCCGACATCGAGGCCGAGGAAGATCGAACGCACCTGGGCGGTTTCTTCGGTCTTCAGCCCCGACGTCTGCTTGATGCGGGCGATGTCCTGTAGCGGTGCGTCGAGCACGAAGTCGACCTGGCCCGAAATCAGTGCGGCGACGCGCGTCGCCGGCTCCTTGACCGGCGTGTAGACCAGCTCGTCGGGATAGTTGGGAAAATCCTTGGCTCCCCAGTAGGTCGGATTCTTGACCATCACCGTGCGCACATCGGGATCGCGCTGTTTCACCATATAGGGCCCGGTGCCCATCGCATTGCGCACCGCGTAGGTCTCTTCCTTGTCCTTGTAGCTCTGCGGCTTGGTGACGTTGTGCTTCTCCGCCCACGCCTTGGACATGATCAGGATGGAGGCAGTGTAGTCGGGCAGGATCGGGTTGGGTCCGTTGGTGATGATGTGCACCGTCAGCGGATCGATCGCCTTCACTTCCTTGACCGAAGAGATGTAGGAGCGGAAGTCTGAGGTCGGCGCCTGCGCGCGCTGGTAGCTGAAAACCACGTCGTCGGCGGTGAACGGCGTGCCGTCGCTGAACTTGACGTCGGGTCGGAGCTTGTACTCCCAGACCTCCGAGGCGATCGGCTTCCACGACAGCGCCAGACCGGGAACCTTGCTCAGCGACGGATCGCGGCTGATCAGGGCCTCGTAGACGTGGGCGTTCATGGCCGAGGTCGGCCCTTCGTTCTGCGCGTGCGGGTCGAGCGTCAGGGCGTCGCCCTGGCTGGCCCAGCGCAAGGTCTTGGCGTCGGCCACCGAGACCACGCCGAGGGCGGCCGCGACGAGGGCGGCCAGACGAGCAACGAACATGGCCATTGCCTCCTGTATAGGTTGCGAGGCGGACCCTAACGAGCGGCCGACGTGTGATCAATGACGGGTTGGGCGTTCGACGGCACGTTGCCCGAGCAATGGCGCGTCGACGCTGGCCTGCAACGTCGGCACACTGTCGCGATGGTTTCCAAGATCACGACACGCGAGCTCACCCCTGATCGGTGGCCCGACCTGGAAGCGCTGTTCGGCGGCAACGGCGCTTGCGGCGGCTGCTGGTGCATGTTCTGGCGCCAGGAGCGCGGCGAGGACTGGTCGGAGACAAAGGGCGCGGTCAACAAGCGGCGCTTTCGCACCCTGGTCAAGGACGGCCGCGCCCACGGCGTTCTGGCCTACATCGATGGCGCGCCGGTCGGCTGGGCGGCCTTCGATCGTCGCCGCGAGCTTGCCAAGCTCGATCGCGCGCCGTCGCTTGTCTGCGATGATGCCGATCGCGTGTGGTCGCTGCCCTGCTTCTTCGTCAAGGCGGGCTATCGCCGGCAGGGCGTGGCCTCGGCCCTGATTGCGGCGGCGGTCGCCGCGGTGCGGCGGCGGCGCGGGGCGGTGATCGAGGCCTACCCCGTGCGGCCCGGCAAGTTCGGCAAAGCCATTCCGGCGGCCTTCGCCTATACCGGCACGATCCCGATGTTCGAGGCGGCAGGCTTCCAGCCGGTGGGCGAGCGCGACCGCGGCAAGCAGCGCATGCGCTTTGGGGAGAAGGATGCGTCAGGAGCCGGCCGCCGGCAGCGAGCTTCATCGTCGGCTTGACGGTGGTCGCCGTGGTACCCCCAATCAATGGCAAAGAAAGGCAGTCATCCCGACCGAAGCCGAGCGTAGCGAGGCTTGGTGGAGGGATCTTTCTTGTGCTGGCTTCGACAAGATAGGTCCTCGACTGCGCCTCCCTTCGGGCGACTCCGCTCGGGATGACGGAGAAAATGCCATGTGCGAATGCCTGCCTCGGCGCCGGAGACGCGGGCGTGACGCGACCCGGTCGTCGCGGTTGGCCTGCCGCTCGTCACACCAGCGTCGCCGGTCGTCACAAAGTGCGCCAGCAGCGGCCGGTCGACCACTAGAGGGTAGCTCATCGAGCGATCTTTCAGCTCCGAGGGACCCATGAATCGTCGCACACTGCTCACCCTGGCCGGAGGCCTGCCGCTGATGTCGACTGCACACGCCCAGGACACGCCGCGCTATCGCCGCAACCGTCCCGGCGATCCGGGCTGGCCATCGGACGGGCAATGGCGCGAGCTCGATGCTCGCGTGGGCGGTCAGCTCCTCGTCGTGCGCTCGCCCATGGAGGCCTGTCGCGCCCAGCCGGGCAGCGCCGAGTGCGCCGCTTTCTTCCGCGGCCTCAAGAACCCCTGGCTGATCGGTGACAGCGTCGCTCTCACCCAGACCACGGGATGGGTCGATGCCTGGACGTCGACGCCCAGCACCTATGCCGTCGCCGCTCGCAACAGCAGCGATGTCGCCGCCGCCGTCGACTTCGCCCGACAGCATCGCCTTCGCCTGGTGGTGAAGGGCGGCGGCCATTCCTATCAGGGCACGTCGAATGCTCCCGATTCGCTGCTCCTCTGGACACGCAGGATGGACGGCATCGAACTGCACGACGACTTTGTCGGACAGGGCTGCAACGCGCCGCCGCAGCCGGCGGTCTCGCTGGGGGCGGGCGTGGTCTGGCTGCGCGCCTACGATGCGGCCTCGCGCGCCGGCCGCTACGTGCAAGGTGGCGGCTGCACCACGGTGGGTGTGGCCGGATTGATCCAGAGCGGCGGCTTCGGCACCTTTTCCAAGCGCTACGGCATGGCGGCGGCTGGATTGATCGAGGCCGAGGTGGTGACGGCCGATGGGCAGGTCCGCATTGCCAATGCCTGCACCAACCCCGACCTGTTCTGGGCCTTGAAGGGGGGTGGCGGCGGCAGCTTCGGGGTGGTCACGCGCATCACGCTGCGCACGCGCGAACTGCCGGAATTTTTTGGCGGCGTGTTCATCACCGTCCAGGCGAGGTCGGCGCCGGCCTATCGCGATCTCATCCAGCGCTTCCTCGCCTTCTACCGCGAGCGGCTGTTCAATCCGCATTGGGGTGAGCAGGTGACGTTCCGGCCCGACAACGCACTTGCCGTCGCCCTGGTATTCCAGGGCCTCGACGCAGCAGCGGCGACCGAGCTATGGCGGCCGTTCGTCGCCTGGCTGGCGGAGCGGCCGGCCGACTTCACCCTGGCGGCGCCGCCGATGATTGCCGCTCTGCCGGCGCGGCACTTCTGGGACGCGGACTGGATGAAGGCCAACGCGCCCGACTTCATCCTGAGCGACGATCGGCCGGGAGCGCGCCCCGACAACATTTTCTGGCGCAACAATCTAGGCGAGGCAGGCTGGTTCATCCAGGGTTACGAATCGGTGTGGATGCCGGGGCCATTGATCGAGCCGGCGCGCCAGGACGGGCTGATCGATGCACTGTTCGCCGGCTCGCGACACTGGCGGATTACCTTGCACTTCAACAAGGGGCTGGCCGGCGCGCCTGCCGACGAGGTAGCCGCAGCGCGCGATACGGCGACCCATCCTGTCGCGGCCGATGCCTTCGCGCTCGCGATCAGCGCCTCGGAAGCGCCGCCGGCCTTCCCCGGCGTGGCCGGCCGCGAACCGGATCTGGCTCTGGCGCGGCGCAACGCGGCGAAGATCACGGCGGCCATGGACGAGATCCGCCGGTTGGTGCCCGATCACGGATCCTACGTTTCGGAGTCGAACTACTACGAGGTCGATTGGCGGCGCGCCTTCTGGGGCACGAATTACGCGCGGCTGCGCCAGGTCAAGGACAAGTACGATGCCGACGGGCTCTTCTTCGTGCACCACGGCGTCGGCAGCGAGGACTGGAGCGCCGACGGCAACACGCGGCTGCGGTGAGGACGCTTCGCCGGGAGTGCGCCACTTCCGTGGCGCTCTTGCTTCCTCTCCAGCAGAACTGGGGAGGTGTCGCCGTCATACGGCGACGGAGGGGTCATGAGCATCGCGACTGTGGCCCTTGACCCCTCCGTCCGCGAAGACGCGGACACCTGTACCCGGCGAAGCTACCGGCGAAACTGGGGAGGAGGAAATGAGGCACCACGGAGTGGCGCGCTCCCGGCACATGGCGTCCCGTTCAGACTACGTCGCCGGCTTGGCGCGCTGGCCGATCTTGGTCTCTGTACCGTTCAGCAGCCGGCTGATGTTCTCGTGATGGCGCACCCAGACCAGCGGCACCAGCAGGGTGAGCAGCGTGGCGGCACGGGGATCGGTCAGGAACCAGGCGGCGATCGCGGCGACCACGACGGCGAGCAGCGCCGCCAGCGACGAGTAGCGGAACAGGGCGGCGACCACCAGCCAGGCGGCGCAGGCAACCGCACCGACCGGCCAGGAGAGGCCCCACATGATGCCGAGCGTGGTCGCCACGCCCTTGCCGCCCTTGAACGACAGCCACACCGGGAACATGTGGCCGATCACGGCGCCGGCGGCGGCGCCGACCGCGGCGAGCTGTCCGATCTGGTCGGCGATCAGCACCGCCACCACACCCTTCAACGCATCGAGCAGAAGAGTCGCGGCAGCCAGGCCCTTGCGCCCGGTGCGCAGGACGTTGGTCGCACCGATGTTTCCCGAGCCGACCTTGCGGATGTCGCCCAGTCCGGCGGCCTTGGTCAGCAGCAGGCCAAACGGGATCGAGCCCAGCAGGTAGCCGAGCAGGAAGGGCGCCAGCAGGACGAGCAGCGTCGAGGCCATCGGCTCAGGGGCTCAAGAGCTTGCAGTTGCTCGAATCGACGTAGGTCGTGGTTGGCGGCCCGATCAGCTCGGCAGTGATCTGCTCGCCGGGCTGGATCGTGACTGGCCCGAGATAGTCGGTGCCGACCGGTCGGCCGGCATTCATGAAGGTGCATTCCGCCTGCGTGTTGACCGCCCGCGGCGTGTTGGAGGTGAGCGTCACCGTGACCTGCCAGTAGCGGGTCGGCCCATAGGTCAGGTTGGCGGCGCCCAGGGACACCAAGGGCTGCGGGCGCGACGCACTGGGAATGGCGCGCGGGCCCGTCCGGCGCATCGACGTTTGCGGCCGCGGGCCTGTCTGTCCTGGCTGCGACGTCGTTGCGGTGCGTGGATCGAACGCCGCATCGGGATCACGCGTGCCGCCGCCGGGCGGGGGCAGTGTCGCCGTGCCGCCACCCGGCACCGCCAGCGGCTGCGGCTGGGGCGCCGGCGGCGTCGGCGTGAGGGGTTGCGGCGTGAGTGGCGCGCTGCTGATCGATGTGCCGGTGGTCGGCTGGGGTTGGGGCTGTGGCTGCGGTTGGGGTTGCAGCTGCTGCTGGGGCTGAGGTTGGGCGGCCTGGATCGGCGTTGGTGTCACCGCTGGTTGCGGCGACACCCCGCCGACCTGGGTCTGCAGGCGGTCGTAGCAGGACAGGCGCTGCTGGGTGTCGGTGATCTCGGCGCAGATCTGGATGTGCCGCGTCAGCGCGTCGAGCAGATCGTCGCGTGACTGACCGCGCTGCTGGGCATGGCTCGCGCCGGAGGCGGCCACCGTGGCGGCGGCGAGAAGGAGAGAGAATCGATGCATGGAAGGCCCTTGCGGAAGCGGCGGTCGGGACTGGCCGACAATACCAGACGAAATGGCCGTTTGGAGGCGGATTTCCGGGCAGCGATCAGGCCGCGCGGGCGGCTGTGACAAAGCTGTCGTCGCGGTAGATCGTGCGGCCGCCCACGATGGTGGCCATGACGCGGCCCTGCACCGGCCGCTCGTCGAACGGCGAGTTCTTGGTCTTGCTCCACAGCTCGTCGCGGTCGACCCGCCAGGCATGGTCCGCATCGAAGACGACGAGGTCGGCTGGCGCGCCCTTGGCGAGCTTGCCGCCGGGCAGCCCGAACAGCCGCGCCGGCGTGGCCGACAGCAGGCGGAACAAGTGCGGCAGGGTGAGATGGCGGTTGTGCACCAGCTCGAGCGAGATCGGCAGCAGTGTCTCGAGCCCGATGCCGCCCGGCTCGGCCTGGGCAAAAGGCACACGCTTGCTGTCCTGGTCCTGCGGTCGGTGGTCGGAGACGATGGCGTCGATGGTACCGTCGCGCAGGCCTTCGACGACAGCCTGCCGGTCCTTCTCGGCGCGCAGCGGCGGCACCAGCTTGCCGAAGGTGCGATAGTCGCCGACCGCGAGGTCGTTCAGCGCGAAGTAGGGTGCGGCGGTGTCGCAGGTGATGCGCAGGCCGCGCGCCTTGGCGGCGGCAATCGCGGCGACCGCTTCGGCGGTTGAGATCTTGGTGAGGTGCAATCGCCCGCCCGACATCTCGGCCAGCCGGATGTCCCGCTCGACCATCATGACCTCGGCGAGCGGCGGATTGCCGGACAGACCGAGCCGCGTCGCCATCTCGCCGCTGGTCATCACGCCGCCCGACAGCGTCGGCTCCTGCGGCAGGTGAACGATCAAAGCATCGAACGCCTTGGCGTAGTAGAGCGCCCGGCGCATCACCTGGGCGTTGCCGACGGCATGATCGGCGTCGGTAAAGGCCACGGCGCCGGCCTCGGCCAGCAGGCCCATCTCGGCCAGCTCCTTGCCCTCGAGCCCGACCGTCAGTGCGCCATAGGCGTACATGTTGGCAAGCTTGATCTGGCGGGCGCGGCGGGCGACGAACTCGATCAGCGAGGCATCGTCGAATGGCGGCTCGTTGTCGGGCAGCAGCACCATCGAGGTGACGCCGCCGACGGCGGCGGCGGCACCGGCGCTCTTCAGCGTCTCCTTGTGCTCCTCGCCCGGCTCGCCGGTGTGCACGCGGGTATCGACCAGGCCCGGCGCGAGGCAGAGGCCGCGGCAATCGACCGACTGGATGCCATAAGGCGCGCCCGAGGCGAACAGCTGGGGGCCGTAGTCGGCGATCTTGCCGTCGCTGATCAGGACGGCGCCGTTGTACTCGGCGTCGCCGAGGGGATCGACGATGCGGGCATTGATGTAGGCAGTCGATCCGCTGTGCGGCGGCGCGCCGGGATCGATGGCGCCGCTCACGCCGCCGCCCCCGCGAGCGCATTGCGGCGCCCGCCGATCAGCGCATCCAGACAGGCCATGCGGACGGCCACGCCCATCTCGACCTGCTCATGAATGACCGAGCGGTCGAGGTCGTCGGCGACCTCCGAATCGATCTCGACACCGCGGTTCATCGGGCCGGGATGCATGATCAGGGCATCGGGCTTGGCGACCTTGAGCTTTTCGTGGTCGAGGCCGAAGAAGTGGAAATATTCACTGATCGACGGCACGAACGAGCCCTGCATGCGTTCGGTCTGCAGCCGCAGCATCATCACGATGTCGACGTCGCTGAGGCCGGTCTTCATGCGGTAATGCACCTCGACGCCCATCCGCTCGATGTCGGTCGGCATCAGGGTCGGCGGGCCGACGACGCGCACGCGCGCCCCCATGATCTGCAGCAGATGGATGTTCGAGCGGGCGACCCGGCTGTGCAGGATGTCGCCGCAGATCGCCACCAGCAGACCCTGCAGACTGCCGCGCCGGCGGCGGATGGTGAGCGCATCGAGCAGCGCCTGTGTCGGATGTTCGTGCTGGCCGTCGCCGCCGTTGATGACAGCGCAGTTGACCTTCTGCGACAGCAGGTTGACGGCGCCCGATTCGCTGTGTCGCACGACGATGGCGTCGGGCCGCATGGCATTGAGCGTCATCGCCGTATCGAGCAGTGTCTCGCCTTTTCGCACCGACGATGTGGCGACGTCCATGTTGATCACGTCGGCGCCCAGCCGCTTGGCGGCGACCTCGAAGCTGGTGCGCGTGCGCGTCGAGTTCTCAAAGAAGAGATTGATCACGGTGCGGCCCGACAAGAGGTCACGCCTTTTGTCGAGGGATCGGTTCTGGTCGATGTAGCTTTCGGAAAGGTCGAGCAGGCCCGAAATCGTTTCAGGCGCAAGACCTTCGATGCCGAGAAGATGGGGCAACCTCGGCACGCCCGCCCATTTCGTTGTCACTAAAGCGCGACGTTAAGCACGCCCGCGCCGGGCCCGCAAGGCGACGGCCTGGTGGATAACAGGCTTCCTCCCCAGCTTCGCTGGGGAGGTGTCGCCGTCATCGGCGACGGAGGGGTCATGGACTCGAGTTCAAGCGGACCGCGGGCGTCTCGCCCCCGCATGTTGAAGAGCGGGCGAGACGCCCGCGGTCCAAGACGATGATCCCACCCGCGCCGGTAACGGCGACACCATCCCACTTCAAGGGGATGAATCATGACAACCGCAATTCGGCGCACGGCTGCACCAGGGCGGGGCCGCGCGGGGCGATGAAGTCGGCCCAGATGGCGTTGTGATGCTGAATGATCTTGGCAGCCGGCAGGTGAGGCCGGTCGCTGGTCGTATGGCCATCCGACGGCACGACCGTGCGCAGGCCGCGCGCCAGGGCACTGCGCACCGTGGTGTCGACGCAATAATCGGTGGCGCAGCCGGTGATGATCAGGCGGTCGATCGAAAGGGCGCGCAACGAGGCGTCGAGCGTGGTGTCGAGGAAGGCATCGCACGCGGTCTTGCGCACGATGGTGTCGGCCGGTCGCGCGTCCAGCCCCTCGAGCAGGCGCCAGCCTGGCTGCGAGGGATGGTGCGGGTCGCCCGCAGGGCCGTCGTGCTGGACGAAGATCACGGCGCCGTCCTCGGCGCGGACCGCGGCGGCCAGCCGGTTCAGGCGGTCGATCAATCCGGATGTGTCATGGCGCGGCGTCGCCTTGCCGAACGAGCCTTGCTGCATGTCGATAACGATCAGCGCGTGTCTCATGGCGGACCTTGCGCAGCTGCGGGACGGGGACCCGTATAGCGGGCGCGCGGCCGGATCAAGGCGCCATGTGCCGCCTGCTCGAGCGCATGGGCGATCCAGCCGACGCTGCGCCCGAGCAGGAACAGCGCCAGCGCCGAATCCTTGGGCAGGCCGAGCACGCGCTCCACGGTCACGGTGGCGAAGTCGACGTTGGCCGGCCGGTCGATCAGCCGCTCGACCGCCGCGGCCAACCGTTCGGCGAACGCGAGCTCGGCCGAACGCGGCATCGCCTGGCGCAGCAGGGCGAACAGCGTCGCCGCGCGGACGTCGCCGTCGGGATAGAGCTGGTGACCGAAGCCCGGAATGTAGATGCGATCGCGCACCCGGCGGGCCAGCTCGCCATCGAGGTCGGAGGCCTTGCGCAGATCGTCGAACAGCGACGACACGCGACGCGTCAGGCCACCGTGACGCGGGCCGTTCAAGGCGGCGAGGCCGGCCATGGTGGCGCCGTAGAGATTGGCGCCGGTCGACGCCACGACGCGGGCGGCGAAGGCCGAGGCGTTGAACTCGTGATCGGCCGACAGGACCAGCGCCGCCCTGAGCAGCGGCGCGCGCTCGTCGGGCACGCGCCAGGCCGCCGCGAGCTGCTCGTGCACCGGCCGCGCCGACAGCGGTTGCGCCGTGACGGCGGCGGCGAGCAGCCGCATAACCCGGACGCCGGTCCCCAGCATCGCCGCGCGGTCCTCCACCCAGCTCGCATGATCGAGCGCGGCCGCCGCCGGCAGCAGGACGAGGCAGCGATCGACCGGCGCCAGCGTGGCCGCGGCCAGCCAGGCGCGGCGCAGCGGCGTCGTCAGCGGCGGCAGATTGTCAGCCGCGAAGGGGCTGTCGTCGCAGTCCCACAACAGGCGGGCGGCATCCTCGAGCGAGGCCGTGCGCGCCAGCATGCTCGCGTCGACGCCGCGGTAGTGGAGGCGGTTGCCCTCGATCAGGGTCAGGGCCGATTCGAGCACCGGGGTGCCGAAATCGAGCGCATGGTTGGCGATCGACTCGGCCTTGCGGCCGACGTCCCGCCGACGCCTCAGGCGGGCGACGTCGTCGGCGCGGTAGCGCCGCTCGCGGCTGCCGTCGAGCGCTTCGGACCGCAGCAGCCCGCGGCTGACATAGGCATAGAGCGTGGCGGCAGAGATGCCCAGTCGCCGCGCCGCTTCCTTTGAGGTCAGGAATTCATGTGCCATGGGGCGATATTGATCAATATAATCAAGATTGACAATGTTTTTCCGGACCATGACTTTGCGCGCGGTCCCAGGAAAGGAACGCCAATGCTGCTGACTCGGGTGAACAGCGGTCTCGACGGGGTGGTCGTAGCCGATACGGTGATGAGCGAGGTGGACGGCGAAGCCGGCCGCCTGATCGTGCGCGGACACGCGCTCGAGGAGCTGGTGGCGACCCGCGGTTTCGAAGGCGTCGCGGCCTTGCTGTGGCAAGGCTACGCCCCGTCGGCGGAGGGCGGTGACGGCGATGCTGCCGCGGTTCGTGACGGCCTGGCGGCGGCGCGCGTGCGCGCCTTCGCCGAAGTGCCCAAGCTCCTGGCGGCAACGCACGGCCTCAATCCGGTCGAGGCATTGCGCGTCGGCGTCGGCATGCTGTCCGACGGCGAGGCGACGCCACATCACTATCTGGTGTGCGGCGCCATGCCGGTGTTCCTCGCGGCGCTGCTCAACGCGGAGAAAGGGCTGCCGCCGATCGCGCCGGATCCCGGCCTGACCACGGCGCAGGATCTGTTGCGCATGATCCGCGGCCAGCGCGCCGGCGCCGTATTCGAGGCGGCGCTCGATACCTACCTCGCCACCATCACCGACCACGGCTTCAACGCCTCGACCTTCACCGCCCGCGTCGTCAGCTCGACCCGGGCCGGCCTGATCTCGGCGGTGCTGGCGGCGCTGTGTGCGCTCAAGGGGCCGCTGCATGGCGGGGCGCCCGGTCCGGTGCTGGACATGCTGGACGAGATCGGCGACGCCGGGCGCGCCGAGGCCTGGTTCGCCAAGACGTTCGCCAGGGGCACCCGCCTGATGGGGTTCGGCCATCGCATCTACAAGGTGCGCGACCCTCGTGCCGACGTGCTGAAGCGCACTGTGGCCACCCTGCCGTCGACCGCCGGGCGACTGGCCTATGCCGCCGCCGTCGAGCAGGGCGCGATCTCGGCGCTGCGCAAGTACAAGCCGGGCCAGCGGCTCGACACCAACGTGGAGTACTACACCGCGCTGCTGCTCGAGGCGCTCGAGGTGCCACGCAGCGCCTTCACCGCCCTGTTCGCGGTCGGTCGCACCGCCGGCTGGTGCGCCCACATCTTCGAGCAGGAGAAAGGTGGCCGCATCATCCGCCCGCAATCGAACTATGTCGGCCCGCGGCCGAGCGCATAGGTCTGGGGTCTCCTGGCGAATGTCGGGGAAAGGCCCCTCGCTCCGAGCTCGCGACTTTGTCGATCGCCGTTCCTGATATGCCGATCGGCAGGAAAGCTTGAACCTTTACGTCGTGCTGAGCGAAGCGAACGACCTCGTTGCCGTTCGCGAAAGTGTGCTTTGAAGCTTCTGGCGAAGAGATCCTTCGCTGCGTTCAGGATGACAAAAAGTGCGCGTCCGCTCAGCAGGGCCGTTGCACCGGGTGGCGGGGTTGCGCCCGACGGCATGTACGCGCTAGGGATTGCCTCTCCGCGGGGCGGCGATGCCCTGTGTCAGTCAGAAGGCCCGATGTCCGAATCGATCTCGCTGGTCGACAGGCTGAGCGACAACCGATTCACCAAGCCCATCAAGCGGGCGATCGTGCGATCGCTGGTCCGCGATCCGCGGACTCGGTGGTTCGTCAATGCCTTCTACCGGTCGCTGAGCGACGCGGGCAAGAGCAAGTACCACGGGCGCTACGCGTCGGCATTTGCGGGCACCTCGGCAACGCTGGCGGCCGGCCATTGGACCGTCGAGTTCCTCGGCAGGACATTGCGTCTGCCCTTGCGGCCCGACCACGCGTGGCTCGACTGGGACCTCGCTGTCGCGATCCTCGGGCACGACCTGGAGGTCAAGCGGACCTATGCCGAGGTCGTCCAGTCCGCAGATCGGCCCGACCTATTCCTCGATGTCGGCGCGAACTACGGTACCCATTCGCTGCTGTTCAACTCGGCGGGAATCCAGACGATCTCGTTCGAGCCCAACGAACGATGCCTGGAGTATTTCCGCCTGGCTTGTTCGCTGAACGGCTTCGACGCCAAATGGGAGGCGGTCGCCCTGGGCAATCGGCAAGGCACAGCCGACTTGGTCTTTCCCGAGCGCAAGACGTGGCACGGATCGGTCGTCACGGAGGTCATCGAAGCGTTGGAGCGGAATGAAAAGACCACCGTGCGGCAGGTTCCCCTGCGCAAGCTCGACGATTATCTGGACGCCGTGGCGGGAAGAAGGGTGCTGATGAAGGTCGATGTCGAAGGGGCCGAGGTCGCCGTCCTCGAAGGAGCTGCCAGACTGCTGCAAGAAGTCCGACCGATGATCGTCTTCGAAAGCAATCGAACCGGCAGGCGCGCCGAGTTGCATGCACTGCTCGTGCGCCATTCATACGCAGTCGAGACCTTGCCGTGGACGGGCCGGGGGCTGCGGCCTTCGTTGCAGGTCGCGCAGTTCGTCGCAAGCGATGCCGGGAATTTCCTGGCCCGGTATCGACCATCGTAGTCCGGCCGCCGCGCGGGGCCGCCAGGCACTCGCGAGCGCCAGTGCAAGCCGGCGCGCCTTACAAACCATCGTGATCATGGAGGGCGTCGGCTGATTGCGATTGTCCTCGTTTTGGTTCCGACTAAAATGATCGAGAGGAGAGAAGAGGGGAATCGTCGTGGACTGCGTCTGTTGAGGCCCACCACGCCATGACGATGGACGTTCTTTTGCGGCTCCCACCTTCGACGGGCGCAGGTGACGAGCGGCCCTCTCGTTTCCGTCCTGATTCCCTGTTTCAATGGCCGTCCATTCATTGCAGAGACTCTGCGTTCGGTGATGGCCCAGAGCTACAGGCCGCTGGAAATCATCGTCGTCGATGATGGCTCGACCGATGGCAGTGCCGACGAGGTACGGCGGTTCGCCGACATCAGGTTGATCCGACAGGAGAATGCAGGCGCCGCGACCGCCCGCAACGTCGCGCTGGCGCACAGCCGGGGCGAGTTCATTCAGTATCTCGATGCCGACGATCTTCTGTCGCCCGAAAAGATCGCCCTGCAGATGGCACGGCTGTCCGCCAATCCGGATTGCATCGCTTCCGCCGAGTGGGGACGATTCTACAGCGACGCCGGCGAGACGACCTTCGTTCCGGACAAGACGTGGACCGACCTCGATGCGCTGGACTGGCTTGCGCTGTCGCGGGAGGACGGCATCGGCATGATGTACCCGGCCCTGT
>NZ_JBFWZI010000033.1:0-53977 GCF_050185545.1 Reyranella sp. | reverse complement strand
ATCTGTCCGGGGCCCCATGGCCCGAATCCCGACCCCTCCCCCCTCCCGGTCAGCGGTCGAGGCCGTGTCGCCGTGCCCTCGCCTGCATGGTGACGCGTGTGTGGTGGCTGCCGCAGAGGCACTCGCCGTTGGCGGGATCGAGCGGTGCGCCACCGTCCCGGCGCTCGACCTTGTGGTTGGCGAACATGCGGTGTGCCGGCCGGGCCCGTGTGCAGCGGAGGCCGCCGGTGGTGAACTCGCAGCGTCCGCCTGCCCGGTCGATGACGGTGGCTGCCCAGGCGCGATGCTCAGGCGACTGGTAGTGCGGGTCGACCGTCTTGGGCGGCGGCTTGAGCTTGCGGGTGTCGACGGGCTTCAGGCGGGTCGGCAGGCGCGGGAGTGGCATGGCCGCCGTCCCCTGAAACGCGAAGCGCCCCGTGGGGTGGTTCCGCGGGGCGCAAATCGGCACGCGCGAGACTGTCAAGCTCCGAGCGCGCTGTCAAGAGGCTCTCAGGCGGGCTGTGTTGCGGGCTGGGAAGGGTCGCGCGGTGAGGTCCGCGAGGATGGCCCGCCGCGTCTCGCCGTCCACCCAAGGCCGGGCCGGCGCCTCGGGCGGGAGCACGATCCGGTCGCTCAGCCGGCCCGCCAGCGCGTCGGTCAGTTCCATCAGCGCCTCGTGCCAGCAGGTGTATTCGGCCCGGTCGTTCAGCACCTCGCGCGGGTCCGGCGCGATCTCAAGCGGGCAGTGCGACCCGTCGAGGTAGCGGCGCCTGGTGTCCATGCCGAGCACGATCGGGCTGCCGTTGCCGCCGATCCTGCGGCTGATGTGCCACTCGACCCGCCATTCGGGCCGGGTGCCCATCTTGGCGTGCATCGCCACGTAGGGCCGCACGTCCACGATCAGGTTGCGCATGATCCGGTCGTCCGCGTCGATCATGGCGGCGCATTCCGGGGCGAGCCAGTCGCGGTGCGCGGCCGCGTCGATCGGCATGGGCTGGAGCTTGTTGACCGCGGCCTCGATGGCGAGCGCGTCGGGGTGCGGGTCGCCCATGGCGGACGGGAAGCCGGGCTCGGTGTCCCACTTGTCGATCGAGACGCCGTAGTCGACGAACCCGCCGGCGCGGTACATGCCGAGCCCGCCGCCGCCGTCGCCCTTGGGCAGCTCGTCGCGGTAGGCCCACTGCAGGGCGGCCTCGATGTCCATCCGGCGCATGGGCGGTCAGGCCGTCATGGCGAAGGCTTCCTGGCCCGCATGGGCCAGCATCTCGAAGCGCCGCGTCGTCCGGTCGAAGGCGAGCCGCACCGCGCCGCGCTCGCCCGTCTCGGGGACGAACTTCACCTTGGACACCCGCACCAGAGTCTCGTTGGCTGTCGGGTCCGGCCGGTCGATCACCAGCCCGTGGTCGCATTTGTTGAACCAGTGGGCGCTTCCGTCGGCGTCGTAGAGGGTCACCGGCCGGCTCTTGCCGTCCTTGCCGACTTCCTTGGTCGGATGCACCACGACGACAATCGCGACGCCGTAGAGCTTGCCGAACCGCTTCAGCGCGCGGATCGCCCGGCCGACATACTCGGTGTAGCTCTCGTTCGCCCGGCGGGCGTGCTCGAGCTCGTTCCACGGGTCGATCACCAGCATCCGGATCCCGTCGCGGAGCACGGCATCGGTCGCGCGGTCGATCAGCCAGTCGAGGTCGAAGTCCTGGTCGACGCGGCCGGTCGGATCGGCGTCGATGAACACGATCGAGGCGTCGATCCATTCGTCGGCCCGGCGGCGCTCGGTCACAGTCAAGGCCTCGAGGCCGCGCCGCATGACCATGCGCCGGAGCGTGTCGCGAAGGTGCGGGACGACGGGCATCTCGGGCGAGAAGAGCGCCGTCCGCCACCCGTAGCGCTCGGCGAGGTTGACCACGATGTTGAGCACGAAGGCCGACTTGCCGTGACCCGGGATGCCGATCACCACCATGAATTCGCCCGGGAAGACCTTGCAGTGTTTGTCGACCGTCTCCCAGCCGACGGAGTAGGCCTCGATCTCGCGCCCTTCTGGGTATTCGGACAGCCGGTAGAGGCCGCGGACCGGATAGGGCCTGGCGCCGTTCAGCACCGTGGCGACCGCTTCGGCGCCGTGCTTGACGAGCACGTCGTTGAGATCCTTGCAGCCGTCCGGATAGCTCACGAAGAGGCAGCGGGAGGCCGAGAGGCGGCGCACCAGCTCAGCGGCGAGGCGCTGCCCCGGCGGGTCGTTGTCGACCGCGATGATGAAGCGCTTCACCGCCTTCAGCCGCTCGCGATTGTTCCACATGAACTCGAACTTGCCGGCGCCCTCGGCGTTCGGGTCGATCGGGTCGAGGTCGTCAGGCGTGCGGCCTTCCGGGACCGGCGGGGCGCCGTCTGGAACCGACACGGTGAGCGGAAACCCGCATTCGATGGCCGAGAGGGCATCCATCTCGCCCTCGGTGATGATCAGCGCCTGGCGCCCGTCCTCAAGGGCTGGATCGTCGATCGCATCGGCGTTCCAGAACGTTCGGCGTCCGCCGGCGCGCTGCCAGAAGCGCTTCTCCGGCCCGCGGTATTTCTCGGCGACGATGCGACCACGCTCGGCGAACGGGAAGACGAGGATGTTCCCGCGGTCGGAGGGAATCACCTCGCCGGATTCGGCCCGCTCAGCGGTAAATATCCCTGATCTGACGGCCGTTTCCGCGCTGATCCCGCGGTTTTCCAGCCACTTGGCGTGGAGCTTGCCGATCGCGTTCATAGAGCTCGCCTCCCTTCCAGCCGCAGTGATGGCAGCACCATTGGACGCCGAGCGAATCGACCTTCACCGAGAGGCAGCGCTCGCGCTTCTTTCGCCGGGTGTGTGAGCATTTCGGGCATGTCGTGAGGTACTTTCCGCCGGTGCGTTCGGTGATGCCGTGGTCGCGGAGAATCTCGCCTGGGGAGCGCATGGCTGGCGGCTATGCGAGGCGAGGATCGAGGGCTTGCGACGGGCCGTCCCGCGATCGTCGGGCGGCGTCCGCGGCGAGGCGCTCGCGCTTGGCGAGGGCGCCGGACACGGCCTTGAACCAGTTCTTGCCCTGCTCGCCAGCCCAGGCGTCGAGGCTTTCGAGCTCGGCCCGGAGCTCGAGGTGGGGGAAGCTCTCCGACCATCGCTTGAAGTCGTCGTCGTTGAGCCGGATGTGACGGGCGGCGAAGGCGTAGGTTTTCGCGCGCGGCGGAGATTCGACGACGGGAGTTCTTTCTTCTCTTTCTTCCTCCTTCTCCCTCTCCTTCTCCATCTGCGGAGAAAGTTCGGAACTGGTTCCGAACTCGGCGGGCTTCAAGCCCACGTAGGTACGGAACTCGTCTGGCAATAAGTCCCTGTAGTTCGGCTTTTTCGGGCGTTGAAAGCGGCAGAAGTTCCGAACCGCTCCGTAACTCCTTCCGTCCAGAGTGAGCTTACGGACCGCTCCAAGCCGAACCCATTCCTCCATGATCGTCTCGAAGTCGACCGCGTCGGCGGGCAGCAGCCGGGCCTTCAGGACGAGCGGCTTCCACTCGAAAATGCCGCTGTCGTCGCACTCGGTCCAGAGCGTCGGCCAGGCCGCCTTGGCGTAGGCGGACATCGCCATGTAGGCCTCGTCGGTGGACAGTCCTGGGTGAACGCTGCGGATGCGGGCCATGGGTTCAGGCGCTCCCGATGCCGAGGTCTGAGATGAGGGTGGCGGCCTCGTCGTCGCGGAGAATGCCGACGGGGCCGGAACGGAGGTTGAGGAGGGCGAGCTTCAGCGACGTGTCGTCGGCGCCGTTGCCGCGGGCGCAGAGGCACATGCCGATGACGGCGGTGATCAGGCCACGGCGTCGCTCACTGGGGAGTGGCAGCGGCAGATCGTCGGGCGCGCTCATGCCTTGCGCTCCTCGTGGCGGGCTGCCTCGCGCTCGGCGAGTGCGGTCAGCGCGTCGTAGATGTCTCCGGAGCAGCCGAGGTCGGCGGCGATCTCGCGGGCTTCCACGGCGACGCGGTAGCCGTCGCATGCGGCCCGGAGGCGCTCTGACGGCACGGTCTCGCGCCGGCGGTAGAGGACGATGGGGGCGTTCATTCCGGCATGCCCTTCTTCGCCTCGTAGATCGCGAGCCGGAGCTCGTCTGCCTTGCGGATGGTGTCGCGGCTGATCAGCCCGCCGTTGCCGCCGCGTCCCGCGCTGCCGGAATTGTCGTAGGTGAGCGAGGCGATCAGGGCCTCGGCGCGGGTGATCAGGTCTGCTACGGCGGGCGTCATCCGTCCCTCCTCAGCCAACCGAGCCGCGGCGTGCCCTGGTATCCCCGCATCCAGACGAACCACGCGAAATCGACGGTGCCGTTGCCGGGCTTCTCGCCGGCGAGGATCGCGGCGCCGGGCGGCATGGAGGGGCGCGGGCCGAGCAGCCAGACGCGGCAGAGCGGCGTCGTCTCGAGCCAGCGCCCGGTGCTCGCCGAGTTCATCCAGCGGGTTGGCAGGAGCATGGCGACCTTCCCGTCGGCGAGCGCCAGCGCCTTTTCGGTAAAGGGGCGCGCGTGCCGGAAGGGCGGGTTGCTGACGACGTTTCGGCAGATGCCGCCGGCCTCCTCGAACAGGATCTCGTCCGGGTAGTCGGACGACAGGAAGTCGAGCGCGTACATGAATCCGGGAGCGCGCTCTTCGATGTCCGATCCGGTAGCGTCGAGCCCGGCGCGCTCGGCGGCGCGGACGATGCGCCCGGTCCCGCACGCGGGATCCAGGATGCCGCCCTCGAAGTGCTCGACGGCGAAGAGCCGGTCGGACACCCACTCGGGCTCGATATAGAAATCCAGCGGGTCGCGGGCCCAGACGTGCGCGGCCTTCGGCGTCGGGGCGTCCATCAGGCGGCCCTCGCTTCGGCGGCCGGCCCGACGAAGATCGTCAGCCCCGGCTCGCCGTATTCCTTGCGCACGATCGCGGTGACGATCTGCTTGTCGTCGGCGAAGACGACGCCGTTCAGGGCGTCGAGGGTCTTCAGGAGGTTGTCGGCATCGGGCGTGACTGTCGGCAGCAGCGCCCCCTTCGCCGCCTCGGCGCGCTTCCATTTCGGCCACGATGCCGGGATGCCGAACCGCGCCACGACCGACACGAAGAGCGGGCCGTCGATCATCCCCCGGCCAGCCATGGCCTTCACCGCCGCGCCGGCAAGCGCCCGCTCGAAACGACGGGTCGCGGCGTCGGTGTAGGCGGTGCCGGTGCGGGGGCTGAACCGGGGACGGCCCTTGCCGCGCGGCTCGCCGGGGAGATGAACGACGACCTCCATGTCAGTGCGCCGTGGCCTGGGTGCCGAGCGCTTCGCCGGCGGCGGCGATGATGCCCTTCTCGGCGACGGCCGTTTCCGCCGCCGCTTCCTCGGGCGTCTTGCGGCCGCGGCCCTTCTTCGGCTTCGGCGGCAGTTCGGCGTCCTTCTCCTTCAGGAAGCGCGGGCGGGGATCATCCTCGGCGGCGTCTTCCAGCGGCTTCAGGTTGAAGATAGCCTTCTGGCCGTCGTGCCAGCCCTCGGCATAGGCCGCATGCTGCTCGAGCTCGGGGGCGTAGGGGTTGACGAGCGACTTGCCCTGCATCCCGTCGCGCTGCCCTTCGGCGCGGGCCCGGTCGACGGCCGGCGTCCTGTCCGGTTCGTCGAACATGGTGAGCTGCGCGCCGAGGGGCAGGCCCATGTATTCGGCGGCGCGGCGCTGGCGGTCGATCGCGGCCTTGATCTTCTCCTCGCCGTCGTCGCCTTCGAGCGCGATCATGTCCTTGATCAGCGCCACGGCATCGTCGCCGAGTTCGGCCTTGGCCCGCTTGGCCGCATTCTTGAGATCCGCGTCGGCGGCCTTCTTCGCGGCGAGCGCCTTCTCGTAAAGCCGCTTGTGCGAGAAGGTCAGCGCCTTCCGCTGCTCCTCGGTCATGTCGCCGCTGTTGTGGCCGACGCCGTTCGCCTCGTCCGTCGTCTCGCCGTCGTCGTTCTTCGCCTTCCGTGCCATGCCGGTCTCCTACCGCCCGCGCTTCTGGTCGAGTGCGCTGCGGCCTGGCGGCGGGTCGCCGAGGACGAGCGCGGTGATGGTGCGGGCCGGCCCGCTGGCGGGCTTGGCGGCCGCGCTGACGGGCTCCGACGCCCCGCCGCGGCGATACAGCCGGTCGCCGATGCGGACGGTCCACGGCTGGCGCGGCGGGCCGTAGGGCTCGGCGGAGAGGTCGACGGGCCAGCGCCCGCGGTGGAGGGGCGTGCGGGTCATGCGGCGGCTCCCTGCGGCTGGTGGGCCTCGGCATCGTCTGCGAGCAGGTCGGCCAGCAGGTCGGCAGCCAGTTGCTCGCGTGGCTTCCCGGCCTCGGCCGCCATGGCGTCGAGATGGGCGAGGTCACCGGCGCCGAGAAGCGCCAGGACGGGATCGGGAAGGCATGGGGGAGGCGTCAGCGCCGCGGTCGGCGCACCCGGCTCGTCCGGCCCGCCTCCCCCTCTCGGTGAAGGCCCCTCGCGGCCCGCCGGCACAAGTTTCTTGCCCGTCGGCCCGATTTGCGGATCGTGGTCCGAGAGGACCCGTCCTTCTCCGGCCGGGGGTGTGGCAGGGGCGTCCGGCGGAACGGCCCCCTGCCCTGATGCCTCGCCGCCCGCGCTTGCATCGCGGTTAGAGGGGCTCTGTGGGTCCCTTTTCGGCAGCCTGCCGTGCTGCCGCTCGAACTCCTTGCGCCAGTCGAAGCTCATGGCCGCCCCACGGCGTTGATCCGTCGGCGGGCGGCATCCGTCCGGCAGTCCGGCGCGGTGCCCGGCTCGACGTAGCAGCGGCGGGTGCAGGCGATGACGTGGACGAGGACCGGGCCGGCGGGCGTGACGACCATCAACGTGATCGTGCGGGTCTCGGCGCAGGCGTCCTCGCTGGCGACCAGCGCGGCGGGCGCCGGGAAAGGCGCGAGCGCGAGACAGGCGGCGAGCGGCAGGGCGCGGATCACGGCTGGCTCCCGTATGTGATGACCGGCACGCGGCCGACGGTGCCGACCGGCAGGCCGGCGAGGGACTCGGCGAGCTGCCCCGCCACCTCGGCCCGGATCGCGCGGTCCCGGCGCGCGGCCCGGTAGAGCGCGGCGACGGCGCGGACATCGGCGTCGGGGGCGAGGAGCCAGCGGGCGAGGCGGGTCATGGGTGCCATGCCTGCACGCCGAGCCCGACGAGAGCGGCACAGACCACGTGGCACGTCAGGGACGCCATCGCCTCGCCGTCCCTGCCTTCGGTCGATCCCGCCGCAAGCGCCAGAACGAAGCCGATGATTCCGACGATGAGGGCAAGAACGAACCACCCCACCGCCTGCCAATAAATCGTGATGGTCGTCATGACCGCAGCCTCCTCGGCGGGCGCGGGTGATCCCAGTCGCGGGGCTCGCGCGCACCAGCCTTGAGGCCCGCCAGGAGAAGGGCGAGCGCGGCGCCGATCCCGATCGCCAGCATGGCGACGACCACAGCGATGATGACGGTGAGGAAGTCGGCGGTCATGCGTGCGCCCTCCCCCGGCGAATGGCCCGGTGGAAGTCCGCCCGGCCGACGTCCCCGCGCTTGGGCGTCACGCCGTTCGCCCGGATGCCGTTGATCCGGGTCGAGGTCGGCGAGGCGTTCGGCGAGACGGTGGTCACCACCGCGCCGTCGAGGATGTAGGTGACGCCGCCGACGCTGATCTGCTTGGCGCCGGCATCGACGGCGGGCTGCACGGTGGCGACGATCTCGGCGCGGAAGGCCTCGATATCGACGCCCCTCACCCGCTCCAGCCAGCGGACGATGGCGTGATCGGAGACGCGGACGAGCTTCTTCACGGCCGCACCGCCGCGATGATGGCGATGACGCCGCACGCCATGCAGAAGATGCCGACCGCCCGGTTGCCGTACAGGCTGAGATAGATGCCGATGATCAGCGACAGGGCGCCGAGGACGGGGGCGGCAATGGTGGCAAGAGCGGTCACGGCCGCACCGCCTTGCGCCGCAGCCGGGCGCGTGCGTCGCGAAGGTCGCGCCATCCGCCGAGGCCGATGATCCACGCCTCGGCGTCGGTCCACCATTCCGACTTGTCGAGAAGCCGCCGCCGGTCGGACGCGAGTTCCGCGCGTTCCGCCTGGTCAGCGCGCCACTCGGCGAGCGCGAAGGCAATTTCGGCGAGCAGTCGCCGCATGGCCTCTGTCTCCGTTGGCCGACCTTCCCGTCCATGAGATGTGCCGCATCTCGGTCAGGCGGTCGGAGATGCCGGGGGAGCGCCGCCCCGGCTCGGGACGCGCTAGAACAGCCTGTCGGTAATCAGATCGCGCTCCTCGGCGTCGATCTTGGCGCGCCGCAGCCGCAGCTCGTGCCGGCGGGCCGCGCGCTTCATCTCTTCCCAGAAGGCGGTCTGCTGCTTCAGGGACAGTTCGCCGACCTTTGCCTCGATGAAGGTCGGCCCGTGCGGGCTGAGCATCAGCGAGAGAGTCGCCGGGCCGTCCGGGTCGACGTGGCCGGCGAGCCAGCGCTCGCAGGAGCGCGTGGAATGGCCGGTAATCGCCGCCAACTGCTCGGGCACCTTCGACCGCCACCGGTCGTTTGCGTCAAAAGCCGCCAGGCCGTTAGCTACGCGCATGATTGCACCTATCGAGATGACGAGAGAGAAGCGGTCGCCGGGAGCGACGACGGGCGAGGTGCGAGGCGCCCGGCGACCGTCACCCGCGTGCTCAAGGCCGGCCGGGTGGCCCTCGGCCGGGGTCCGCCGCACGCGAATGAGATGGGTGCCGCCGCTCTCCCCGCAGGGCGAGCTTCATCGGCCTGGCGGCTGGCCGTCCTGCGCAAATCCGGCAACCGAGTCCCCCGCAGGCCGGCGACATCGATTGCCCCCGCCAGCAGCTCCCCGGATCGAATTCCGCTCCGATCCGGATCAACGCCAGTGGCAGGCTCAGGAATTCGAGAATGGGAAAAGGCCGGGCGACCGGAGCCGCCCGGCAGTTGGGGTTCTCCGCCGCAGGGAGGAAGAGGGCGGCGAAGCTGGTGACCGGCCCTGCGGCCGGAATGCGATTTGCCTCGAATCCGCCGGGTTAACCCTACCCGCGCTGCGCCGTGGAAAAGTTCCATTCGCGGCAACGAATAGGTGCGCCGGCAAAGCGATGCAGTGTCAGAATTGCCGATGGGGGGCCAACTCGGGGAAACTGCATGCCGCGACAATGGCCGATCATCGCGACGCTGAACGATCTGGAGGAGCCGGAAATCATCGAGGGGTACGGGACGCCCGACGTCTTCGCGAACGGGGCCGTCCTTCGGGACGAGGGCGAGGTGTTCACGCTCGTCTACTTCGTCGGCCGGGCCGGGGAGAACCACGAGGTGTTCCGGGTGCACATGCCGCGCGGGGACTTTCTCCGCTTCCGGCTGGCGGCCAAGCGCATGCTGGAAGCGCGCGGCCATTAGGCGGCGGCCTCAGGCTGGGCGGGCGACGTCAGGAAGTCGTCGGCCGTCACCTTGCCCCCGGTCACCGCGCGAATGCGCTCAACGAGATCCCGCGCCGGCCAGGCTTTGCCAGCCCTCAGGCGGTTTACATGCGGCTGCGAGATGCCGACGAGAGCCGCAAAGCGCGTCTCGGTCAGCCCTTCCTCGGCGAGGTATGTGTCGAGCTTCATGACCGCGAAACATACGCGCCGCGAATAATACTGGTCAAGCATAAAATGCGTAGGGCGCCCTAATGCTCCACACCGCGTCGGAATACCCTGCCCGGATGAAGCATCCCCTGGCGCAGAAGCGGCCTCGGCGCCGCACGTTCTTCCGCGAGTGGCGAAAGCATCGCGAGTTGACGCAGGAGGCCGCCGCCGAGCGGATTGGCATCGAGCAGGCGACGCTCAGCCGAATCGAGCGCGGCCTGATCGCCTACACCCAAGACTTTCTTGAAGCCGCGGCCTATGCCTACCGCTGCGAACCGGCGGACCTCATCATGAGGAATCCGCTCGATCCGGAGGCGCCATGGTCGATCTGGGAGACGCTGCCGCAGCCCGACAAGGTCCGGGCCGTCGAAATCCTTCGCGGGCTCAAGCGGGCGTCGGGCGAATAGTGCGCGCGGCTGCCGTCTTCGCCGTGGCGGCTCTGACCGCGGCGTGCGCCAGCGACCCGAAAGCGATCCAGCCGACCTATGTGTCTGCCAACAAATACGCCTCGGCAAGCTGCGAGCAGATCAACGCGGAGCTTGCGATTGTCGTCCCGCGCCTGACTGAGCAGACGGCGGACCAGCGGGACCAGCGCCGAGCCGATATCGTCCTTGGCGTGCTGGTCGGCCTCACCCCGACCATGATGGGCGGAGCAAAGGGCCGCGAAGCCGACATCGCCGTCCTGAAGGGCGAGCACCAGGCGCTCACATCCGCGGCTGCCGAGAAGGGATGCCCGCCCCCGGTCCTGCCGCCTCCCGCGCCGAAGAAGCCAACTCCGCTCCCCGTCACATCGTCGGACTGACCGCCCAGATATACGCCTAGCGCATTTTCCTGTTGACGCCATTTATGCGCGCTGCGTATATTGCCTCCATCAACGATGGAGCGCGACATGGCGAACACCGCACGGAAGCAAGGCCCTCAGACCGCCGATATCGAGATCGGCCAGCGCGTCCGGTTCCGCCGGATGCAGATCGGCATGACCCAGGAAGCGCTCGCCGCCGCCTGCTTCGTCACCTTCCAGCAGGTCCAGAAATACGAGAAGGGGACGAACCGGGTCTCCGGCTCGCGGATGATCCAGATCGCCGAGGCGCTTGGCGTCGCGCCGGCCTACTTCTTCGGCGACGGGCCGGGCGCGGCGCCGGCGGGTGACCTCGCCACGCTATCGGCGGCTGACCTCGCGATTGCCCGCGAGGCCGCCCGGCTCAGCGAGCGGCAGAAGAGCGCCGTGCGCCGGATCATCGCCACGCTGGCGGACGCCAACGAGCCCGCCATCCCGGCGAGGGCGGCGTGATGGGCACCTTCGTCTGGCAGTGGCCGCAGATCACATGGGCGGTGTGGGCCTGCGTCGTGGTGCTTGTTGCCGTCGCCATGGATGGCGAGCCGAAGACCGGCAAGTTCAACGGCACCGCCGCGCTGATCGCGCTATTCGTGTCGGCAACGCTGCTCTACTTCGGCGGCTTCTTCACCGAGGTGCGGCCGTGAACCCGCTCGACCAGCGCTGGTTCCTCGGCTTCGCCTACTGGCGGAACGGGACCATCGTCCGCGGCGCCCAGGTCGTCGTCGCGCCGTCGCTGGCGGATGCGGCGGATCGGTTGATGATCGACCGTGGCCTCGACAGCATCCGGATCGAGCGCCGCTTCTGGACCGGCGAGCCTGCGTCCGAGGCGGTCCCCATCGGCGAGGTGTTCGGCCGGAGGATGGCGGCATGAGCGGGCGGGCGTGGACGGCGTGGAGGTGGGTCTACCTCGACATCGGCGAGGTCGTTTCTGAGGACAACGATGAGGCGACCGTCGCAATCATACCCCATGGCGAGCAAAGCGAAGCTGTCGGATGCCTGATTGCGGCGGCTCCGGACATGGCGGAGGCGCTGGCCAACATCATCGCCGCGAATGACGAATTCCGCCGCGCGCTCCCGGAAGGCTGGGAGAGCGACCCCGTCAACGACGCATGCGAGGCCGCCCGCGCCGCCCTCGCCAAGGCCACCGAAGGAGCCTCCGCATGACCATGCGTCGCCAGCGTCCGCTCACCCCGGCGGAGATTGAGACGGCCCTGCGCCGCATGCAGCGCCAGCAGGAGCGCGCCGCTATTCGCGAGGGCCGCCATGCCGAGTACCGGCGCAATGGCCTGAACGGGCCGCAGGCGGTCGCGAGGCGGCAGCGGCAACAGGCCCGCATCGAGGCGAAGGCATTCGAGACGCGCGCTGCGGCATTCGTCAGGCTTTCCGAAGGAGCCTCCCATGGTTGACCGCAGCGAGCTTTACCCCGGCGCCGTGGTGGTGACGGTGCGCGAGACAGTCGTCGATATCGACTCAGATGGAGCATCAGTCAAGGTGGCGACGACGCTCGGCGAACACTGGGTGCCGCTTGCCGCCATCCTCTCCGTCGAGCCCCCGCCCGCTGAAGGTGGGGGACACGGTGCGGAATGGACACCGAGCCCGGTCGGTCGGCGGCGAGATTATCCACATCTACAGGGACGTGGCTTGGGTCGCCTACGGCACGTCGTCGTGGCTGGAGCCGCTTGCCGAACTCACCCGCCTCCCCGAGGGGAGCGCGCCATGAGCACCCTCAAGGACAAGCTCTGGGCATCGGTCGAGATCGAGCGCCGCCGCGCGCTCGCCATCACCGGCGCCGACCTGTGCCACGCCATCGCGTCCATGGCGACGGAGGTCCGCCGGACGCCGGACCCGATAGACCGGGCGATCGTGGACATCGACGACATGGTGGCGCGGCGCGCTCGCGACCGGACGGCCGCGCAACTCGACGACGCGGTGATCGACCAGATGATCCCGTTCCGCAGCCGCTGGCGGATCACGCGGGCGGTGTACGGGGTCGAGCACGCGTGCATCTGGCCGCCGCGCCCCGGCATGACCGCCGAGGACGTGCTCGCCGAGTGCCGGGGGCGCATCGCCAGCGAACTAGGCCGCGCCGGCCACTGGACCTACGACGGCAACCGGCTGGTCGCCCTGCGGCAGGCCGAGAAGGCGCTCGTCAGGCTGACGGGGGGCGCGTAGATGGTACGCATCCCATTCGAAGCGCGGGCGATCTATGACCCGATCACCGTAGAGGATGTCACCGCCGGATACTTCATCTTTGCGGCCGTCTGGGCGGCTAGCCGCACCTGCGAGCGT
The DNA here is from genome assembly GCF_050185545.1 of Reyranella sp. GTDB lineage: Bacteria > Pseudomonadota > Alphaproteobacteria > Reyranellales > Reyranellaceae > Reyranella. Next base: position 41,248 of record NZ_JBFWZI010000033.1, on the reverse strand, counting down.
CGCGACACTCACAAGCACGTCATCGACTTCCTGGACCAGTTCTACGATGACGTGGTGAGAGAGCTTCTAGTACATGCGCTGAAGCTCCTTCAGATTGAATATTACGCAGACCCAACATGGGATCACCAGTATATCGACTATGACGGGGATGCTTTCGACGAGTGGCGCAAGATGCACCCTCGCGACCCGGCATCACCAGAATGGCGAGGCAACTCTGGGGACCTCACCATCTTCCTGAAAGAGATGTCGCTGGTATCGGCTATGACCCCCGTCGCCATCTGGCAGCTCGCCGACGACCGCGCCGCCTACGGGCCGGACGCCGGGCGGTTCATCCTGACGACGCCCGACGGCGAGGACGAGCCGTTCCACGCCGAGGCCGCGATCTTCGACACGCCCGAGGCCGCCGCCGCGTTCGCCCGCGCGCACGGCGCCCGCGTCGTCGCCCTGTCCGTCGCATAGGAGCCGAGCATGATGACCGCGACCTTCACACCCCGCGAGAAGATGCGCGCCGCCCAGCGCGAGGCCGGCTACCGGCGCGGCGTCTACCGCCGTCGCGTCGCCGAGGGCCACATGACCGAGGCCGAGATGGCCCGCGGCATCGCCATCATGGACGAGATCGCGGCCGATTACGGCGCCGTCGCCGAGCGCGAGGAACAGGCCGGGAGGCTGCTTTGATCATCGACCAGCCCGGCTTCTACTTCGACTTTCCGGTCGACGCCTATCATCGGGATCCATGTCCGGCGCCATCGTTCACCCAGAGCATCGCGAAGCTGCTGATCGAGCGGTCGCCGGCCCACGCCGCGGCCGCGCATCCGCGGTTGACGCCGCCCGAGGCTGACGACGAGGCGCCCGAGTCCTACGTGGTCGCCCAGGCGATCGGCAACGCCGCCCACGCCATGCTGATCGGCCGCGGCAAGACGCTGGCGGTCGCCGGGTTTGACACTTGGCGGACGAAGGAGGCGAAGGCGTTCAAGGCTGAGGCGCTCGACGCCGGTCGCGTCCCGATCCTCGAGAAGCACCACGCCCGCGCGGTCGCGATGGTCGCGGCGGCCCGGGCGCAACTCGACGCCGCCGGCTGGACCGACGTCTTCGCCGACGGCATCGGTCACGGCGAGGTCGTCGTCGCGTGGCAGGAGGACGGCCTGTGGTTCCGGACCATGATCGACTGGATGGCCGAGCCGACGCGCCCGGTCGACTACAAGTCAACCGCGCTCTCCGCCGCCCCGCACGCGGTCGGGCGGCTCATGGCCGACGCCGGCTGGGATATCCAGGCGGCGATGCACGAGCGGGCCCTCGACGCGGTGGACCCCGACAATCGCGGGCGCCGTCGCCACCGGTTCGTCTGCCAGGAGAACGAACCGCCCTACGCCTTGACGCCGGTCGAGCTGACCGAGGCGACGCTGACAATGGGCCGGAAGCGGCTCGATTACGCGATCCGCCTCTGGCGCGAGGCGATGGCGACGGGCGCGTGGCCCGCCTACCCGCCGGAGGTCGTGCGGCCCGAATACCCCGCGTGGAAGGAATCGCAGTGGCTGGCCCGCGAGGTCGAAGAGGCCGAGCGCCGGCCGCGCCGGGGCCAGATGTTGAACTCACTCATGGGAGGCTGATCGGATGAATGCCGAAGTTCAGGGCGAACTGACGACGAGCCGCACGCTCAAGGCCGAGATGGTCTTCGTGCCGGGTGGCGTGGACGCGATCCTTGACCGGATCACGGCGGAGGTCCGGTCGATCTCGACCGATATCTCGACGCCGGCCGGCCGGTCCGCCGTGGCGTCGCTCGCCTACAAGGTCGCCCGGTCCAAGACCGCCCTCGACGACATGGGCAAGCAACTGGTCGCCGACTGGAAGCAGAAGGCCGCCGTTGTGGATGCCGACCGCCGGCGCATCCGCGAAGCGCTCGACGCCTTGCGCGACGAAGTGCGGAAGCCGCTCGACGAATGGGAGGCCGCCGACCGGCGGCGGATTGCGGCGCATGAAGCCGCCCTCGAAGAGATGCGAAGGATCGGCGTCTTCGATGCCGATGCGACGGCTACGGAGATCGATGGCCGGCTCGCCGCGATGGAGAACCTGCCGGCGAGGGACTGGCAGGAGTTCCAGAAGCGGGCCGACGACATGCGTTCGGCGACGCTCGCGACCCTGACCAGGATGCGCGACGCCGCGGCAAAGCGCGAGGCCGAACGCGCCGAGCTTGAGCGGCTGCGCCGCGAGCAGGCCGAGCGCGAGCAGAAGGAGCGGGACGCGCGGATCGCAGCCGAGGCGGCGGAGAAGGCGCGCATCGCTGCGGAGAAGCGTGCCGAGGCAGAGGCCAAGGCCGCTGCCGAGAAGGCGGAGCGCGAGCGGCGCCGCGTCGAAGACGAGAAGCGCCGCGCCGAAGAGAAGGCAGAGGCGGCCGAGCGTGCGCGGGTCCTCGCCGAGGCGCGCGCGAGGGAAGAGGCCGAGGCAACCGCCAAGCGCGTCGAGGCCGAGAAGCGGGCGGCGGCGGAGAAGGCGGAGCGCGAGCGGGTCGCGGCTATCGAGGCCGAACGCCAGCGCCAGGCGGCGGAGAAGGCCGAGGAGGAAGCCGCGGCCGCCAAGCGAGCCGCCGACAAGAAACATCGGGCGGCGATCAACAACGAGATCGTCGCAAGCCTGATCGGCGAGGCGGCCATCGAGCGCGAGCAGGCCGTCGCCGTCGTCACGGCCATCGCGCAGGGCAAGGTCCCGCACACCCGCATTGCCTACTGACGGGAGGATAGACCGATGAACGCACCGGCGAAGTTCGAAGCGCGCCCGGCCACCCGCCAGGAGGAGCCCTTGCTTCTCGGCATGGTCGGCCCGCCCGGCGGCGGCAAGACGCTGTCGAGCCTGCGCATCGCGAAGGGCATACAGTCCGTCCGCGGCGGCCCGATCATCGTCATCGACACCGAGGGCGGGCGGTCCCGGAAGTACGCCGATCAGATCCCGTTCGAGATCGTCGAATTTGCGCCGCCGTGCCGGCCGGAACGGTTCCTCGATGCGATCCGCGACCAGCTCGCCCGCAAGCCGGCGGCGATCATCGTCGACAGCGCATCGGACGAACATGAGGGCGAGGGCGGATATCTCGAATGGCACGACGAGATGATCCCCAAGATGGGCGGCAACGAGTGGGCCGCCTGGGCGAAGCCGAAGGCATCGCGGAAGCGCCTGATCAACGGGATCCTGCACATCAAGACGCCGCTGATCTTCACCTTCCGGGCCCGCGAGAAGACCAAGCAGGACGGGAAGAAGGTGATCAACATCGGCTGGCAGCCGGTCGCGCCGCTGGAGATCGTCCACACTCTCGACCTGACGTGCATCCTGCCGCCGCGCGCTGACGGCGTGCCGGTGTGGAGGTCAGACAAGATCGGCGAGGACTTCATCATCAAGCTGCCGTCCTACCTTCGGCCGTACATCACCGAGGGGAAGGCGCTGTCCGAAGAAATGGGCCGCGGCCTCGCCCAATGGGCGAAGGGCGGCGCGACAGGCACCGCGACCGCGGCGCCGGCCGGGGAGGCCACCGCCTCGCCCTCCCTCGATGCGGGAGGCCTCCCCGGCGACGAGGATTCGATCTTCGACCTCGCGCGGAAGAAGGCCGAGACGCTCGGCCGGAAGGAGTTCCTCGCGTGGTACCGCGAACTGTCCGACGACGACCAGGCGAAGATCGACTCCATCCACGACGACCTCAACCAGCGCATGGAGGCCGCGCGGTCATGACTGGCTTCGTTGCCATCGTCGATCCGGCCGAACTGGCCATCCGGTTATGCGAGGCGAACTACCGGCTCAAGCGACCAACGCCCGACGCCCGTCACGCTCTAGCCGCGATGGACGAGGACGTGCGCGAAGGCTGGCTGCGGTCGGCCAAGGCCGCCGCTGATTACTTCGCCGAGATTCTCAACGCCGCGGAGCGTACGCATTGAGCCGCCCCCGGCTCCCCGACGACCAGCAGGCGATCCTCGACCGCATGCGCGCCGGGCGCCGCATCGTCCCCGTCGTCTACCGGCGCGGGAGCAAGTTCGAGGCGCGGCTCGGGTTTAGCGACCGCGAGCCGGTCCACAGCCAGTCGCTCGGCGGGCTCGTCCGCCGCGGCATCGTCGAGCGCCGGGATGGCGCGTTCGTTCTGAGGGAGCCCGCCGCATGACCTCCCCCTACGCCGACATCCGCCGCCGTCTGGCGGAAGCAACCGGGCCACTGGACGACATCGCGGCCCATGTTTTGTCGTCTGCCACGTTCCCGCCGTTCAGCCACGAATGGTACCTGCTCGATGCCGCGCTGCGCGGTTCCATCGACGCGGCGCTTGCCCTCGTAGAGGAGAAGCTGCCGGGGTGGTCGTGGTCGGTCGATACGATGACTGTCCCGCCGGGCGATTGGTCGAAGCTCAAGCGCCTCCCGCTCGCCAAATTGGCGGAGCCGGTCGTCACCGAGTTTGGTTTTGCCATCGGGCAGCGTGCGTACGAACAGGCGGCCACGCCCGCGCTCGCCGTTCTCGCCGCCCTCTTCGCCGCCCTGGAGGCACAGCATGGCTGACCGTGCAGACCTGATCGCCCGGCTGCGGGCGCGTGCCGCTCGCGAGGACACCTCAGACATGGTTGGAGTTGAGGTCTTACCGGGTCCAATCATCTACCTCGATGCTGACCGCGATCTCGACCGCGAAGCCGCCGACGCCCTCTCCCGCCCGGTGACGGGCGACTTGTTGTGGGCAGCGCGGGCGGCCCTTGACGATACGAGCACGCTGAATCAGCAGCAGCTTCAACCGGGCCTGTAGACCAGGTTGTCCGTCCGCATCCCCTTGGGCACGGGCGGATAGCCGACGAATTCTCTCCGTAACCTCAAGCCACCTAGCCTGTTCGTCTGGTTCGAGGCGGATCGGGTGTGCGTGGTAGGCGTACGGAGTCAACGCGCCAGCGGCGACGGCGTCCATCAGCGTGAAAGGTGGAGGAACGACCCCTTCGAAGTAGTCGAGAATGGCTTTCGTGCCTTCGGGATCGCCAGCGCGCCTCGGGGTCGCGCTGAGGCCTAGGCGAGCACCCGTATCGAGGTTGAAAACATTGCGCGCGCCGATCGCCCCAAGTCGATGTACCTCGTCTGCGATCATGAACAAGTGGGAGCCGCCGCTCACCAAACCAACAAAAGCGGGGCTCGTCGCCGTCTGCAGAGTCGAAAGAACGGCACGTGGTCGCGCGCCAGACAATGTTGGACGCGTCCAGCTGCGGAGCCTTGCGTCGGAGCGCCAGTCCGCATGACCTCCGCCACAGATCAGCAGTTGAACGCCGGGGCCCGAAAATGCGGTCCCTAATTCAGCTTCCCACTGCTTCAGAAGGAGATCGCTCGGGACCAGGATAAGCGGTACATCACCCCGTTTAAGGCCGTCATTCATCGCGCAGAGCGCTGTAAAGGTTTTGCCCGAGCCTGTGGCGTGTTCGAAGATTCCCCGGCGTCCTCGGCCGGTCCAGGCCTCCAACGCCGCAACCTGATGGGGCCTCGGTGCTCGGCCACCTTGTTTGCCTGCCTCGGGGGACCAGCCAGCCGCTCGTTCGAGTGTCAGGCAGATGTCATCAACGAATTCCGGCCACTTCGCAGCATCTGCCGCCGATATGATTTCCGCTCGGGCGCTATCGGGAAGGAACTGTGTGATCACCCCAGGCCAAGTGTTGGTCCACAAGCGCTGGAAGTACTCTGTCTCATCGGCAATACGCTCGCGCTCGCCTTCGTCGCGCCAGCTGGCGAAAACATCTACCGACTCGAGATTTCCATCGAACGCTAAGCCGGGCCAGGTCTCGTTCATCGATCCTTTGAACGCGACCCTGTTTCCCGACGCGTCCGTTAGAAGACCGGTCTTGTCATGGAATAGCCGCTTTGGCCGGCCACCAGCAGTCTCGCCAACCCATGCGACGCGACAGTCGATCACACCCGCCGCAACGAGCGAGGCCAGCACCACCGCTGGCTTCATCAAAGCTTCGGACGCCATCATCGCAGCGAAACTGGTCTTTAGACTTTCAGCGAGCTCGGCGTTTGCCCTGTCGCTATATCCTTCGCGCATCGCCGCATGATCGTCGTCCGACAGCACTGGAGAGCAGATCAACCTCATCTTGCCGCCGTTGGCCACGAACGCCTTCAGGCTCGGCCAGGCGACAAGAAATACGGTGCTGCTGAAATAGCCGACTGCCCGATCATATGCGTTTGAAACAGCCACGGCGGGCAAGTAAAAAGACGACGCAATGTCATCTTCAGGCTTGTGATAAGCTCGTTTGAGCGCGAGATCCGCAAGGCTGGCCATCAGGTCTGCATCATCCGCTCACGGGTCAGCTGGACCCGACGTTGCATCGCTTCAACCAATCGCGAGGCCGGAGCGGCAAGTAGGGTTTCAGTGACCGCCTGACCGTCGGCTGGCCGCAGATGGCGCTGCTGCGTGGCAAGTTTTCCGGCGGACGCTTCGACAATGGTTTCGGCTTTGACCTGGACGTTTCGCGACCATGCAAAGTCTGGATACAGTCCGGCGTCCCACAGGACAAAAACATCCTCTTCCGCCGCATAACCAACCAGAAAGACCATTCGGCCATCCCCGTGGTCGAACGATCCTCGCTCATCCCTGCGTTGGCCAGGCATGATCAGTTGAACCTTATGTTCACCCAGCGGCCTGCCGCCTGGGGGGCGCGTAGCGTTGAAAAGATAGATTCTGATGCGGCCTGGAAAAGGCGATGCCAAGTCTAGTTCGAGCGGTTTTTGAGACAGGGCGGAATGCGAGGTAACTCCTTTCCCCAGCATGGCAATGAAGTGACGATGAAGGTCCAGCTGCGTTAGGCGGTCGCTCAACGCCTTAACCCCCGATGCGGTAGAGGCGTCCCTGGGCGCTGTCGGGGAGGGCGTGATCCCGGTGTTAACGTTGGCTGGAGCGGACGTGGCCTGCTGTTCCGATAGGCCGTCGCCACCCGCGTTGCTATGGCCAGTGCCCCCAGCCGCGATGATGTGCTGCAGCCATGCCTCAAAGTCAGAGCGTCTCACGCGCCACTGCCCCCGGATCTTGAAAGCCGGAAACTCCCGCGCGGTCGCCATGGCATAAACCGTCCGCTCAGCCAGCTTGAGCCGAACCGCGACCTCTTGGATCGTCAGAATTTCGTCGTCCAAGCCCCACTCCTAAGCTGCGCAATCGCGGCCGCATGCGGCGAATGCTACAGCTTAGCAAGCTGTATGGGTCTCGACGTTAGGAGTCAAGGTCTCTTAGAGCCGCCTGATACACGTGGCGAACTTCGCCGAATTCGGGAAAATCTCGGTTACCGCTGGAAACAAGCTGACGCATGACCTCCGCATGGACACCCTGGAGACCCCTCGCGGCCACATCAGGGATCGCGCGCGCTCGTTCGACCAGAGTCGAAAGGTCCGCCCGCGCCGTACGGACTTTCGATGCTGCAGCGCTTCTTGTCGCAACGCTCTTCCGCAAGTTCATGACCACGTCGAAATGAGCAACATTCTCCTGCCCATCGCGGCCTTTGTACCCTTTGTGGCTTTGCTGTTTCCGATCCAGAGACGACGCCTCATGGAACTCAAATCCTGCAGCCGATGCTGCGTCATGAAGGGAGCGCCAAACGCTCGCGTCAGTGTTGTGGAACACAACGGTCGCCCAACCACCCGGCTTCAAGACCCGAGCAATCTCCTTCATGGAGAGCGTCATCAGCCCTTCGTAGTCAGCTAGCGACTTGCCGCCGTCGGCCTGCGAAAGCGACTTGTTCACAACCGCTTCGTTGTCGGGATTGGTCAGCCTACCGAGCCAAGACTCCCAAACGACATTGCAGTCCGCATAGAAGATATTTGAACCAAAAGGGGGGTCTGTGAAGACATAGTCGACGCTGTTATCTACGATTTCGGTAAGCGCCGTTGCGCTGCCTACCATCACGTGTGGCGATTCCTTCGCCTTCGGAACGAATGCCTCGTAGTAGCTGCGAAGCTGACCGATTTTTTTCCTCATGACCTCCAAGACATTTGCCTCGGAGCTCAGCTGCGGGACATAAAGCGTGCCGGTCAGCGGCCGGTGGCCGCCGCGAGCATTAAAGCGGCGCATCCTCGTCCCGTGCCACGCCGTGTTGGTGAAGGCAAAGGCCAGGGCGCGCTTAACACGGTCATCAGGACACTCGTTTATTTCACGCCAGATCAACGCCAACGCCAGCAGGTTACGGGGTGTGTAGAGATCCGCTACCGTGCGAACCCCCTGAAGCTGAAGCGCACAACGCTGATACATTTCCCTCTCAGGCCCAAGCGGTGTCGTTGGCCACCACAAGCCTTCATCCAGTTTCACGCCGCGCGCGTGGGCGACGTCGGCGGCGGTGGCGGGACGTTCTCCGAGACTGCCATTGCTGCGTTGGAAGGCGACGAGCGCCGGCACATTGTCGATCACCTCAAACCGTCGCCGGTCGGCCTCGGTTAGGCACCGGGGACATTGCGTCGATCGGCCAAGGCGACCGGTCTTGCGATCCATCGTGTCCCAGAGAGCGAAGACGTTGCTGCACGCCGGGCATCGGTGCTGCGTGCTCCAAAGTGTCCACCGAATCTGCGCAGGCTTTCCGGTTTCGTCCTTGGCTGCGTAGAGTTTTGCCAGTCGCCATCCCACTGCGGTCTCGACGTCGGCAAATCCTTTCGCCAACGCATCACCATCGCAGGGCCGAGTGTGGTTCCAGGCCAAGTGGGCGGCAACGGATGATAGATCGTTGAGGATCGCCTTTCGGCCAGCTTGTGCGGCGGCAACACCGGTCATTCCGGAACCGGAGAAAGGGTCAAGAATCACATCCCCAGGCTTTGTGAAGTGCTCAATGAAGGGTGTAATCGCTTCAGGGGGCACCTTCGTGTGATAGCTATGAGCAAGGTAGAATGCAGTGTTCCGGCCGCCTGGAACTGAAATTTCCTCCGGCGGTGCATCGGGTGTGAACGCGCGTTTAGAATGCGGAAGCTCAGAACCCGCCGCGAGATAACCGCTGACAAAATCAATCGGCGTGTCGGGCAACGAAGTAGGCGCCTGCGGCGGCTCCTTGGCGAGCGCGAGCCGTCGCTTCTCGATTATCGGCATGGTGATCCCCGTTACTGAAAGGTCGGCCTTCAGCGCATCCCGCAGGACCGCCGAGTAAATTTGGTCATTGCGTTTGTCGCCGCCGGCCACCGCGCGCTCGATCGCTCTATCAATAAAGGCCGGCGTGACGGCCTTCCGCACTCCTCGTGAAGCGCGGCCGCGATGGCCCATGCAAAGCGTCAAATCGAGTCTAGTGACATGCTCCTCACCGAGATGCCCCTTCACGCCCTTGATCGACGGCTGTCCTTTGTCCAATACGTGCGCTGTAAGCACCTCAAGTCCAGCGTCCGAGATCGCATCTTGCACGGCAGTCCAGACCCGATCGTCGGAATTTGAAAATGCGAGAACCGCCCGGCCGCCAGGGCGAAGCACTCGGCTCGCCTCAGCGAACGCCTCCCCCAACAGCCCGCCATATGCCGCAATGTCTTTGCCACCAACTGCGCGCGTGCGCTTCTGGTTGACCACAATCTCGGCATTTTGGTCGGTGGCCGATCCAAGCCACGCGTCCCAGAGCAACGAGCTGTCGGCGTAGAAGATGTTCGAGCCGAAAGGCGGATCGACGAACACGAGATCAATGGCGGCGTCCGGGATGCAGCTGAGATCCGTCGCTGATCGCTGATAGACATCGGCCTTTGCGGACGTGACGGGGAAGCTCTCATAGTAGCGAAGTACATCCGCAGCCTTGCGCCGGAACAGACTCCACACGTTCCACTCGTACCGCAGTGACGAGATATAGAGGGTGCCCGTCATCACATTTGTCGGCCGCTTCGCGTTCCATTGGTAGCGGCGAGACGCGCGATTGACACAGCCGGTGAAAGCGAAGAGCAGCGCTTCCCGCAGGCGAAGGTCCGGTTCAGCGAGAATGGCGTGACGCAGGGCGGCAAGCCCATGGAGATTTCGCTTGGTATAGAAGCCTGCTGCGTCGGTGATCCCCATAGCCGAATGGGAGGCGCGCCACATCTCTCGATCTGCACCAAACACGGTCGTGGGGGTCCATTGCGGGATGGGAGCGGACTCGATCTCGCTGATCAACGCCTTCTCTTGCGCGGTCGGCGCGTGAGATGAAATCCGGCGGGAGCCGCGCTCCGTCATATGCGTCTGGACCGGCTCTTCGCCGATCCAGGTCAAGCTGGCCTTTCGCGCACGGGCACCGCAGTGTGGACACCTGATCAGATCATCGCCCGAAGCCTGGAAAGCGTCCCAGTAGACGATCTTTCCGCCACAATCGGAGCATTCGAACACATCGCTCCAGGTAGTGTACTCGATGGTTCGATTCGTCTGCTGAACCGGCATGTAAAGCCAAGCCATCGTGGGCTCGACAGCCGCCGCAACTGCGTTGAGCGCCCGCACAAAGGCCCTCGGGTCGCAAGGCGTGGTGTAGTTACGGGCGATATGCACAGCTGCCGGGGAAAGGTCCGACAAGAGTGCATTTCGGTTCACACTTAGGGCGGCCACGCCTGTCATTCCTGAACCGCAGAAAGAATCCAGCACGGTATCACCCGGCCGGGTGAAAGCCTCGATAAACGGCTTGATCGCCGCCGGTGGAATTTTTGTGTGGTAGCTGTGTGCTCGGTAAGGCGTGGACGCTTTGCTTACTTCCAACAAAGGCGGTGGCGGCGGCGCCGCCCCGAATACGACCCGGCCCGGCTTGGGGACCGGCAGTGCCAAAGGCTCCGTCTGCACGCGCACGGCGTTCTGGTCGGCCCTGGCCCGCACCGCGACCGTCACCTCAGCGGCATCTTCGCTGATCGCGGTCTGAACGTCGCCCGGGAGGCGTCCTGACCCTATCAACAGCATTTCGGCTGGAAGATTGAGCAATTTGCCGAGCAGAACAGCCTGCTCGGGCGTGGGCGCACGCTTTCCGCTCTCAAGGTAGCTCAGGTATGACTTCGTCACATCCAGCCGTTGGGCCAGATCGGTCAGCGTCAGGGACAAAGCCTCACGTCGACTTTTGATGGCAGTTGCAGACCACATACGCCTCTCCGCACATTGCCTGAGAGTCGCACCGTTAACAAAATTAGTCAACACCACAACGAGCGCTAATAACTGATTTTACGAAGTATTTTTCACAAACACGCCTGGCTAATGAGCTGTGGTGAAACGACGCCATAAACGCCAATTAATCTCAGAGGTCTGGGCGAATGGTAGCAATCTGGCGTAGCGCTTAGTCCTCCATTTACGCAGAGCCTCCCTCCGCTTTCCACCACAGAAACAATGCAAGGCATTTGACTCCAGAGCGCCTGCAATCTCCTCCCGGTAGCATTCACACCAGCCCGATTGACTCTTTAGCAAGATGAGAACAAATGAGAAACATATCACAGGCAACCCGTGTTTCAAGGGACAGATGAGTGCATCGACGCCAGCTGCTGTCATTTCCGAGCTTCGGGAACGCATCGCGCGCCTCGAAGGTGGAAATGCACGCGAGCGTACGGTTTTGCCGTTCGGAGTGGCCGCGATCGACAGGGTTCTGCCGGGAGGGGGACTGGCTTTTGGCGGTCTGCACGAGATCGCGGGCGGAGGAAATGGCGCTGTCGATGGCGCGGCCGCTGCACTGTTCGCGGCCGGAATCGCCGCTCCACGGTCGGCAAGGTGCTGTGGTGCGTTACCCGGCCGGACCTGTTCGCGCCGGCGATCGAACAGGCGGGCCTCCCTCCGGGAAGGGTGATCTATGTCGAGGCTGGTGACGAAAAATCCGTTCTCGCTTGTTTTGAGGAAGGTCTTCGTGGCGGCTCTGGCGCTGTCGTTGCCGAGATTGCCCGGCTTTCAATGACGGCCTCGCGGCGGCTGCAGCTTGCTGCCGAAAGCTCTGGCGCCATCGGCATCGCAATTCGCCGCTGGCGGCGCCAGACGGAAGCCACGGATTTTGGCCAGCCGGCGGCAGCCGCAACGCGCTGGCGGGTATCGGTCCTGCTGTCGACGCCATTGCCGGTGCCAGGGGTCGGGCGTGCGCGTTGGCAGCTTGAACTGATCCGATGCCGTGCCGGAGAGAGCGCAGATTTCATAGTGGAGCCATGCGATGCCAAGGGTCGTATCGCTCTTCCTTCCGTCGTGGCCAACAGACCGCTTCAGAAGGAAATCGGGCGACGCCGCGTCTCCGCCTGAGACGCCGCTCGTCCTTATCGGCCGCGACGGACGCCAGCGTGTGGTGCTTGCCCGCCGATGCGGCGGCGCTGCTCCGTTGCCATGTCGTCGAATCGCTTCTCGATCCGCATGAGATGGCCGTTGAGGTGGTCCTCGCGGACATACTCGTCGCGCACCCGGTTGATCCGCTCGTGGATCGGGTCGGTCGCCGCCTTGATCATGGCCTGCATCCCGGTCTGGATTTGCCCGATCATGGTGAGGAGCGCCCGATCGCGCGCCATGACGGTGAGGACGACCGGCGTGAGGAACCCGCCGATCCCGAGAAGGAGTTGCCACCAGTCCAGCCCCATTGCCCCGCCCTGCCTCAGCCCTTGCCCCAGACGCTCTTGATCGTGTTGCCGCCGCCGTAGATCGCGAGCCAGAGGCCGGAGAAGGCGACGAGCTGTTCCCACGGCATCGACGGGATGGCCGCGCCAAGGGCCGCGTTGGCGACCGGGAGAAGCATGCCGTTCCACGCCCACAGGAAGATCAGCAGCCAGCACATCGCCGGGCGCCAGCCCCACGAGAAGAAGCTTTCGCGAGCATCCTCACGCTCGAAAAGGGCAGCTCGATTGTCGTCGGCTCCGGCCATGAACTGCCAGTAGTCCGGATCGGCCGCCTCGACCTCGCGGACGGTCGGTGCGGTCACGTCGGGCGCGGCCTCGATCGCCTCGGTGACGGCCTCGGCGGTAGGCGGCACGCCAAGCGCCTCGCCGAGCTTCTCGACGACCTTGCCGGCGCCGGGGCCGACGTTCTTCTTGACGACGTCGGCGAGGATCGGCGCCCCAACCTTGACCAGCGCGCCGGCGAGCTTGGATCCGGCGATCATTCCGATGATGGACATGGGGATCAGCCCTTGTTGCGCTTGCGGATGATCAGGAAGCCGACCAGGGCGAAGGCGATGATCAGCCCGACGCCGAGAATGATGCCGGCGGTCTGGTCGGCCTCGGCAACCGCGACGACCGCGCCGCCCGCGGCGATGGTGCCGGTAGCGACGGCCGCGCCCTTGCCGGCCCCTGCCGAAGGCGCTGGCACCTGCACGGCCTCGTCGGTGCGCGACGGGACCGGATCGGGCCTGACGGGCTCCGTAGCCGACCCGCGCGCCATGGCGAGGGCGTTCTTGCGGACGCCGGCCACCCGGCTCGACCAGCCCTTGCCGAAGGTGCCCCAGTGCTTGAGCGTCCGCAGCCAGGCCAGCCGGGCGTCGCAGATGCGGTTGATCGTCGCCTCGACGTTCGCCCGGCCGACCGCGGCGATGGTCATCGGGCCGAGCCGGCCGTCATCATCGACGCCGACCGCGCGCTGCAGGAACTCGATGCCGCGCCGCGGGCCGGAGTTGACGCCGAAGTCATAGACGCAATAATCGAGCCCGGCCGGGAGCCGGTCGCCGTCGACCGCATCCCAGTAGCGGGTCCGGTAGATGGTGGCGAGCTCGTCGTCGGTGATCTCGCGGACCGAGCGCGTCGCCAGCCCGCGGCCCTTCCGATAGGCGTTGTAGGTTGCCTGGGTGACGCCCTTGTTCGTCGCGCCGCCGGGATCGGCCGGGTGGTTGACGTAGCCGCCCTCATGCACGAGCACGAGCTTGTAGGCGCGGGCAAAGCTGGTTGCCGCCATGTTGCACAGTCCTCACAGTTGGGGATCGTCGGGGTTCCCGGAGGGCGGGAAGTATGGTTAGGTGGCGGGATGCAACCAGTGGGCGCGGCCCTCGTTCGCCCCGGTGACGGTGCGTTGACCGGCGGCGTGTCGCTGGCGCACATCGTCTATGCGCAGCATCACCCAGTTTCTCCGGTCGCGGACGACGGGGACCGCCGGGTGAGCGTCGCGGCCTAATTCAGCCGCTCGACCGTCGCGGCGAGCGTGTATTCAGGCGACCCGGACACGCCCGAGAAGTCAACTTGATAGTTGATGTACGGCGACGACAGAGAGCTTTCGATCAGTAGTGATCCGTTACCGGCGCTGTCCGTGCTGTTGCACGCAAGCGTCTCTACCGTCTTGTTGCGAGCGATCCCTGCATCGTCCTTGTACGAAAACGTCAGAAGGATATTCCCGCCGGAGCCCGCCGTTGTTACGGCGATGTGCCACGAGATACGGTAGCGAGTCCCGATCTTCGGGACGAACATCGTTGTGCTCGACACGCCGGCGTCAGTGCCGGAAAGCAGCAGATCGGCGCATTTCTTCGGCAGATCGACGAGCGTGTTGCTAATATTGCTCGGGTAGCGACCACCGTTGATCTCGGAGATGTTCGTGACGTGGTTCGGCGTCGAAAGCGAGCCTGGAGAGCCGGAATTGACGATTTGCCGACCGGCCGGGATATTCCAGCCGACATCGATCATGTCGAGCATGATCCCGCTGGGGAATGTACCGTTTAGCGAATAGTCGAAGATTATATTGTAGCTGTCGGCGTGCGCGGTAGCCGCATGGAAGATGAGCAGATTACTGATCTTGATGCCGTCTGCCACCTGAAAGATGATCGGCAGCGCGCGATTTGTCGACTGCGGATAGATGCGCAGCGTATCCATCGTAATGAATGCCGATGACGCTGCGCCGCTGGCGGGGCCGGTCGCCAGGTAGCCGATCGCATCGGCCATTGCCGGCATCTCGATGATGATGTCGCTGCCGCGGACGTGCTCGGTATTGCCGCTGATCACCGGATCGAAGCCGGTGCCGTCGTGGCAGTCGTGCTGCAGCCCGATGGCGCAATTGCGGATGGTCAGGCGCGAATGCTCAAATCGGCTGATCGACTTGAGCCGCAGCCCTACAGATCCGGTCGTGTCGTCGCCGTCAATGAGCAGATCGCAGACACCGCCGCCGATCATCGGCCCGGCGACGTCAACAATGGCCTGGCCGGTTCCGCCACCCCATATGATCGACGCGGCCGGCGTCAACGCCAGGGCGGACCCGTCACGAGCGAACACCGGCGGAACCGCGCCCCTCAGAATGACGCCATGGCGCGTCGATAGCGTAGACGACGTGCCATTTCCGAGCCGGATCGTGTCCTCTACGAGATGCTTCCCGTCGAGCCAACAGGTGCCGCCGGTTGCCGGCAAATGTTGGATGGCCGCATTGATCGCGGCCTCATCGTCGGTCACTCCGTTGCCGGCGGCGCCGAACCATTTCGCCCGCACGTCACCGTTGTTGCGCACCCGGACCCATGCGCCGCTTTCACCCGTCGCATCGCTTGCCGGGGCGACGTACAGGCCCTTCAGCGCGTCGGCGGACACCGCGGCGGAGAGATCGCTGTCGTCGAACCGGAACAGCCCTTCGCGCCCCGTCTCGACGAGATATGCGAGCCCGGCGGAGCGGCCCGCGAGCGCCGTACGATCCGCCACAATCGGGACGGCTCCGAGCGATTCGAATTCGGCAAACACCAGCGCCGTCGATCCGAGCGTGCCGCCCTTGTTCGATGTGCAGCGCCAAAGCGTGTCAGCGTTGACCGTGCCTTCCATGACCGAAACATGCACGCCGGGCATGGAGTCGTAGGTGGCAAACGACGCATGGCGGCTCGCGGCGCCGGACGCAGGGACCACGTAGATTCCGCACTCATGCGCCGTCGACTGAGCGGGCAGGAGCACGACATCGTTCTCGGCGAGGGTCACGCCGTCGAGGGTATCGCCGGCTTCAAGCGCCGTGGCGATGGCGACATTGCCGGTCGCGGCGACGCGCGCCCGGACGAACGTCGCGCCTGCCGACTCCGCCGACAGCAGCACGAACGCCCGATCCTCGTCGTCCCAGATGACGTTCACGCCGTCGTCGGCCGCCGTGCTCGTGTCGTCGCGGACATAGCGCCGGACCACCGTCCCGAGGCGGAGCTCGATCACCCATGTCCGGGCAAGGTCGCGGGTCCGGATGTCCTCTAGCGAGTGCGCGACGAACGGCGTGTTCCGCTCGATCACCGCCGAAATGTCGTCGGCCGCCGCTGTGCCCTGAAAGACGTCCTTGAAGGGATGGTTCGCCATCTCGGGATCAGCCTGCAAATTCTTCGAGGGAAAGGCGACGGCGGGCGATGGAAGCGGCGTCGCGGGCGAGGTCGTTGGACCCCGCACCCGCATTCGTGAGCCACGACAGGATCGCGACCCGGTAGGTGTGGCTACTGGTGTCCGGCGCCGTGGTTTCCAGCGTGGCGTTGATGAACGTCGCATTGTCGGTGGTGAGCGGCTCGATCTTCACCCAGTCGAGCGCGTTCACTTCGGAGTCGCGATACAGCGCCAGCACGCGGGCCTCGCCGATGGTGCTGCCCGAGACACTGCCAACGTCGGTCTGGCTGCCGGTCATGTGTGCCCGGTAGTTGAATACCAGCCGTGAGCCCGAGGCCTTGGCCGCGTAGGTGACCGCCGTCCCGGTGTCGATCAGGCGGCGCTGCGACGTCGTCGGCGCCGTCGTGTTCGATCCGCTGAAGAAGGTGGTCCCGCTCGGCGCGGTGACCGAGCCCGTGCTCGCCACCGCTGCCGTCGCGGCCCCCACGATCACACCCGCGCTCGACGCCCACGCCCCGGCCGCGTTGAAGGACTTCAATACGCCCTCGCCACGGTCGAAGACCGTCGCGCCCTCATAGGCCGAGAGGAACGACCAGCCCCCCGCACCGTCGGCAATCGCCACATCCGTGTCGTGCGAGGCCCACGCCCCGCTCCCCGACGTCCCGACGATATAGGCCGTGCCCGCCCCCGGCGTCCCGCCCGGCGGCGTCGCCGTCTCCTCCTCGACCGCCACGCCGAGCGGCCAGCGGAGCTTCACCGGGTAGACCGAACCGTCGGCGATCCCGACCGCCCCGACGCCGTCCACCCATGCACCGGCCTCCGACCAGTGCTCATAGGTCGCCTCGTCGCGGACGTAGATCATCATCCCCGGCGTCGGCGAGACGAAGGCCCAGCCGTTCCCGGTCAGGATCGCGATGTCCTCGGCATTCGAGGCCCAGTCGCCGGTCGGCGCCGCCGGCACCCGGTAGACGTCGCCGGTATCGGCGCCGACCCGCGACTGGGCCGTGGTCCGCGATAGCACGGCGAAATCGATCAGCCGCGCCGCCCCCCGCATGAACCGCTTGTTGTCGTCGGAAACGAAGCACGGCCACCCCGCGTCGGCCGTGATCGAATCCGCCGCGTCGTAGGTGAAGACCTGCCCGTCGTAGATCACCGCAGTGATCGTCAGCGACAGGCTGCCGACATCGAGGTTGCGGAGATCGTCCGGATCCGCGATCGACCACGGGAAGCCGAGCGCGAACGCCTGGCGCAGCGCGAGCGGCGTGACCGAGCCGGTGAGCGGGATGGTCTGAACGGGATGGTTCGTCATGCGGCCTCTGCGTCGAGCACGTCCTGGTCGATCTCGAAATCCCGCTCCTGCGTCGCCGCGTTCCAGTCGAAGACGGCGTTCGACCAGCCGGTGAGCTGGAGGCTGACGGTGCCAGTCTGGTGGTCGGGCACGGCCTGCCGCACCTGATAGAGCCCGTTCACCTGGGGGAAGTCGCGGAGGTAGACCCGCACGACCGAGCCGGCCGGCGCGCGGTTCGCCTCGGTCGTCCACGCCGCCGCCAGCGAGCGGCCGTCCCGGCTCCGCTGCATGATCCGGTTGCCGAGCCGCTGCGCCCGCTGGTGGCCCTCGACAAAGCGGAGCGAGGTCGTCGTCTCTAGCGTCTGCCCGTCGGCCGCCACCAGCTCGGCGTCCGCGAGCACCGGGCCGACCACGGTCTGATACTCGCGGTCGGGCGCCACCATCTCGGTCTTGATCGTGTTGATCAGGTCGCGGTCCGACGCCTCCGCCTGGAAGTCGAGACCGCTCGCGAGCATGTCCTGATGCAGCGTCATGACCGGCTCGCGCGGGTTGCCGGGGATCGTGTGGTACTTGCCGCCGTCGAGGATCAGGAGCCCGTCGAGCGTCGAGAGCAGCGAGCGGGTGACCGTCAGCGGGTCCTCCGACGAGGTGACGATGCCGTTGACGGTGTGGTTGCGCTCGGCAGTCCCGTCCTTCCGGCCGCGCCACAGGTCGTCGATGTCGGCCGCCGCCGCGATCTTGTCCCAGTCGATCTGGTCCGGCCGCACCAGCCGCATGTTCGGCCACGGGTGGATCAGCCACCGGGCGAGGCAGAGCGAGGCGTTGTCGCTCCACGTCCAAGTCGTCGGATCGGCGAGGACATGCGCGCCCTTCCGCGGGTCGTAGACCTTCGCCCCCTTGAAGCGAAAGAGCGGGTTGAAGGCGCCGCCGGAGCCGTAGATCGCCCGGTGCTCGTCGTCGTCGGCGCCGTAGTGCGCCTTGATCACCACGGTCGCATGCCCGCGCTGGCGGAAGTCCGCCGGCATCGACGGGAAGTCCGCGGCGATGATCGGGTCGATGGCCTGGTCGGCGGTCCCGGCTCGATAGGAGACCTTGAGGAAATTCGTCGTGCCGTCGAAGTAGGGCGCGGCGATCGACAGCCCGCTCGAATTGAGCCGGACGGCCTCGGCGTTGAGCACCACCTCTTCGAGATCGCCGCATTCATGCGCGGCGATGAGGTAGCCGATCCAGATGTAGGGCGGCTTGGACCTCGAGAAGAACCACGCGCCCGACGACGTCGCGCGGCCGAGCACGAGGCGCTGGTCGGGGATCGCCTGCCGCACCGGGAAGCGCAGGCCCTGCGTCGCCCGCTGCGATTCGCCGAGGCCCTGCCGGGCATTCAGCGATTGCGACAGGGTGTTGGCAGCGGAGCTGATGCCTGCCGCGAGACCAAGGCCTGCGCCGAAGAGAGTGATCGTCGTCGCGGCATTGACCACGGCGAGCGGAACCCCGGCGTTAAAGAGGAAGAGGCCGACGGTGCTCGCCAGTCCGGTGATCGGATCGGGCATCAGCCAGTCCTCCATGCCCGCACGGCGAACGGCTCCAACCGGCCTCCGACGTCCGTCCGCACAAGCCAGAACGCGCCGTGCGCGATGCCGGGCGCCTCGGCTCCGAAGGTCGCACCCGCTGCCGGCCCGACGACACGGCAGAGCCCGAGATCCATGTCCTGCCGCTCCGCCGGGTCGATCTCCGGCCAGCCCATGTCCGCCGCCGTGCCGGCGACCGCCTCGGCGAGGCTCGAATAACCGGCGCGGCGAATGATCCGGACGAATCCGCGCAGCGTCGTGTAGCGGCCCCGCCAGCGGGCGAAGGGATCGCCTCGGCCTGCCGCCGCAAGCAGGGTCGCGGCGGTCGCGGCGCAGTCGTTCCGCCCGAAGACGAGCGGGCCCTTTGCCATGGCGAAGAACCGGTCGCGCGGGTCGATCGCGAGCACGCTCATGAAGCCTTCCACACGAGCTGCGAATCCTCCTGCAGATGCATCTCGTCGAAGCCGACCTCGTCCGGGTACTGCTGGTGCGCCTCCTCCGGCGTCCAGCGGGCGTTCGACCGCTTCAGCAGGTGGAACATGCCCCCGTAGCCGACGAGGAAGATCGTCGCCTTGCCATCTTCGCCAAGCGCATAGCGCTGATAGTCGAGCCGGACCGACCACGGGCCCCGGCGGTGCCGCACCCGGTAGTGGCGGTCTATCCATGCCTCCCAGATGTCGGCCGTGCGGTTCTTCACGCTGTCCGACAGCCCGGCGATCAGCGCCGGGTCGACGCCGGACAGGCCGAGCGTGACTTTCGGCACCTCGATCTCGACGTCGGATTTCATCCCCTCGATCGAGCCGAGCTCGCCGAGCCCCGAATAGGTGTAGCCGTCGTAGTCGAGCATGCCGATGCCGGACCAGACCCGCAGCATGCCGTCGGGATGGTCGATGTCAGCCATCACGATCGCGTTGAGGCCGGCCCGCCTCAGCCCGGCGCGGTACTCGGCGAGGCTCATGACGTGTACGGAACCTCGATCAGCGACAGGCCGGCACTGCCGAAGTCCGGCGCAGTGCGGCGGAGCGTGCCCTGGTCGGCCGACGCGAGCTGGAACCGCGCGGTCGGGTTGAGAAGCTGCACGACATCATCGACCGCCGCCGGCTTCCACAAACGCCACTTGAACGGCACGCGGGCGTCGCCGTTCTCGTCGGCCGTCACGTCGCCGCTCACCATGTAGAGGTTGCCGTCGAGCCCGAAATAGTCGCCGCCGCGGAACACGACCTCGTCGGCCGCGAGGCCTTTCATGATGATCGTGCGGGCGTACCGCGCCGCCGCTGTCTTCACGAGGCAGGACGTCGCCCCCTCGACGATCGAGACGCCCGGGATGGAAACGCCGGTGATCGTGACCGCGGTATTGTCGGGCGCGTAGCCGGCCCCCGCCCCGCGTGGCAGGTCGTGGAGGGGATCGGACACCTCGAAGAGGTTCACCTGCCCTTCGAGGCGGGCAATGAAGGCGTCCCAGGCGTTGTTGTCGGCGCCGGCGAAGCCAGCCATCTCACATTCCGCCGTCCAGCGCATCTGCATGCTGCCGTAGGCGCGCACGAACCCGGAATAGATCGAGCCCGGCGAGGTCTGGAACGGCCGCAGCCGAAAACTCCCGGAAGAGATTCTCAGGAGGTCGCCGGGGAAGCCGATCGTAGTGAAGTCGACCATCAGCGTATCCAGCCTGCCGTGCTCTTCGCCTCGACGAAGACGCCCTTGACGATCTCCGGCATGGAGCGCTGAAGCTGCGCCACGCGGGCGCCGAGCACGGCCACCGCCTCGGCCGACGACGCATCGCCGAAGTTGACCGCCAGAGAGACGTTGATCGTCTGCCCCATGGCGCCGCCGTTCGCCCGGTGCCGCGGATCGTCGCGGCGGACGATCTCCTCGCTCCGGTGCGCGATAATCGGCACCTCGTCGGGACCAAAGCCGGCGATGCCGCCGGTCCGAAAGCGCGGCGCATTGTCGAAGTAGGCCGGGTGCACCATCCGAGACGGACCGCCCGGCGCGCCGACGACACCGCCTTGGTGCCGGACGCCGCCGAGAAGCGCCCCGAAGAGCGAGCCGAAGATGCCGCCACCGCCGCCAAGGCCGAGCAGTCCGGCGAGCGGGCCCGAGCCGAGGAGTAGCGCTTCCAGGGCGGCCTCTCCGATCTTCGTGGCGAGCCGGCCGAAGGCGTCGGCGAGGCTGTCCGCGCCCTTCACCGCGTCGAAGAGCGAGCGGGCGAGGAAGTCCTGCGCCTCCTGCGCATCGCGCATGCGCTGCAGTTCCGACGTCGCCTTGCCGTAGGCGGCGGCCTCGCGGTCGATCGCCGCCACCGTGCCGTCGCTGAGTGCAATCCCGTTCGCCCTGGCGAGGTTGATCAGTTCCTGCCGCTTCTGGTACTCGGCCGCCGCCGCCTCGGTCATGCCGAAGGTGTCGGCCTGGATGCGCAGCGCCTCGGTCTGCTTCTGCGTCGCGGCCAGCGCGTCGTCGAAGGATTTCTGCCGGCGCGTGGCGTCCGTTTCCGTCTTCGTCGGCTTCGGCGGTTCGTATTTCTCGCCATAGGCGTCGGCAAAGCGCGCCTTCAGGCCTTCGTCATATTCAATCCGGGTGCCGCCGCCGGCGCCAAGCATCAGAAGCCCGCGCCGGATCTCCGCGGTCGCGATTGCCGCGCTCGTAATCTTACCGGTGAGGCCGAGGATCGCGGCATCTGCCTCGGTCGCCTGCCCCGCCATCACCCTGAGCGTCGCCGCAAGCTTCTCTTGCGCGTCTTCGAGGTCGAGGGTCGGCTGCAGCGCCTTGATCGTGGCGGCCACGAAATCGAGGCTCTCCGTCGTGGGGTACTCAATCGCGAGCCTTGCGAGTTGCTCGACGAAGGCCTCAGTGTCCTGCCGGCCGGCGGCGACGGCCTTGCGATACGCCTCGACCTGCTCGACGAAGCCGACCGGCACGTTGAGGTTGGCGAAGGGGTTCTGGACGCCGACATTCACGCCGCCGACGCCGAGCGAGAAGAGCATGTCGGAGCCGCCGGCAAACTTGCGCTGGGCCTCGATGATCTGCTCGGTCAGCGCCACATACTTCTGCAGCGCCATCACCTGCTGTTCGGCCGGCCTCGTCTGGCTGAAACGGCGCGCCTCCTCCGACGCCTCGCTGAAGGAATTCTTGACGTCGTCGATGAGGCTGCGGACCTCTTCGAGGGTGGATTCCGCATCTTGGCCGCCGCCGGTGATGGAGTCCCAGAAGTAGGCCACCGCCCCGGCCGCGGTGGCGAGGCCGAGCACCGCGAGGTTGAGCGGGTTGGTCACGAAGGCGAGAAGCCCGGCGCCGACCGACTTGAACGCAGCGCCGAGGCCCGTGCCGGGGTTGAACAACTGGCTGATCTGCATGCCCTGCTGCATGAGCAGCACGAAGGGCGACTGCCCCGACGCGAGCATGACGCCGATGTCGTTCATCTGCATCGCCATGTTCTGCATCTGGAACGTGTTCAGCCTCGCCGAGCCAGCCGCCAGCGCATTCGCCGACGCCACGCTGTTCAGCGCCCCGACCTGCGCCGCGAAGGCCGCCTTCGTCCGCTCGATCGCCGCGGTCCGCTCCCGTTCCGTGATGGCACCGGTCCGCGTTGCCATGTTGATCTCGTCGAGCGTCGCCTTGTACTGCCGGCCGGCAGCCCAGAGCGGGTTGTACTTGGCCCTGAGACGGTCAAGCTCAGCGCCGTAGGCAGCGACGTCCGCGGCACGGTCAGGCGTGATCGTCGCCTGATCGACGGTGTTCTGGGCAGCCGCCTTCCTCGCCGCGGCAAGCCGGTTGATCGTGTCGATCTGCTTCTGGTAGCGGGCCGTCTCCAATTCGAGGTAGCGCGCACGCTGCTCGGCCGTGCCGATCGCGTGCTCCTCGTATCGGCTGGCAGTCTCCAGCGCCGTGCGATAGTCGCGCTGCGCCCGCACCAGCGGGTCGAGGCGCGCGAGCTTCCTCTCCAGCGCCGCCGACGAGAGGGTGGTGGCCCGCTCCTGCTTCTGCGCCGCGACCGCAACGGCATCCTCGGCAGCGCCCAAGGCCATGAGGGCGGTCGCGGTCTGCCTGACGCCGCGCTCCTCGCTGACGATCGTCAGCCGACGCACGGCCTCGTTCATGGTCGCCACGGCGCTACCTCATCGTCACGATGATTGCCGGCGTGCGCGTCTCGCGCTCGATCCCGCCCCGCCGGGAAGCCGCCGCCCCGGCCGTGCCCGCGGCCTGGTAGGCCATGACGGGCGACCGGTAGCCGAACTTGATGCTGGCGATGTTGCCGAACCGCCGGCGGGCGTCTTCGGCGGTGCGCTCGTAGATGCGGTTGGGCACCTGGAGCAGGAACGGCGTCCCGTCGGCGCGCTTGCCCACCTCGATACGGCGGGCGTACGGGACGATGTTGAGGAAGGCATACTCTGCCGCCGCCGGCACGGCATCGGTCGCGAGCACCTCGATGCCGTCAGCGAAAACCCGATGCCCGCGGAGATAGTCGCCCTTCACCACCGGCGACCGCTCCCGGAGGGTCGCCCATATCCACTGCAGCGCGTCCTCGACGAGGTCGAACTCGAAGACGATGCGCCCGCCCTTCGGCCGCACGCTTTCGAGCGGCACGTTCTCGCGGCCATCGACGAAGGTGCGGTGCGTCGAGACGCGGCCGAGGATGGTGCGGTTCTTCTCGCGCGCCTCGCCAAGCCGGTCGCGGGCGAATTGCGCCACGGCCGCCGATTGCGCTGCCGGCGACAGGTCGTCGCGGACGACGACCGATACCCAGTCGGCGATGGGCTGGATGCGCGTCCGGATCGTCACGGCTTGTTCCTTTCGGCTTCTGCCACCTCGGCAAGCGTCGATGCTCGCACCATGCCGAGCCGGACGATGAGCCGCGCCTCCCATGGGTGCAGCGTCTCGCCGGTCAGGTCCGCCCACGCGCGAAGGTCGGCCCATGTCGGCTGCGCCGGTCCGTAGCCGGGAGCGACGCCCGCCATGATCTCGACGAACCACTCCCAGACGTAGCGGAGTGTCGCCGGGAAGGCCGGCCCGGCAGGCTTCGCCGGAGCCGCCTTGGCCCGGCCGAGCTTCGCTGCGACCCGCCGCCGCGCCTCGCCGTGATCGCCCTCCGTCGCGCCGTCGGCCAGGCGACGCGACTGCCGGAACTGATGCCCGGCCCATGCGATCAGTTCTTCGGCGAGGCGGGCGCGAAATTTGCCCGCTCGTTGACCGCGACGTCGACCTGCTCCCGGATCCACGTCACCGCGGCGGTGCCGTAGAGCTCGCGGGCATTCTCGGGGGTGAAGGGCACGTCGAGCGGCGACCCGTCGAGGCCGACGAGGTGCCAGCCGGCGGTGAGAGCGGCAAGGAGGTCCGTCTGGCCGGCCTCCATGTCCTCGATGTCCATCCGCGCCTTGGACTCGACCCGGCGCCGGGCAGCCGCCCGGACGTGCTCGCGGGCGCGGTCGGAATCCATCGACCAGACATCGACCCATGCCGGGTTGCCGGCCTTGTCGACGAGCGGCTTCCGGCTGACCGGATGCAGGAGATTGACGCGGGCCGGCGTCTCGACCGCGAGGCCGAGGCCGGCGAATTTCGCATTCGTCGCGAATTTCGCATTCGTCATGGAAAGCTGGTTCCTCTGTCGGGAGGGAAAGGGCGACGACGGCCGACACCGCCGCCGCCCCGTTCGCGAACATCCGGCTGGCGCCGGACGGCAAGCCGCCTGTCGGGGGCGGGTCAGGATCAGGAGACGGACGTGTCGGTGATCCGGATCGACGTGCTCTCGATCCCGGCACCCGAGCCGAGATAGCGCGCCGCCGTGAAGCCGCACTGCAGCGCCTTGGCGCCGTCAACGACCACTTCCTGGTTGGAGTTGATCTTCAGCCGCGGCAGGTACAGGGTGAGGGCGGCCGCGGCGGCGGCGTTCGAGGCCGGCAGGTAGGCGATGAGCTCCATCTCCGTGCCATCGTTGAAAGCGTCGAGGAAGGTCGTCGCCGTCAGGAAGACGGTGAACTGCCCGGTGACGATCGCGTTGGCGAGGAGGATGCCGGCGGCGAGCCCGTCCCTGTTGAGCTGCGCCGGCGCCGAGGGCTCGCGATTGTAGTTGATGCTGAGCCCGGTCGCGACGCCGACGACGGCGCCGTTGATCCGGAGCAGCGCATCCATCGACGAGATGATGTCGCTCGTCGTCTCCGCCGTCGGCGACGCGAAGAACGGCGCGTCGCCCGCGCTGTAGACCACCCGGTTCCGCCACATGCCCGAGAAGTTGATCTGGGCATTCTGGTTCGGCGCGAGCGACAGGTCGAAGCCCGAGAAGAGGCCCTCGGTGAACAGCCGCGAGATGTCGCCGTCGCTGTTATGGACCTCGACCGCGTACTTGCGCGCGACGTGCGCGGACGACGGCGTGATCAGGCTGCGGCCGATCGTGGTCAGCGTGAAGGCGGAGTCGGCCGTCATCGTCTCCGGCGCCGGATAGACGCTCACCTCCCGGTTCGACGTGCCGCCGAAGCCGATGATCATGAAGTTCACGCCGTTGTTGTCGGCGTCCGACAGGTCGGCGAACTGGATGATGTCGCCGACCCGAAAGCCCTTGGTCACCGGATTGCCGGCGGAGAAGGTGAACTTCGCCGTGCTGGCGTCCGCCGTCACCGACGTGAAGTCGGTCTGGCTCGCCGTGATCGCAGACACCGACCAGGTCCCGCCGAGCACCGCCTCGAAGAGGTCCTGATGCGTGCCGGCCGAGAGAAGACCGTTGATCGTGCCGGGCACGCGGCGCGTGCCGTGCTTCTCCATCGGCCGCTGCTTGTCCGTCCTGATCTCGTCGGCCGCATAGGCTTCCTTGGTCAGCGACAGGTTGTGCGAGACGTGGCGGAGAATCTGGCCGCCCGAGGTCGCCGGATCGCTCGCCGGCGAAGGCTCGGTCGTCGGGTCGATCACGGCGCTGGCATAGGCCTTGTAGACCAGCCGTTCCGAGGTGGATTCGAGGAGCTGAGGCATCGAGGCTCTCCTAGCCGATCTGGTCGAAGTGAAGCGGGCAGACCACCATGGCCGCCGAGTAGTTGCCGGCGGCCGACGTCAGGCCCGGCGGGACGAGCGAGGCGCCCTCGCCGAGGGGCTGGACCGTCGCGCCGTCGAAGGTGACGCCGCCGCCCTGGTAGGAGCGGAACGCCGCCGCGACGGGCTCGGCGAGAGCCAGCGCCCGGGCAAGGCCCTCGCCGATCGGCACGAAGACGTAGGCGAGCAGCTCGCCGCGGTTCCGGAAGGTATTCGACCCGCGGCCGCCGCCGATCTCGATGAAGGCGCCGCGATCGGTCGTCATCTCGATGAAGACGAAGGGCGCCGGCTCGACCGGCAGTTCGTTCCCCTCGTCCGGCCACAGGATCGGCATGCCGGTGATCTGGCTGGCGGCCCGCGCCTGGATGGCGGCCCATGCCGTCGCGATGTCGGTCATCGGTCAGCCCCGCGCCCGAAGCTCATAGGCGATGAGCACGCCGGCGACCCGGCGCGTGTTGTCGTCCGGGTCCTCGATGTTCAGTTCCCGCCCGCGGACCACGATCTTGTCACCCTTGCGGAGCGGCATCGGGAACTGCGCCGCGACAAGGTCCTCGACGAGGAGGATGATCATCCGGTCGCCCTGCTGGATGGTGCCGACCAGCTCGTCCGGCCGGTAGTCGACGACGCGGCCGCGGACCGACACGTCGACACGCGGACGGCTCGCACCGGCGCCTGTGTAGCGCCGCACGGTCAGCGGCTCGCCGGCCTGGTCGATCGCCCGGCGGTAGGACGCCTTGACCGTTGCCGGCGTCATCGCATCGAGGCCCGGACCGAGACGGACGTGTTGCCCGCGTACGTGCCTGTGCTGGTGATCTTCGCCCGGAGGCGCGGACCGAGGCACCCGTCAAGGGCGGTATCGTCGGACAGGGTCGACGGGGTGGCGGCGGACAGCCGCGCCGTCAGGCCGGACACCGACATGATCTTGCGCGCCGAAGCCGTCGTGAAGGCGAAGCGGGCGATCGGCACCCAGATCGACCCGGTGAACCACGTCTCGATGTCGACCTTCACTGCGGTTCCGCCCGAGCCATAGACGAAATCGCAGAAGAGCGTCACCGCGAGTGCGCCTTCCAGCCGGTCGATGAACTCCTGCGCCACGTTCGCGGACGAGACGCCGCTGGTGATCACCTCGTCGGTCACCGCGGCCGCCACTGTGGCGTCGCCGAGGCTGTAGATGCCGGGATTGTTCATGCCGCGGGCCTCCGGAATCTGGCGATCTTCGCCATCACGCTCGGCGGGAGGTCGCCGGCCTCGCCGACCGACCCGACCCAGTATTCGGTGCGCATGACGTCGGGGATGTCCTCGGCGCGGACCATCGGGTCGCGGCCGCGCGCCGCCCAGAACGCCGACACCAGATCGATGCAGCCCGCCTCGATCGCCGGCTCAAGGTTCGCTCCGGCGTTGCCGGGAAGGATGTAGCCGCCGGCATAGACGACGACGATCGCCCGGCAGAACTCCCAGGCGACCGGGTAGCCGCTCGTGTCGAGCCGGTGCAGGATGCCCGTGGCCGTCTCGACCTCATATTCCGAGGCCGCGAGCGCCACATCGTCGACCGTCACCGACGTGATCGTGGCAACCGGGGTCCGGTTGAGAGG
This sequence comes from Reyranella sp., assembly GCF_050185545.1. GTDB lineage: Bacteria > Pseudomonadota > Alphaproteobacteria > Reyranellales > Reyranellaceae > Reyranella. The sequence continues at coordinate 13,649 of NZ_JBFWZI010000033.1, read as the reverse complement.
GAGGCTCGCCTCGCAGCCGCCGCCGCGGAAGGTCTCCGTCACCGTCTCGCGCGCCACGACAAAGCCGAGCGCCGCCTGGATGTCCGATCCGGCCTCGTCGATCTTGTTCTGCAGGAGATCGTCCGACCCGCCGTCGCTGATGCCAAGCTCGCGCTTGATCCGCTCAAGCGTCGTCAGCCGGTACGGCGTCTCGGCGGCTGCAGTGACGGACACGATCGAGCGCATATGCGTGCCCCCCTCACAGCCCGAAGGGATAGTGCGAGTCGATACGGCAGTGAGCGCGCAGATCATCGATGCTGACGACCGCATCCGCCGCGGTGACGAGCGTGTAGCGCATTCGTGGTCCTTGCCTCGCGGCTGCGATAGCGACCGCCGTGGCCGTGGTGGTGTAGGCGGCGCCTAGTCCGCCAACTCGATCGGCCGCACGCCGAACACGGTCGGCACTTCGTCCCGTGCCTTCGCCGCGACCGCTTCGTGCGTCTCGGCCTCAAAGACGTGCGTTTGGAGCGTCGAGAAGCCCTGCCCGGCGATGAAGCTGTTGAGGGCCGCCAGCGTCGCCGGAGTGATCCACGCACCGCAGCCCATTTTGGTGGCGGGGCCGGTGCCGTCCGCCGACATGGGAGTGCGGAGGTTCGGGCCGCTGTCCGAGAAGAACTCGTTGGCGGCGGCGTTGATGGTGTCCGCCTCGTCGGGTGAGCAGACGGCGAAGATGTAGAGGACGGCCATGGTCAGATGCTCACGAAGCCGGTGCCGAAAGCGCTCATGGCGGGGAGGATGAGGTCGTCGGGGATGTAGAACTTTCTCGCGCCGGCACGGTGGATACGTCCACTAAACGGAACCGCCGCCGCGCCTTCGTTGTTAGTGGCGCCAACCCACAGGCCCTCTGTGTTCGGGATGGTCGCCGCGTCGGCCGCAGCGCCTGTGTAAACACGTGTTCCGTTCAGCCAAAGTTCCACACCTGTCGTATTGGCTCGCATCAAGGCGACTGCATCAATTCCCGACAGGTTTGAGTCGGTATAGTTAATCGTGCTCTCTATTTGCGAACCCCATCGACCCGCTAGTCTTTCACCTGAGCTTATAACGAGTGCACAATACCGAGGGCCAGTCCCGTTCCGCATGCCTATGATAGTTTTGGTCGCCGCTGTATCCGCCACACGGAATGTGGCAATCAGCGTCATCCCGCTTGGCTCAACCTTAAGTCCCGTCTCAAGCCGGTCGTCATTCCCGTCGAATAACGCGTGTGTCGTTTTCCAGACGGGGCGCGGACCAGACGACGCCTGCGTCAGGTCCCTGTTGTTCGGGCTCTGGTCCTCAGCTCTGCCAATCGTCTGCCCATCCGCAGTGACCGGCGTAGACGTGTCGTCGGTCTGATAAAGGCCCGTTGCCGACGTGAAGTCCCGGTAAAAGCTATCGCCGCCCCCGAACACGTCGCGGACGAGGTCGAACTCTCCCCCGCGTCCGGAGAGGAGGGAGAGACGGCCGAAGCCCGTGCCGAGAGTGCCGAGGCCCATCGCTCAGGCCATGGTCCTGGCAGCGACCTTTTGGCCGGCGGTCACGCCGATGAACTTGGACGTACGAGCCTCCACAGGCATATGGTTCGTAGTTGCCTCTGGATCGGCGCCGACCAGGTAGTGGAAGGCTGCGTCGGCCCACAGTTCGATGAACTTGGTGTCGTCGTTGAATGCAGCGGATTGCGCCGACGTGCCGCTGATGGTTACGGGCGACGGATCGGCAGAGCCCGGCTCTTGAGCCATCGGCGAGCCCTCGCCGTAGACCGTCGGCGGCTCGCCGCGCCAGACGCCGGGGCCGGCGATCCGCGTGTATTCCCTGATCCACAGCGTGGCCATCTGTGCTCTCTCCGCGTTACCAGTCGATGTCCGGGAGCCGACCGTCGAAGCCGTGCGCCACGGGAACGGGGAAGAACGGCGCCAACGTCTCGATGTCGCCCCGGTCCATCTTCAGCGGCGGCAGATCGAGCGGCGCCACCGGGCGCTGCACGATCGCCGTGATGTTGTAGGGCGGGAAGTCCGGCCCGCTCGCGTAGGTGCCGACCCGAGCGCGCCGGCAGTCGAAGCCGGCGAGGATGAGCTGGTAGAGGAGCAGCCCGGCATTCCAGAGCGTGACGTGCCCGCCGACGATCTCATGCTTCAGCGGCGGCACGGTGACGAAGAGCAGCCCGCCCGGCCGAAGATGCGACCGGACCTTGGCGAGGAAGCCACCCGGCGACGGCTGATGCTCGAGGACGTGGCACAGCCAGACGGCGTCGAATCCGATCTGGTCGCTATGCCAGGACATGAAGTCGCCGACGTGATCCGCCGGCGGCGCGAGATCGACAGAGAAGACGCGCAGGCCAGCCGCGCGCATGATGCGGGCGTGCTCACCGGCACCCGATCCGATGTCGAGGACGTCGCGGATGCCCGGATCGTCGATCAGCCGCTGCAGGCCCTGCGAGCCCCGCACGCAGCCGACATCGACCCGGCCCGCGTAGCCGGCTGGCATCGATCCGTCAGCCATTCAGAGAGCCTCCAGGACCTCGTCGAGATCGGCGAAGGGGAATTCCTTCAGCGCCGATCCGGGAGTGCAGTTGAGGATTTCGACGCCGGAGGCTTCCGCCGCGGCGCGCCAGCCGTTGAAGCCCGGCACAAACTCGTTGGCGTAGAGCGAGAGATCGCGCGGCCCGCCATAGCCCGCCTCGCCGCTGTGATGGTGCTCGCGACCGTCGGCGGCGAGGCGCATGTCGTAGCCGACCAGGCACACCCGCGCGGCGCCGAGTCCGATTGCGAGGCTGACGGCGGTGTGCCCGCTCGTCCGGCCCTGCTGGATCTCCGGCGAGCCAGCCGGCGGGAAGCCGGGGCGCCGGCCGGAAAGCCGCGGAGGAAACTCGGGGGCGCCGCAGCCCTTCACCCGACGCACCTTGTCGGGAAGCTCCCGCTTCGCCATCCGCGACATTGTCACGACCATGCCGGGCCATGTTCGGATCAGGTCCCGGCGATGCAGGTAGAAGCCCGAATCCGTGAAGAACAGGATGTCCGCCCACGGTGCGAGATGGCAGGTCGCGTTGACGACGATCGTCCGCCGTCCCCGCAGCTTGTCGACAACCTCCTGCGTCGCGCTCGGCCCCGACGCCAGGCAGAACACCGTCTCGCCGCGGAAGATCGGCTCCGGCGTCCAGTATTCATGCTCGCGAGACGTCACCGCCACGCCTCCCGCACCCATGCAAGGTGCGTCAGATCGTGCGGCTTCGGTCGGCCGTGGAAGTAGACGATTCGGACATCCGGGCCGAGCGCCTCCGGCTGGCCGGCGCCCTTGAAGCTGATCACCTGCCCCGGCCACAGATCGTCGATGTAGACGTGCGGGTGCTTCCGCACGGCGGCCATGTCGTCCTCACCATCCCAGTCGGCCAGCACATGACCGTGCTCCCGCGGTGCGAGGGCGATGCCGTTGCAGGCCCGGCCGGGGTTGAACGGGTCCCGCGGCAGGCCGAGCCGGTCGGTCGTCTCGCACCAGTCGGCGAGGTGGTCGATGTTGCCGACGATCACCGTGTCGAGCCCGAGCACCAGGAGCGGCCCCGACAGCCGGTAGAGCTCCACACCGTCGCGATAGGTCGGCGCAGCCGCTGCGAAGCGCTCCTGCCCGATCTCGGGATGCGCGAACGTGCGCAGCCGGTCGGTGAAGCACACGAAGCGGAAGGGCCTCGTCAGGTTCCGCGCGAAGCCCCGGTAGAGCCTCTCGACCCACGCCTCGTTGTAGCAGCGCGAGAAGCCGAAGGACTCGGCGTTAGCATCCCAGAGCGGCGCGACGACGGTCAGCATCGCGGCTCCACGAAGCGCATCCGGCGCGACCGCATCGCCGCCGTGATCGGCATCAGCCGCCCGTCGCGGGCAAGCAGCGTGTCGGGCGGGACATCGCGGCTTGCAACCGCCCCGGCGCCGACCATCGCGCCGCGACCGATCCGGATGCCCGGCAGGATCACCGCATTTGCGCCGATGGCCGCGCCCCCCTCCACGATGATCGCCCACTCGCCGGCGCGATAGCGCGCGGCATCGAAGCCGTCTTTCGACGCCGCCGGGAAGAAGTCGTTGGACATGACGACGTTCGGCCCGAGGAAGACGTCGTTGCCGATGAGGAACCCCGGTCCCGCACCGAAATTCTGGCAGACCACGCATCGGTCCCCGATCGTCGAGCCGTCGATCATGGCGCCGGGCGCGATGTTGCAGTCCGCGCCGATCGACGCGCCGCGGATCACGGTGGCGAACTGCCAGACCCGCGTCCGCGGGCCGAGCGCCGCCCCCTCGACATGCGCCTTCGGGTGGACGAAGGCCGACGGGTCGATCACTCGGCAGGCTCGCCAGCGAGCGCCTGAAGCGCCGCGAGGATCTCCGCCTTCTTCGCCGGGATCGTCGGGCCGATGATCTTCTCCGCGGCGGCGCGGAAGACGAGGAAGTTCATCGCCGGCTCGTCCTTGAGGCTGGCGAGAAGCGCCTTCGCGGCGTCGGCCGACGGGACCGGCTCTGCGGCGGTCGCGGGCTCCGGCGGCTGAGCGGGCGGAGGCAGCGGCTCGGCGGCAACCGGGGCGGACGCTGGCGCCGACGGTTCGACCACGGCCCAGCCGCGACTGACATACTTGCGGGCATAGGTCTCGGCGACCCGCCCCTCGAAATCATAGCTCTGGCCGGCCTCGTAGACCGGCCCTTTGCGGTCGCCCTGAGCGACGACGTGGCGGGCGACGAATCTAATCCGCATGTCGGCGGCTCCCGTGTCGGAGGAGATGCCCCCGGGCGCGCTGGCCCGGGGGGAGAGCGTGTCAGTCCGCGGAAGCGGCCTAGTCGGCGATCGCCGAGACGCCGCCTTCCTTGGCGTAGCGCGGCTCATGCAGGATGTAGAGCATCGCGGCGATCTGGTTCGCCGTGCCGGCATCGCCGACCGAGGCACGGATGCAGTCGAAGCCGTTGTCGACGTCGAGGTCTTCGGCCTTGATGTCGATCACCCAGATCTTCTGCACCTCGGCCGAGGTCGCGTCGGTGTATTCGTTGTCGGCCGCCTGCGTCACCTTGGTCCACGTCCCGACCGACGTCAGGGTGCCCTGCTTGACATCGACGCGGGTGAAGTCGAGCGCCTTGGCGTTGGAGCCGGCGACGTTGTTGCACTGCTCAACGGTGAGCGTCGGGTCGTCGCCGGCGGTGCCCGCGGCGGCGAAGAACACGATGGCGCAACGGCCCCAGTTCTTCATCGACACGATGTCGCCGACCCGGGCCGACCCGATGTTGATCGGGACGAAGCCGGACACGAGGTCGAGCTTTTCAAGGATGTGCTGGTTCATCGAAGTAGTCCTTCAAAGGGAGGGGCGGCGCCTCACGGCGCGAAGGGGGTGGCGGGGAAGTCAGGCCGCCCCGCCGGGCACCTACCGGGCGTCGAGAGTGACGGCCCAGGACAAGGTGTTGCTGCCGTTCTGCCGGGCGATCGTCGAAGACCACATCGGCTGGCCGTTGATCCGGAAGATGAAGCGGAACGCGGTCAACGCCTGGTCGAAGTAGAGGTGCATCGACGTGTCGGCCTTCATGCCCGCCGCCTTGCGCAGGACCCAGTACTGGCGAAGGTCGACGAGCATGATGTCGCCCTGATCGCCGACGGCCTTCGCGGCCTCAAGCGGCACGACCGGCCGGCCCTTCAGCGAGCCATAGGGCGCGTTGGACAGCCCGCCGGGCGGAAGGTACGCCGGCACCGCCGACGTGCCGGGAAGATCGGACGAGGCGCCCGTCGCCTGGAACGCCATGCCACCGAGCGACGGCTCGATATCCTGGTTGATCAGCCAGATCGCATTGCGCCGCCAGGGGGCGTACATGCGCGCCCACATCTTCTCGATGTTCTGCATCCAAACGGTGTCGGCCGGCTGGCTGGTCTGCTTCGCAACCGAGATCAGCGATGGCGCGTTGAGGATGCCGAGCGGCTGGCCGGCACCGGAGCCGGACACGATCGCCGTGTTGATCGCCGCAGACATGCGGCCCGGAACCACGGCCTGCAGATAGGACTCGTAGCCCATCGCATCTTCGATCAATTCCTCCGAAGCCGGGGCAAGGGCCATCAGCTTGTAGAGACGCAGATTCGAGAGTTCGAACGACGCCTTGCTGGCGGTCGCCTGAGCCGCCTCGGCCTCCCAGTAGACGCGGACGCCGGCGGTGCCCCAGGGCGTGGTCTCGTCCTTCGGGATCGCCATGCTGTTGCCGGACGGAGTGAGAACCGTGCAACGGTTCATCAGGTTTTCTTCCGCCTCGACCTTCGACCAAATCTGGCGGGAGAACTCCGGCGGCACGAGGAAGCCGCCCTCCGCCCCGGCGCCTTCGTTGCCGTAGGTCGTCGCGGCCGCCTGCACCTTCTTGGCCGGCTCATAATCGCCATTTCCGCTCACAATGGCGCGCACGCCCAGCGCAAACTCGCCGAAGTTCGCGAAGTTGTGGCGCGCGTTGTCGCGGGCAGTGGCCGGCACGCGCCGACCGCCGGTGCCGTTGTCGCCGCCGCGATCCTGCAGTTCGGCCGCGGTCCGGCGACCCGGCGATGGCGGCGTGCGGGCATCCGCGAACGACTGGCGGAGGCTGATCTGGCGATCGAGCGCGGTGATGCTCGCGCGAATCTCCTCGCCGCGCGCCACCTCCTCGGCGGTCGGCTCGCGGTCCTCCTCGTCGGCGGCGGCGAGGAGCGCCTCGCCCTCGGCCAGAAGGTTGTCGCGCTCCTCGCTCAGGTCGGCAACGGTCCGGGCCGCCATCATCACGATGCCGGCGGCCGGGGAAAGGCCAGTGCTGGCCAGATAGGCGGCCTGGTTCATGGGATAGGCTCCATCTATGGGAACGGCGCGCCGTCACGGCGGGCCGCGTCTGCCTTGCCCAAGGGCGAAGAAGGGCGCTTCCGGTTGCCCGGAATTTCAGGTGCGAGGACGCTTCAGGTCCTGCAGCATCGCCGCGAGCCGCGCCCGCTTCGGGCGGAGTGCCTGCGGCAGGTTGCGGAAGCTCTCGGGGTGGCTGACCGAGGCCGCAACCTTCAGGTTCTCCACGATCTTGTCGGCGAAGCCGCGCTCGACGGCTTCCTTGCCCGTCATCCAGGTCTCGGCGTCCATCCACTTCCGCACGTCGGCGTCGGTGTTCTTGGTGCGCGCGACATAGACTTCGCGGATCGTCTCGTTGACCGTATCGAGGAGGTCGGCCTTGCGCCGCATGTCCTCGGCTCCGCCGACCGCCCATGTCCACGCATTGTGGATCATGACGAAGGCGCCCTCCGCGATCTCGATCTCATCGCCCGCCATCGCGACGAAAGAGGCAGCGGACGCGGCCAGGCCGTCGACGTGCACGACGACGCGCGCCGAATGGTCGAGGAGGAGCGTGTACATCGCCTTGCCGGCGAACACGTCCCCGCCCTCCGAATTGATGCGGAGGTCGATCGTCTTGATGCTGGCGCCAAGCGCCTTCAGGTCGTCGGCGAACTTCTTCGCGGAGACCCCATCGCCGTACCAGTCGGTGCCGATCAGGCCGTACAGATAGACGTCGGCGCGGTCGGAGCCGCGCTTCACCATCCGGTAGCCGGATGCGCCGTTCTTTCCGGCTCGCGCCATCGGCAGCACCGGACCATTCATGATCGGCGGCATGTCACGCCCTCCCGTAGAGGATGATGGTGCGGCCGTCCTCGGCCTCGATCTCGATCTCGTGCAGGTCGTCGAGGTCTTCGGGGCGCAGGCTCGCCGCCCGCACGTCGGTGACCTTCAGGCGGCCGGGAGGACCGGGGTCGCCCTTGACCGCCTTTGCTGGCTTGGCGTCGGTGCCCTTGACCCGGCCGACGCGCTGTGTGCTGCCGTCCGAAAACGACAGGACAAGATCGCCGCCCTCGATCCGCGCCTCGGCAATCCCGCGACCGGGCTCGCCCTTGATCGAGGCGCCGGGCTCGCCCGTCACCTTGCCAAGGTCCATTTCCTCGGCGCCGTCGGTGAAGACGAGGACCAGATGCCCCCGGTCATCGATATGACCGGATGCCACCGACCTGCCTGGCGGGCCGGGATCGGGCTTTGGCACGGCGCCGGCATCGACCCGGCGGCCATCGGTGAGCACGATCGCCAACCGGCCCTCACCGGTGATCACGGCGTCGGAGACCCCAACCCCAGGCGCTCCCGGTTTCGGCGCGGGCAGCGCCGCAACAGCCGCGGCGACGGCGTCGCGCACGATCGCCGCCGTCACCTCCGGGTCGGCGTCCTTGCCGGGCTGCGGCTCCGGCAGTTCGGCGACCGCGTCCGCCACCATTTGGCGGACAACCTCGGGATCGGCGTCCTTGCCGCGCTCCGGTGCCGGCAGCGCCGCCATGGCCGCGGCGACGGCGGATTCCACCAGCGGTCGGACGTCGTTGATCGTAACTGACTTCCCCGGCTCTGGCGCGGGAAGGGCGGCAACAACGGCCTTCACTTCGCTCGCGACGAGCGCCGCGTTGTCTCGCCTGATCGTGTCGACCAGCGGCCGGAGACGGTCCATCGCGAGGTCCGCCACGTCAGATGCCGCAGGCGGCGTCGCGGGCGGCCCTACGACGTTGCCAACCGGCACCAGCCGGCCATCCGTAAGCGTCAGGACAAGGTTTCCCGACGCATCGACCAGCCCGCTCGCGACGCCGACGCCATCCCGCGCCGCCGGGCGCGCCTCCATCGCCGCAAGCCGCCGCGCGAGCGCCGTCATGCCGTTCCAGACCGCGGCAAGCGGGCTCGGCTTCTTCGGTCCACCCGTCGCGCGGGCCATGATCGGGTCAGGCATCGACGCGCTCGCTCATCGCGGCCTCGAATTCGGAGCGGGCATCCGCGGCCGCGTCGTCTTCGGCCGGCGCGTCGCCTTCGTCGGGCTGGTCCTGCCGTGGCGAAGGCGCCGATTCCGGCGTCGCGGTCTTCTGCTCCTTCTCGGCGATGTAGCGGAGCGTCGACATCTGCTCCTGCATGACGTGGATGTCGCCCTCGGCGCCGATCGTGTTCTCATCCTCGAGCTGGAGGATGCGGTTCGGCGAATAGGCGCCGACCTGGACCATGCCGCGGTAGAACTCCATGCGCGCCTTCATGTCGCCGCGCAGGAGCGCGTTCATGTTCATTTTCGTGTAGAAGCCGCGCCACCGGACCCCGCCGAACAGCTTGTGGTTCGCCTCGTCCTCGAAGCGCTTGGCCCAGGGCGAGATCGCGTCGACCACCACCTCGATGTTCTGGTGCTCGATGTTGTTGTAGTGGGCGCGCAAGAGGTGCATCACCTTGTGCGGCGGCGCGCCGACCCACCGGCACACCTCCTCGATCAGGTGCTGGTGCACCTCGATCAGTTGCGTCTCGGCGGCGTTGAGGCCAATGCGCTCGATCTCAGCGTCAGCGTCGAGATGCGCAGTCCCGTGGGCCTTCGCGGGCCCGCCGTACAACTGCCGCATCTCCTTCCGCTGCCGATCCAGGCCGGCCGGGGACAGAGGCTTCTTGTTGCGGACGATCGTGCTCGGGACGGCGCCATTGCCAAAGTAGGCCGCTCCGAAAATCTGCGCCGCTCGCGCCCATCCGAGCGACTGCGCCGCATAGGTCGTGACATTGACGCCGACCGGCCCTTCGCCAAATCCTCGGATGTGGAACATATTCCGCGGCGCGAGCACCGTCTTCGACCCGGTCCCGTTGCTCACCTCGTAGTAGAGGCCGCCGGCAGGAATAGCCGTCCCGTAGGCGTCCTCGGCGGCCGCCGTCGCCCGGCAGACCTCGGTCCGCTCGGGATGGATCGGCCACAACGCCACCGGCCGCTCGTAGGCGTCCCGCTCGATCTCGGCGTACCCGTTGCCCCACCGGAGCGCCCAATGCGTGAGCGTCTCGCGGAACTGGAACGCCGACCACTCATCCGACGCGCGCTGCCAGAGCAGCCAGTCGATCGGGCTGTTGCTGGCCCGCTCGCCGCCCGCCGGCGTGGTCCGCATGACGTGCCACGGGAGCACCGCGACCGTCTGCGACAGGTAGCGGATGCCCGCCCAGTAGGCGGAGATCGTGATCGCCGTGTCGGGCGTGATCGTGACGCCGGCCACGGTCCGCGGATTGTACGGCACCCGGGATTCTTCCGGCCGCCGCGGCTCCGACGTGAAGCGCGCGAAGATCCCGGAGAAGAGGTCAGAAATCGAACGCATCGATGTCCTCCCTCTCCATCATGTGCGGCGCAGACGTCGGTTCGGGCTCGTCGTCGAGCAGATCGAAAACCGACAGGCCCTGCGCCTCCGGATTGAGGCTCATCACGCTCGCCGCGTCGAAGAGCCCCATCGCTACGTCGATCTTCGCGTCGCCGGCGTTCTGCTTCGTCGCCCGGATGGCCGTCGCCGTCGCCTCGATCTTCAGGTTGCCCACGCACCAGGCCGCGAGCGCCGAGCCGGTGTGCCTGAGCGTCCCGTTCGCCAGCTTCCTCTCGCAGGTCTTGATCGCGTTCATCATGGCGTCGCCCTGGGACACCGCCATGATCTGCCTGCCGTCCTGCGTGATCTCAACCTCGGCGAGCGCGTCGACCAGTTCGCCGATGCCGGCCGGATCGACCGCAACGCAGGCCAGAAGACCACGATCGCGGACCTGCACGACGACGTCGACGATATCGGCTATGTCGCCGAGGTCGTCGTCGACGATGGTCAGGTCACCATCCTTCTCGAAGTCGAGTAGCCGGCTCGCGATGCTCTGCCGACGGGTCAGAACGCCCCGATGGCACCAGGCGTGGGCCCAGCAAAGCCAGTGCTTCGTCTCGCGGTCACGCCCGAGCACCACCACCCCGAAGAGGTCGTCGAGGCCGCCGCCGTCGACGCCAACCACCACCACTTCCGACCGGTCGAGCACCGCGTCGAGGGTCAGCGTCGGGTCGCCCTGCTTCTCCCAGTGCTCCGCGCCAGGCCAGCGGTTGGTCTGCAGCGAAACTCCGACCTCAATGTTGAGGTGCTGCGACACCCAGCGCCGCTCTTCGGTATCCCCTTTTTGCCGCGCCTCTTCATAGGCCGATATCAGTGAGTCCAGGGGTACGGGCCGGCCAAGGCTCGGCGAGACCATCGGCCAGTTCTTCGGGTCCCGCCACGATTCGTCCCGCTGCATTCGCTGCGGAAACTCGTAGAGCAGCGGCAGAAGCCGCCCGGACGGAAGTCTGCCGTCGCGCACCCCTCGCGCGTAAGTGAGTTCATCTTTGAACACCCCCGCCGGCGGCACGTCCGACTGGGTGGTGATCATCACCATCGCCGCCTCTGGATTGGGCATCATCCCGCCCCTGATCTGCCCGATGATCCTGCCGGCGCCGTTGATCGCCGCCATGAGGTGCAATTCGTCGAGGAGCACGAAGACCGGCTTCGACCCGGTGACCACCTTCATGTCAAAGGTTTTGATCTTCGCCCTGGTCTTGTTTCTCCTGTCGGTGATCGTTTTCGTGTTGTGCTGAACGTGGAACCGCTTCGCCAGATACGGGTCCGCGTCGATCATCCCGACGGCCTGGCTGAAAGCGGTGTCGGCAATCTCCTGCGTTGGGCCGACGTAGACCATCTCCGCCCGCGGCCGCTCGTTCATCAGGAGCGCCACCAGCGTGATTGCGGCGCCCATCGTCGTCTTGTTCGACTTCTTTGGGACCATCGCGAGGATCTCGGCGACCCGACGGCGCCCATCCTCCATCGACCCAAAGATTGCCCTTACCACGTCGCGCTGCCACTCCGCGGCAGCCTCGCCGAGCGTCGGCTGGCCCGGGACGTCCGGGAGCCTGAGCTTGTTAAAGATTGCAACCGCGCGCGCAGCCTCCACCTCGTCCAGCGGCATGTCCGGCAGCAGCGAATGCCCCGCGCGGAGCCGCCCCTCCCAGTCTGGCAGGGCGAAGTCCCAGTTGCCGCTCACTGGAGCAACCGACTCCAGCCCTCGTCATCCGGCGCGCGCTCGGCCTCGATCTGCGCGATCTCCTTTTTGCCGAGCGGCTTTTCCTCCGCCGGCCTCGGCACATAGGCTGACCAGCCGAAGCGCGTCTGTAGAGCAAACATGGTTGCTTTCAGCGCCGTTCCGTCCGAACCGCTTGCCAAGCGAAGGAGATTGCCCGCGAGCTTGGCGTGGACCTTGGCGGCGCCGCACTCCAGTTCGGTCGCGAAGTATTTCAGCAGCGTATGCTGCGCAATGCCGAGAGCCTGCGCGATCTCCACCTGCGGGATTGCGAAGCCGGCGAGCACCTCCACCATCTGCCGGTCCTTGTCGGTCGGCTGGTATGGCGGGCGCCCGCCCCTATTCGGCTGCTTCGAGTCGCTTGCGGCGCTTGTCTGCGATGGCGACCTCGTAGCAGGCCGCACTGTCTTTTGCCGGGTCATACCGCTCACTGTCGATTTCAGCGAAGGTGCGCCCGCCCCCGTCGAGCGTCGCTTCTTTGCCGGTGAATGCCTGCCAGCGGTTCACGATCACGTCGCAGTAGGCTTCCGAGAGTTCCATGCAGTAGGCGGCACGGCCCTCCATCTCAGCGGCGATCATGGTGGTGCCGGAGCCGCAGAACGGATCGTAGACCGCTTGGCCGGGCGAGGAGTTGTTGACGATGGGCCGGCGCATGCATTCAACCGGCTTCTGCGTCGAGTGGCCGGTCTCGGACGCCTGCGGCTTGTCGATCTGCCAGAGCGTCGACTGCTTTCGGTCGCCGTTCCAGTGGCCCGTCGCCCCCTTGCGTACCGCGTACCAGCACGGCTCATGCTGGAAATGATAGTGGCCGCGGCCAATGGCGAATTGCTGCTTTGCCCATATGATCTGGGCGCGAATTTCGAAGCCGGCCGCCTCCAGGCCCTCGATCGCCTCCCTGGAGCGCAGGTCTGCGCTCCAGGCGTAGGCTACGTCCCCGCGGAATAGTTCGTATGCACCCCGCCAGTCGGCCTCACCGTCGTTGAGAACCTTACCAACGGCACGGCCAGCGATGGCCGTGCCGTCAGAGCGAACCCGTTCATTCCGCCAGTTGGCGTCGTACTCCACCCCGTAGGGCGGGTCCGTCACCATCAGGTGCGGCTTCACGCCGCCGAGCAGCCGATCGACAGCCTCGGCGCTCGTGCTGTCGCCGCACAGCAGCCGATGCGAGCCGCAGAGCCACAGATCGCCCTTGCGCGAAACCGGATTGACCGGCACTGCCGGCGCATCGTCCGGATCAGTCAACCCGGCCGATCGGTCGGCCATCACGTCGGCGAGGAAGTCCTCCGGGAACCCCAGCAGCCCGACGTCAAACACGTCCTGCAGCGCACCGATCTCGACCTTCAGCAGATCCCGGTCCCACCCGGCGTTCAGCGCCAGTTGGTTGTCCGCCAGCACATAGGCCCGCTTCTGAGCCTTCGACCAGCCGCGGGCGACTATGACCGGCACCTCGTCGATGCCGAGCGACTGAGCCGCCAACAGACGGCCATGTCCGGCAAGCACCCCGCCCTTCTCGTCGACCAGAATCGGCTGCGTCCAGCCCCACTCCCGAATGCTTGCCGCAATCTGTGCGACCTGCTCCTCCGAGTGCGTACGGGCGTTGTTCTTGTACGGCTTCAGCGCCAAAACAGCCCGCCGCTCGACCTGGAATGCGGGCCAGCCATCAGTTTTGCTCATGGCGGAGTGCAGAAACCTCCCGGGCATCGGGGCGGATTTTTCCCCGCGAGAAAAAAAATGTGCGCGTGCG
>NZ_JBFWZI010000032.1:33719-54799 GCF_050185545.1 Reyranella sp. | reverse complement strand
TTTTGAGTCAGGCGCGTCTACCAATTCCGCCACGGGGGCACGCTCTGGTGCGGCGCGAATAAAGCCGATGGGCCGGGGCAGGTCAACGCTCGCGGCGCCGCAGCGACGACGGCTTTGCCGCCGCGGTCAGGAGACGGCGCCAGTCCCGTAGGCGCCAACGAGCGGCTCGCCCTCTTCGTAGCGCGTGATGCGGTAGGGGCGGATCGGCAGGTCCGTCGGCTGGCCCAGCATCGACTGCGCCAGCATGCGGCCTATCATCGGCGACATCTTGAAGCCGTGGCCGGAGAAGCCGAAGGCAACGTGCAGCCCCTCCATTCCCGGAATCGGCCCGAGCACCGGGTTCCAGTCGGGCGTGGTGTCGTAGAGGCCCGACCACGAACGGGCCAGGCGGCCCTCGGCGAAGGCCGGCATGCGGGCCGCCGCCTGGGCCGCCTCGTCGATCATGGCGTCGTGGTCGGGCTCGAGATCGGCCATCTCGGGATCGTCGGTCAGCGTGCCCTCGTGGCCGCCGCCCACCAGCAGGTGGCCGCCCATCGGCCGCGTGTAGAGCTTGGCCGGCGAGGCGAGGTCCTTCATCACGGGCAATTCCTGGCCGTAGGGCTTGTCGGCCGCCAGGGTGAAGACGTGGTGCGCGGTGATGGTCAGCGGGATGTTTATACCCGCCCAACTGGCGACGATGCGGCTCCATACGTTCACCGCCGACAGCACCACGCCCGCTTCGATCGGCCCCTTGTCGGTCATCACGCCAGTGATCCGGCTGCCCTGACGCAGCAGGCCGGTGACCGGCGTGCTCGTGCGCACGGTGGCGCCGCGCCGACGGGCGTTGCGCAGGAAGGACGTGGTGACGAGGTACGGGTCGGCGACGCCCGCCTCGGCCTCGAAGCCGATCGCATCGATATCGTCCAGCGCGAGCCACGGATGGCGCTCGAGTGCCGACTTGCGGTCGAGCAGGCCGGCTTCGACGCCGAGCCCGCGCTGCATGGCGATGCTCGCCCGCACCGCGTCGGACGACGGGCCGGGCGGAGCCACGATCAGGTAGCCCGACAGCACCAGGCCCGGGTCGGCGTCGGGATCGCCGTCGCAGAGGTCGCGGAAGCGCTCGAACATGCCGAGGCTCGCACGCGCGATTGTGACGTTGGCCGGCACGCTGTAGTGGGTGCGCACGATGCCCGAGGAATGCGCGGTCATGCCGCCGGCGATCTCGCCACGCTCGATCAGCAGCGCCTTGCGGCAACCGAGCGCGGTCAGCTGGAACAAGGTCGAGGCGCCGATCACGCCGCCGCCGATCACGATCGCGTCGAAGGTCTCGCTCATGGTGTCAGCAATCGAGCGTGGTGCGGCGTTCCCACTCGGTCAGGTGGCGCGCGTAGTCGTTCCACTCAGCCGTCTTGAGCGCGATGTAGGAGGCGATGATCGGCGCGCCGAACGCCTCCTTCAGCACCGCGGACTTCTCCAGCGCGCGCAGCGCATCGAGCAGGTTGAGCGGCAGGGTTTTGGCGCCGCTGGCCTTGTGGCGCTCGGTGTACATGTTGATGTCGAGACGCTTGCCGGGATCGCGCGCGTTCCTGACGCCGTCGAGCCCGAGCGCGAGCAGCGCCGCCGGAAGCAGGTAGGGATTGGCGGCGCCGTCGGGCAGGCGCAGCTCGAAGCGGTCCGAATCGGGGATGCGGATCATGTGGGTGCGGTTGTTGCCGGCATAGGTCACGGTGTTGGGCGACCAGGTCGCGCCCGACGCCGTCACGGGAGCGTTGAGGCGCTTGTAGGAATTGACCGTCGGATTGGCGATGGCGCACATCGCCGGTGCCGAGTGCATGACGCCGCCGATGAAATGGTAGGCCGTCTTGGACAGGCCGAGCTCACCCGATTGATCGACGAACACGTTGTCGCCCGCCTTGTTCCACAGCGAGGCATGGACATGGCATCCGTTGCCGGTGAGACCGGCGAACGGCTTGGGCATGAAGGTAGCGCGGAGCCCATGCTTCTCGGCGATCGACTTCACCATGTACTTGAAAAAGACGTGGCGGTCGGCGGTCCGGAGCGCGGTGTCGTACTGCCAGTTCATCTCGAACTGGCCGTTGGCATCCTCGTGGTCGTTCTGGTAGGGCCGCCAGCCCAGCGCCACCATGGCATCGCAGATCTCGGCCACGACATCGTAGCGGCGCATCAGCGCCTGCTGGTCGTAGCACGGCTTGGCCTGCTGGTCGGCCGGGTCGGAAATCGCCGAGCCGTCGGGCGTGATCAGGAAATATTCGCACTCGACGCCGGTCCGGAGCTCGTAGCCTTCCGCGGCTGCCGACGCCGCGACACGCTTCAGGATCTGCCGCGGGTTCTGCTCGACCGGCTTGCCGGCCATGGACAGATCGCCGGTCACCCAGGCGACAGTGGGCTTCCAGGGCAGCTGGATCAGCGTGTCCATCTCGGGCACGACCAGCACGTCGGGATCGGCCGGCGTCATGTCGAACCAGGCGGCGAAACCCGCAAAGCCGGCGCCCGCCCGGGCGACGTCGTCCATCGCGCTCGCCGGCACCATCTTGGCCCGCGTCGTGCCGAACAGGTCGACGAAGGAGACCAGGAAGTAGCGGATATTGCGCTCGCGTGCGAGTTCGCCCCAGGTCGGCATTACCGATCCTCCCCCTCAGTCACGTCAACGCTCTCTCATTTCTCCTCCCCAGCTTCGCTGGGGAGGTGTCGCCGTCTTACGGCCACGGAGGGGGCATGGGCTCGAGACTCGTGGCTCATGACCCCTCCGTCCGCGATGACGCGGACACCTCCCCAGCGAAGCCGGGGAGGAGAATGAGAAGCGCCCCTGCTCTCACTCACGGCCCCGTCCCGGGATCCAGTCGGTGCCGACCAGCGGCACGCGCGCCATCGCCGCTGCTTCAACGGTAAGCGCCGCGAGATCCTCGGGCTCGAGATTGTGCAGGTGCGACTTGCCGCACGCGCGCGCGATCGCCTGCGCCTCGAGCGTAAGCACGGAGAGATAGTTCGCGAGCCTGCGCCCGGCCGCCACCGGATCGAGCCGCGCCGACAGGACCGGATCCTGCGTGGTGATGCCGGCCGGATCGCGGCCTTCGTGCCAGTCGTCGTAGGCGCCGGCGGTGGTGCCGAGCGCGCGGTATTCCTCCTCGAGGTGTGGATCGTTGTCGCCCAGCGCCACCAGCGCCGCCGTGCCGATCGACACGGCATCGGCGCCGAGCGCCAGCGCCTTGGCGACGTCGGCACCGCTTCGGATGCCGCCCGACACGATGAGCTGCACCTTGCGGTGCATGCCGAGCTCCTGCAGCGCCTGCACGGCGGGCGGGATGGCGGCGAGGGTAGGGATGCCGACATGCTCGATGAACACCTCCTGGGTCGCCGCCGTGCCGCCCTGCATGCCGTCGAGCACGACGGCATCGGCGCCTGCCTTCACCGCCAGCGCGGTGTCGTAGTAGGGCCGCGAGGCCCCGACCTTGATGTAGATCGGCTTCTGCCAGTCGGTGATCTCGCGCAATTCGCCGATCTTGATCTCGAGATCGTCGGGCCCGGTCCAGTCGGGATGGCGGCACGCCGAGCGCTGGTCGATACCCTCAGGCAGCACGCGCATCTCGGCGACCCGCCTGGAGATCTTCTGGCCCAGAAGCATGCCGCCGCCGCCCGGCTTGGCGCCTTGGCCGACCACGATCTCGATGGCGTCGGCACGGCGCAGATCGTCGGGGTTCATGCCGTAGCGCGACGGCAGCAGCTGGTAGACCAGCAGGTTCGAATGCTCGCGCTCCTCCGGTGTCATGCCGCCGTCGCCCGTAGTCGTCGAGGTGCCGACCGCCGAGGCGCCGCGCCCGAGCGCCTCCTTGGCGCGCGCCGACAGCGAGCCGAAGCTCATGCCGGCGATGGTGACGGGAATCTTCAGCGTGATCGGCTTCCTGGCATTGCGCGCGCCGATGGTCACATCGGTGGCGCATTTCTCGCGGTAGCCTTCGAGGGGATAGCGGCTGATCGAGGCGCCGAGGAACAGCAGATCGTCGAAATGCGGCAGCCGGCGCTTCGCGCCGGCACCCCTGATGTCGTAGATGCCGCTCGCCGCGGCACGGCGGATCTCGGCGATGGCGGCATCGTCGAAGGTCGCCGACTTGCGCGGCGGCGTGTGGATCCAGCGATCCCCGTTGGTCGAGCGATCGTCCGGCGGCGACATCAGTAGGACCCTGCGTGATCGATATGGAAGTGATAGAGCTGGCGCGCCGAACCGTAGCGGCGGAACTGGCCGACATCGGCCTCCCCGCCCAGCCCCGCCGCATCGAGCAGCCGGCGCAAATCGGCCTTGTGATGGTCCTTCATCGGCTTCTCGATGCAGTCGGCGCCGAGCCCATGCACCTTCCCGCGCACGAACAGGCGCGCCTCGTAGATCGAATCGCCCAGCGCCTCGCCAGCATCGCCCAGCACCACCAGGTTGCCGGCCTGCGCCATGAAGGCCGAGAGATGGCCGACCGCGCCCTTGACCACGATGTCGATGCCCTTCATCGAGATGCCGCAGCGCGCCGAGGCATCACCGTCGATGACCAGCAGTCCGCCGCAACCGGTGGCGCCCGCCGCCTGCGAGGCGTCGCCCTTCACCCAGACCTTGCCCGACATCATGTTCTCGGCGATACCCTGGCCGGCATTGCCGTTGACGATCACCGTCGCGTCCTTGTTCATGCCGGCACAGTAGTAGCCGACATGGCCGTCGATCTCGATCGTCACCGGCGCCTCCAGCCCGACCGCCACCGAATGCTGGCCGCGCGGGTTGCGCACCCGCCACTGCGTCTCGTTGGTGTCCTTGCCCAAGCGGTGGAGCGCCGCATTCAGCTCGCGCACCGAGCTTTTCACCAGATCGACCTCGGGCATCAATGCAGTTCCCAGCGGTAGACGCGCGCCGGAGCGGGCTCCCAGACCTGCGCGCCGTCGATGCCGGGCAAGTCGACCAGGGCGCGGTACTCGGTGCCGAAGGCGACCCAGCGCTCGGTCTCGGCCATCACCGCGGGCTTGCAGGCGATGGGATCGCGCAGCACGCCGAAGCCAGACTCCGTCCCGATGACGAAGGTGTAGAAGCCGTCGAGCGCGCCGAGCGAGGCTTCCATCGCCTGCTCGAGCGAGCGTCCGCCGCGCAGCTGCGCCGTGATGAAACCGGCCGCCACCTCCGAATCGTTCTCGGTCTGGAAGGACAGGCCCTCGCGGATAAGGTCGCGGCGCACTGCGTTGTGGTTGGATAGCGAGCCGTTGTGCACCAGGCACTGGTCGTCGCCGGTGGTGAAGGGATGGGCGCCGTCCGTCGTGACTGCCGACTCGGTCGCCATGCGGGTGTGACCGATGGCGTGGGTGCCGCTCATGCGGGCGAGCCCGAAGCGCCGCGACACTTCGTCGGGGCGCCCGACTTCCTTGAACAATTCCATGCGTCGGCCGGCGCCGACCAGGGCGACCGCGGGAAATTCGCGCAGCGCCTCGCGCACCGCGGCCTCGCGCTCGGCCGGCATCGCGACCACCAGGTGCGTATCGTGGCGGCGATGCACGACGGGCCCGCCGGCCGCCTCGCCCAGGCGCTGCAGCAGCGCGTCCGCATCGAGCGTGCGCGGGCCGCGCAGGGTCAGTTTAAGGGTGCCGGCGGCACCCTCGCCATAGACCGCGAAGCCCGTCGAATCGGGGCCGCGGTCGCTGAGCGGCGCCAGCATCCCCGCGAGCAGGGCGCCGAGATCGCCTTCGAGCCTCCGATCCTTGAGAAACAGTCCCGCAATGCCGCACATCGCCAACACTCCGCCGCAACGCCCGCGCAGTTTGCATCGCTGCGGGAACGTGTCAACCTGCAGGAACAAAACTTTCCTGCTAGTGAACAAGACATGTCCAGAAAACCGCGAACTCGGCATTCGCACATGAAGAAAAAGCCGTCATCCCGAGCGGAGCCGCCCGAAGGGCGGCGCAGTCGAGGGACCTTTCTTGCGGATCCTGCATCAAGAAAGGTCCCTCCACTGCGCCTCGCTGCGCATGGCTCCGGGCGGGATGACGGTGTCTTGTCAAACGCGGCTGCCGGGCGGCCTCAACAGGCGCGCCGCGCCCTCGATCTGCTGACCGGCTCGCTGGCGCCGACGGAGCTCCGGCTGCGCAGCGTGGAAGAGGAGATCGGCATCGCCGTACGCCGGCTGCGCAAGAGCCTCGACCTCACCGTCGCGGAGCTTTGCGCCGCCGCCGGCATCTCGGCCGGCATGCTGTCGAAGATCGAGAACGGCACGATCTCGCCGTCGCTGTCGACGCTGGGCGCGCTCGCCGGGGCGCTCAACGTCTCGATCGCCAGCCTGTTCGCCGAATCGGACGAGCGGCGCGACTGCTCCTTCGTCAAGGCAGGCCAGGGTCTGCGCATCGAGCGGCGCGGCACCAAGGCCGGCCATCGTTACGACCTGCTCGGCCATTCCCTGGCCGGCGAGATCGGCGTCGAGCCGTTCCTGATCACGCTGAAGCGCGATGCGCAGCCCTACACAAACTTCCGCCACGCCGGCGTCGAGTTCATCTACATGCTGTCGGGCACGGTGCGCTATCGCCACGCCGACCGCACCTACCTGCTCGAGCCCGGCGATGCCCTGTTCTTCGACGCCGCCGCCCGTCACGGCCCGGAGGAACTGATCGCCGCCCCGATGGAGTACCTGTCGATCATCATCTACCCGCGGCAGTAGTGCCGGCGGGCACGCGCTCCACGGCCGCCAGCGCATTGGTAGCCGTATCGCCATTTCGGTGCTGGTTCCGGCCGTGCGATTGAGTAGGCTGGGGTCATGGTCAGAGACGGGAGTGGCAGTCAGGGCCCATGAGAATCGCCGCATCCTTCTTTCTGTGTCTCTTCTTCCTGGTGTCCGGCGCCTCGGCGGCCGATCCGGTTCCGACGCCCAGGCCGATCTACTTCGCCACCGGTTCGAGCAAAGGCACGGTCGGCGGCCATGTCCTGCGCGGCGAGCGCGACCTCTACTCGGTCACTGCGGCGGCGGGACAGGCCATGACCGTCACGATCACGGCGCCCGAGGGCAATGCCGTCTTCCAGATCTACCAGCCGGGCACCACGATCGCGCGGGACAATGACGGCATCCTGGAGTTCAAGGGCAACGCCTTGCGCGGCGCCGGCGAGACCGACGATGCAACGCGATGGAGCGGCCGACTGCCACAACGCGGCACGTACCTCATCGTGATCGGCAGCACGCGGGGCAACGCCGGCTATACCATGGACGTCAAGATCGAGTGACGGCGCCGAGGTCGGGACCAGCGGGCGAATCGGCGCCATGCCGATGGCGCGGCCGTCGACCGGCCTGGTAAATCAAATGCGGATGACCTACGCAGAGCGAGACCGCCTGAGCGTCAGGGCAACCACCGTTCCGCCGAGGACCGAGGACACGAACATCAGCGCAAAGAGGCCGACCGCCGCCCACAGGGCGTAGGCAATGGCCCGGGCGCGCGCTTCGTCGACCAGGGCGATGAGCCGCGTCTCGAGCGCTTCTACCCTCCGGGCGACCTGCTCGAGTACGCGCGCGACATCCGGCGCCAGGGCGGCCGCGGGCTCGCGGACCGCCGACCTCGCGCCTGCACCCGCCGGAGGAGCCGCGCCATCGCGGGTGCCCGGCGCCGCTGGCGTCGACGCGGGCGGCGTTGCCTGCTGCGCCGACGCCGGCCATCCGATGATATCGAGTTCGGCAGCCGCCAACCCTGCACTCATGAACGCCAGGGCGAAGAACACCGACTTGAGGACTTTGGCCAAGATCGCCTCCACTGTTGATCAACAATGCGCTTCGTCTCGCGAGCGAACCGTTCTGCGGCGAAACGAGGATAGTCGGCGGCGTTTGCGGTTGCGAACACCAATCACGATCGGCGAAAGCGGGCTGGCCTGCCACCGCGGACCATTGCTGCTAGCGAACAAGGCCGGACGGCACCCGACCATCCCACTTCATTGACAGTGTCGCGGGTTGGCCGCTAGCTTTCCCGCGAAAACGCAAACAAGTCGCCCGTCGCCTCGGTGAGCCGAAGAGTCGGCCCGCGGACGCGACGCGAGAATGGCGGTTCTACAGGGAGGCAACGATGCCAATTGGAAAGGCGGGCGCCGGGCGCCTCGCGGGTGCGATCCTTTCTGCCGTTCTTGCCGCGGCCGGAGCGGCCACGGCCAGCGCCCAGCAGAAGACCGAGGTCGTGTTCTCGGCCGGCCCGACCGGCGGCAGCTGGACGCCGCTTGCGGCGTCGGTCTCGCAGGTCGTCAACACGCGGGTCCCCGATCTGAATGTTCAGGTCGAGCCGGGCGCGGCGCTGGTCAATATCGAGAAGATTCGCACCGACAAGGCGGATCTCGGCTGGTCTATGAGCACCGTCTGGGCCGACGCCCGCAGTGGCGTCGGGCAGTTCGCCGGCAAGCCGACCGACAAGGCGCTGTTCATCGCCAACTTTTATCCCAACGTGTGGCAGCTCGTGGTGCCGGCCAACAGCGACATCAAGAGCATCAAGGATCTCAAGGGCAAGCCGGTCGCCCTGCCGGCGCGCGGCAACACCAGCCTCGCGGCCGGCTGGGAGTACCTGCTCAAGGTCAACGGCATGACGCTGAACGATCTCGGCCCCAAGAGCTACGGGCCGGTCTCGTCGAACGCCGAAGCGGTCAAGAATCGCCAGGCTATGGCGGCCGGCTGGTTCACGGTGGTTCCTGCCTCGTTCGTCCTCGATCTCGGCTCGGCCATGCAGCTGCGCATGATCGGGGTCAGCGATGCCGAGTTCGACGCCCTGAAGAAGATAAACGCCGGCTTCGTGCGCTACACGGTGCCTGCCGAGACGTACAAGGAGCAGGGCGTCGGCGCCGCCGTCGCCACCTTCCAGTCGCCGACCATCCTCGTGGCCTCCTCGCGCACTTCGCCCGAGGTCGTCTACAAGATCACCAAGGCGATCATCGAGGGACGCGGCGAATTCGCCAACATCGTCAAGTCGATGAAGGGCATCAGCGCGGCGGAGATGGCGCAGAACTTCGATATTCCCTATCACCCGGGCGCCGAGAAGTATTATCGCGAAGCCGGTCTCCTGAAAAAGTAGCGGGCGCGGCCAGTGCGCAAGCTCGCAGGCTATGCCGGCCTCGTGGTCGCCATCGTTGCGGTCGCGATGTCCGTCTATCACGTCTATGCGCGCCTGACGGTCTACGCACCCGACCAGCACGCGCTGCTGTTCATCACGCTCGGCTTCAGCCTGGTGCTGTCGTTCCTGCTGTGGCCCAGGCGCAAGGACGCGACGCCCGATCGCATCCCGTGGTCCGATCTCGGCCTCGCCGCCCTGTCGCTGGTTTGCGTCGGCTACATGTTCGTGAACTACGACTACATCGTGAACCGCTTCCCGACCGCCCATCCGCTGACCACCATGGACATGCTGGTCGGCGGCGTCGGCATGCTGTTGGTCCTCGAGGCGACGCGGCGCACGATCGGCGCCTCGCTGCCGATCGTGGCGATCGTGTTCCTGGTCTACGCCCTGGCCGGCCAGTGGCTGTTCGGCTTCCTCCACCATCGCGGCCTCTCCGTCGAGATCACGATCGACCAGAGCTGGTACACGACCGAGGGCGTGTTCGGGGTGCCGCTGCAGGTCGCCGGAACCTACGTCATCCTGTTCATCATCTTCGGCACCTTCCTCGAGCGCTCGGGGGCCGGTCAGTTCTTCATGAACTTCGCCAACGCCATCGCCGGCGGAGCGCGCGGCGGGCCCGGCAAGGTCGCGGTGGTGTCGTCCAGCCTGTTCGGCACCATTTCGGGCTCGGCGGTCGCCAACGTCATGGTCGACGGCTGGCTCACCATCCCGATGATGAAGAAGACCGGCTTCAAGCCGGAGGCGGCGGCGGCGATCGAGGCCGTGGCGTCGACCGGCGGCCAGATCATGCCGCCGATCATGGGTGCCGCGGCCTTCGTCATGGCCGAGTTCCTGGGCGCCAGCTACACCCAAGTCATGATCGCCGCGGCGATCCCGGCGCTATTCTATTACGGCGCGCTGTTCGCGGCGATCCATTTCAATGCCGTGCGCTCGGGCCTCAAGGGGCTGCCGCGTGAGGAATTGCCGATCCTGCGCCAGATCATGGTCAGGCAGGCCCATCTCTTCCTGCCGGTGATCGTGCTGCTGGCACTGCTGCTCATGGGCTTCACGCCGACATACGGCGCGATCGTCGCGACCGGTGCGCTCGTGGTGATCTCGTGGCTGCGGCCATCCACCGGCATGGGACCTCGCGCCTGCCTCGAATCGCTGCGCGACGGCGCGATCCACACCGTGCCGGTCGCCATGGCCTGCGCCTCCGCCGGCATCGTGATCGGCATCGTGTTGCAGACCGGGCTGGCCCTGCGCTTCACTGCATTCCTGATCGACTTTACCTACGGCTACCTGCTGCTCGCCCTCCTGATCACCATGATAGCGGGCGTCATTCTCGGCATGGGCATGCCGACGACGCCGGCCTACATCATGCAGGCCGCGCTGCTCGTGCCGGCGATCATCAAGCTCGGTGTCGAGCCGATGGCGGCCCACATGTTCGCCTTCTACTTCTCGTGCCTGTCGGCGGTGACGCCGCCGGTGGCGCTGGCGGTCTATGCCGCCGCCTCGATCGGCGGCGCGAGCTTGTGGGGATCGGGCGTGCAGGCGGTCAAGTTCGCCGCCGCGGGCTTCATCGTGCCGTTCTTCTTCGTGTTCAATCCCTCGCTGCTGTTCGAGGGGTCCTGGGACGAGATCCTGCGCGCGGTGATCACCGGCTCGATCGGCGTGGTCGCCCTGGCGGCGGCGCTGGAAGCCTATTTCCTGCGCCCGGCTTCGTGGCTCGAGCGGGCGCTGTTCCTGGCGGCAGCGCTGCTGCTGCTCGATCCGGCTGCGTTGACCGACTTGATCGGGCTCGGCGTTTTGGGCGCCGCCCTGCTCAGCCAGAAGCTGCGCCCGCTAGGGCAACCCCGACCTGCGGAGTGATTCGTGGACCGTGCCCAGCTCTTCACTCTCACTCTCATTGCCGCCGTGGTGCTGGCCGGCACGGTCGCCTATGGCGTGCTTCGCCTTTATGCCGCCTGAGGCGGCCGGCCTGTCGCACGCCATTCGACGGACGGCCTGAGCAAGCGCCCCCGGCGACGGGCGAGTCGCCAAGGACCCCGCGTGCGATCCCTGCCGGGTCTGCAATACTGCGGCCTCGATCGCAGGAGTGCGCAGGTGAAGGCTCGATGAATGGTTAGCGTCTGGCGCCACTTTCTCAACGGTGCGACCGCCGCGGCGGATACGGCACGCGACCTGGCGAACGTGGACACGCTGAAGGTGGGTATCACCGGGTTGAGCGGAGCAGGGAAGACGGTGTTCCTGGTTTCCCTGATCTCGAACCTGCTTGCGATGGTTCGCAGCCAGAACGCGGTCGATTCCCTTCCCGCATTTCGCAAGCCTCTGACCGACGAGAGCGGGCAGCTTCGTCTCCTGGACGTGACGATCGAGTCCGCCGGACCATCACGAATTCCACGCTTCGCCTTCGAAGCGTACCGCGCCACCCTGGCGCAGCCGGAAAGGCCGGACTGGCCGGTCGGCACGGACAAGCCCGCCCAGATCGTCCTTCGTCTCACCTTGCAGGCGCGCAGCACGTTGGGTCGATGGAAAGACACCTTCCTCGGCCCGCGCGTCGTGCGGCTGGAGCTCTTCGACTATCCGGGCGAATGGCTGCTCGACCTCCCGCTGCTCGAGCAGTCCTTCGAGGAATGGTCGACCGAGACCTTGCGCCTCATGAACGAGGCCCCGCGTGCGGCGCTCAGCCAGGCATTCCGCGCCTTCCTCGGCGCGCTTTCGCCCGGCGCTCCGGCCGACGACAGGACGGCAGAGCATGGCTTCGAGCTCTACCGCGAAGCGCTGCGGCGCTGCCGCCGCGAGGCCGAGCTGCGCTGGCTCCAGCCTGGACGCTTCCTGACGCCGGGGCCGTGGGGCGATGTGCCCCTGCATCATTTCTTTCCCTGGACCGGCTCGCCGGGCGCGCTTTCCGGCACGCTCGCCGGGCAGCTTCACCAGCGCTTCGAGGCCTACAAGCGGGAGATCCGCGAGAATTTCTTCGAGCCGTATTTCAGCGCCTTCGATCGCCAGGTCGTCCTGGTCGACGTGCTGGGCGCCCTGTTCGCCGGACGCTCGGCCTTCGACGATACGAGCCGGGCCCTGGGCCGCATCGGCGCGAGCTACGCCAGGCACCTGTCGGGAGGCTGGCTTTTCGGGCGCAAGATCCAGCACGCGGCCTTCGTGGCGACCAAGGCCGACTATGTCGACGACCTCCAGCGTCCGCACTTGCAGGGCATGCTCGAGAGGATGGTCGAGGCCGCGCCCGGCGCCCACGGCAGCGCGGTCGGCCGCAGCTTCCACTTCGTCTCCTCGATCCGTTGCACGTCGGACGCCAACGCCCCGGGGAAGGACGGCGTCGTGACGCGTGTGGTGATGGGCACGAAGCTCGGCGAGGAGCATCAGCGGGCATTCTACCCGGGGATCGTCCCGGCGGGCGACGTACCGTCCGTGTTCTGGACCAAGCCGTACTTCGTGTTGCCGAAGCTGCGTCCGCCGGTCCTCCAGCCTGGCGATGCTCATCCGGTCGACCATATCAATCTCGACAGCCTGCTTGTCGACCTGATTGGGGACGCCCTATGAACCAGCGCCGCGGTTTCCTCGACGATCCCGAACCGGATGTCGCGCCGGCAGCACCGCCGCCGCCGCCTCCTCCGGAGCGCGGATGGCTGGCCGGTGTGGAGGGCGCCCCAGGACCGGTTCGCCACGCCGCCGCGCGCGCCCTGCCGGTGCGGGCGAGGCGAGAGCGACGTCAACCGCTTGCGATCGCGGCTGGCGCCCTGGTCCTGCTGATCGGCGGCGTGGCGATGCTCGAGCTGGCGAACTTTGCCGGCGCGCAGTTCGACAGGTCGCAGTTGCTGGGTTGGCTGACGATCGCCCTGATCGGCCCGCCGGCCGCCGCCCTTGCATGGTCCGTCGTTCGCGAATGGCGCGGCTATGCCAGCCTGCGAGCGGTCGAGCGGATTCGCGAAGGCCTGCAGAGCGACGACCTCGAGGTCGCGCACCGGCACGCCCGCACATGGTTGCGGGCGATCGCCGCGTCGGACGATCTGGCGAGAAGCGTGGAAACAGCGCCCGATCCCGCGACGTTGCGGGCACTGCTCCGCGCGGGACCGTTGGCCAGGCTCGATCAGGAAGCCGCCCAGGCGGGCCGGTCGGCGGCGCTGCAAATCCTGGCGGCGACCGCCGTCAGCCCGTGGCCCGGCCTGGATGGCGTCCTGGTCGTCTGGCGCGGGCTTCGATTGATTCGGCGCATTGCCGAGCTGTACGGCATGCGACCGGGAACGCTCGGGACCCTGCGCCTGTGGCGACGAGTAGCACTGGATGCCGGCTCGGTCGCCGCAGCCGACGTCGTCGTCGCCACGATGACCGATGCCTTGTTCAGCTCGCCACTGGGCGGCGCCCTCGCCGGCCAGGCCTCCGGCTCGGCAATCGCCGCGCAGCGCATGCTGCGGCTGTCGGTTGCCGTGGCCCGCAGCTGCCGCCCGATCGACGAGGAGACGTAATTCGCCGAAGCCACCGAATGACATGCGCTTCTGGACCGCGGGGGTCGTCACGTCCGCTCATGAAGATATGAGTGGGCCGCCGTCCAGAAGAGCATGAGCTCAGTCGAACAGCGACAGATCGATCAGATCGCCCATGCGGTTGTAGCCGAGGTCACTGGGATGCAGATGATCGCCGTTGTCGTAGATCGGCAGCATGCGAGGCCAGTGGTCGGGATCGCGCAGGCCCTTGTCGAAATCGATCACGGCGTGAAACGCACCGCTGTTCCGGATCCAGTCGTTGACGGCGTTGCGCTTCGCCTCGCCCTCCGGCGTGTAGGCGCCACGCAGGAAGGTCTCGTTCTCGAACGGTGTCAGGGTGCCGCCGAAGATCCTGATGCCGCGATCGCGGGCGCGCAGCGCCATCTGGCCAAGGCCGGCGATCATCTCCTCCGCGGTCACGGCCTCTTCGGCGAGGCCGCGCCGGTTGCGGATGTCGTTGATGCCGAGCACCACGATCGCGTGGGTGACGCCAGGTTGGGCGAGCACGTCGCGGTCGAAGCGCTTGACGCCGCAGTCGCCGCGAATGTCGTGCAGGATGCGGTTGCCGCCCAGTCCCTGGTTCATCACGCCGAACATCCGCCCGCCGCGCGCGACCAGGCGGCGGGCCAGCTGGTCGGGCCAGCGACAGAACTGGTCGTAGCTGGAGATGTTGCCGTCGGTGAGCGAATCGCCCAGCGCGACGATGCCCCCGACCTCGCTGCCGGCCAGCACGTCGATGCCGCAGAGGAAGTACCAGTCGTCGATCACGCGACTGGCATGCATGACCTCGTGGCCGGTGAAGTCGCCGGGCGGCGAGAGGTAGGCGAGTTGGCGCGAATAGCGCCCGGTCACGCCGAAGCTCGCCGGCAGATCGTTCGGGATGTAGAGGCTGACCGCCAGGTCGTCGAGTGGTGCCACGGCGAGCGACACCGGATCGCTGATGACAAAGGCACCGGCCGGAATCTTCGCCGTGGCCGAGCCGTTGAAGGTGACGATCCGATCGGTGGCCGGGTCGATCGCCGGCCCGGGCGCACGGCGGGCGACATGAGTCGAGGTGATGACGAGGTCTGCCGAACCCGCCGCATTGGACAGGCGGAGTCGGATTGTGTCACCGCCGATGCTGACGCGCGGGAACATGCGAATGGTGGGACTTGCGAGCGCCACGCCGTCCGCCGGCGCCGGAGTCGCGGTCCAGGTTCCAACCCAATGCGATGCCATGTCATTCCCTCATGGTGGGCGCGGGAGAGACGCAACCGTTCTCCACGGCAAAGTATGCAGCGAACCGATCTCGACAGGAAACAGCCCTCGCTTGCGGCCCCTTGAGCTGGCCTGTGAAAGGTAAAGTGCCTCGCATCGCCTCTTCGTGATTCCATCAGGGAACCGGCCCTCCCTCGAGGACCCGCGGGGTCCGAAGCGCGGAACCCGAGCCGCTTGCCGGAGCGCGGCCCCTTCGGTCATATGCGCGTCAATGCATCCTTACATCCACGCCCGAACCACCCCCGACAAGCCTGCCTACATCATGGCCGGGAGCGGCGAGACGGTGACCTATCGCCAGCTCGATGAGCAGTCCAATCGCATCGCGCAGCTGTTCCGGTCGCTCGGCTTGAAGCCCGGCGATCACATCGCGATCTTCCTGGAGAACAACGCGCGCTTCTTCGAGATCTGCTGGGGTGCGCAGCGATCGGGCCTTATCTACACGGCCATCAGCTCGCGCCTGACGGCGGGCGAGGTCGCCTACATCATCGAGGATTGCGGCGCCCGGCTCTTCATCACCTCGAAGTACCTCGCGGAGCGCGCTGCCGAGCTGGTGCCGATGCTCGATGGCGTGCCCAACCGCTACATGATCGATGGCACCAGTCCCGGCTACGACTCGTGGGAGACGGCGATTGCCCGCCATCCGGCGACACCGATCGCCGACCAGATCGCCGGCCACGACATGCTGTACTCGTCGGGAACGACGGGGCGGCCCAAGGGTGTTCTGCCGGTGGTCGAGCCTCAGGCGATCGACTTCGACAGCCCGCTGTCGGCGATCACGCGCAAGCTCTACGGCATGGACGAGAATACCGTCTACCTGTCGCCGGCGCCGCTCTATCATGCGGCGCCGCTGCGCTTCAACATGAGCGTCATGCGGCTCGGCGGAACGTCGGTGATCATGGAGCATTTCGATGCTGAGGAATTCCTGCGGCTGGTCGGCAAGCACAGGATCACGCACACGCAAGTGGTGCCGACCATGTTCGTGCGCTTCCTCAAGCTGCCCGATGATGTGCGGCGACGCTACGACATGTCGTCCCTGCGCTGCGCCATCCATGCCGCCGCGCCATGTCCGATCCCGACCAAGGAGCAGATGATCGATTGGTGGGGGCCGATCGTGTGGGAATACTACGGCGGCACCGAGGGCAACGGCCTCACCATGTGCAGTGCGGCCGAATGGATGGCGCACAAGGGCACCGTCGGCCGCGCCATCATCGGCCAGCTGAAGATCTGCGACGAGGATGGCAACGAGCTGCCGAAGGGCGAGCCTGGCACGGTGTACTTCGCCGAGGGACGGCCGTTCGAGTATCACAACGATCCGGTGAAGACGGCCGAATCGCGCAACGCCAAAGGCTGGACCACGCTGGGCGACGTGGGCTACGTCGATGACGACGGCTTCCTGCACCTGACCGACCGCAAGGCGTTCATGATCATCTCGGGCGGCGTCAACATCTACCCGCAGGAATGCGAGAACTTGCTGATCAACCATCCCAAGGTGATCGATTGCGCGGTGTTCGGCGTGCCCAATCCGGACTTCGGCGAGGAGGTGAAGGCCGTCGTGCAGCCGCGCGACATGGCAGAGGCCGGCCCGGCGCTGGCCGAGGAGCTGATGGCCTACTGCCGCGAGCATCTCTCCGCCGTCAAGTGCCCGCGCAGCATCGACTTCGAGGCAGAATTGCCGCGCCATCCCACCGGCAAGCTCTACAAGCGCCTGCTGCGCGACCGCTACTGGCAGGGACATTCGTCCAAGATCGTCTGATCGATCGGACCGCTACTGCTTCGAAAGAGTCAGAAAGAACTGCTTCCCTCTGCTGATGGTGAACGTGCCCTGAAGCTTTCCGTCCCTGTGTTGAAGCTTCGCCGTGGAGCTCCCGCCAGTGTACAGCTCGATACCATTGCCAGAAACGGAACAAGATCGTGCCGCTGCCGGGGCGGCTGCGTTGCCCGCATAGTCCCATGTGCATTTTCCGTCAGCGCTGATCGTCATCACGCGGTCCGGGCCACCGCGGTCTCCAACCGTGTACTGTTCCAGGGTTCCCCGCCATGTTCCCACGGCCCAGCCAGGGGGCTGAGCCGCAGCGTCACCTGCGATCGATAGCGGCGGCAAGCCCCCGATGGCTGCAACGACATCGTTCGGCATGTCATCGTGCTCCCTTCCTGCTAGAATACGTTTCGGGATAGCCCGGACCAATGACCCCCATCGAATCGGCCGATGCACTCTTTCTCGCGGGCGACCTCGACGCGGCGGCAGGCGCCTATCGCCGGCTGGTGGCCGCCGACCATCGTAATCAAGCGGCCTGGCGGGGCCTCGGCGCTGCGCGGTTGCGGGCGCGCGCGTTCGGCGAGGCCAGCGACGCGCTGGACCGCGCCGTGCACCTGCAACCCAACGACGGCGAGGCATGGATGCTGCGGGCCGAGGCCCTGTTCAAGCTGGGAGACGTCGAGCCGGCGATCGGCGCCTATCGCCGGGCGGCGGAAGACGTCACGCTGCGAGCAGCCGCGGAAGAGAACATCGCCATCATGATTCCAGGCAGCGCTCTGGCGGGAAACGCCGGCGTGCTGGCGGCGCGCCGCATCTTCGGCCGGCGACTGCACGCCGGTGTTGGCCCGGTCGAACGCCCGCCGCGCCCGCCGTCTGCGGGAAAGCTGCGCATCGGCTACGTCTCGGCGTTCTTCGACAGCGCAAACTGGATGAAGCCGGTCTACGGCGTCATCAACCGCCACGATCGTGAGCGTTTCGAGGTGCACCTGGTATCGCTGGGCGGGGATCCCTCGGAGCAGGCGGGCTATCGGGACCATGACCTCGACGTGATCTGGCAGGTCGGCTCTCTCGACGACGGACGGATCGCCGCCCTGCTCGCCGCGGCCGGCATCGACGTACTCGTCGACCTCAACTCGTACAGCGCGCCGAGATGGTTGCCCTTGTTCCTGCGGCGCCCGGCGCCAGTGCAGATCGGCTGGTTCAACAGCTTCGCGACCTACGGCTTCGATTGCTTCGACGGCATCGTCGGCGACGACGTGGTGATCCCGATGGCGGAGGAAGCCTACTTCGCCGAACGCGTGCTGCGCGTCCGCGGCACTTACCTCGCGTTCGAGGTCCTCTACGCTGTGCCGGATGTCGCGCCGCCTCCGTGCTGCCGCAACGATGGCACACTCACGTTCGGTGCGCTGACGTCGTCTTACAAGCTGAACGACACGACTCTCGGGGTGTGGGCCCGGGTCCTGCGATCGGCTCCCGGCGCGCGCATGCTGATCCGCGCTTCCACGCTGTCGGAGCCCTCCAACCGCGATCACCTGCTTGCCCGTTTCGCCGCGCTCGGCATCGCGCGCGAGCGCCTCGACATCGAAGGTGGCGCCACCCATTTCGAGTTCCTGCGGAGTTACGATCGCATCGACATCGCGCTCGACATGTTTCCCTACAGCGGTGGCACGACGACGAGCGAGGCCTTGTGGCAGGGCGTTCCCGTGCTGACCTGTGCTGGCGACCGCTGGGTGGCACGCACCAGCGAATCGCTCCTGCGCGCCGCCGGCCTCGACGCCTGGGTCGCCGCCGATCAGGAAGACCTGGTCGCCAAAGCGAGCGCGCTGGCACGGGATCCGGCCACGCACGCGACGCTCGCAGTTCTGCGCGCCGACATGCGCGCCCGGCTCGCGGCCTCCGCGGCCTGCGACACGGCAGGCCTGTGCCGCGCCCTGGAGCAGATCTATCGCCAAGCCGTGGGCTGACCAAACGCCATAGTGTCTAGCTCCGCTGCCTGCTAATTGTGACTCCCTACTAGAGGGAGAGAACCGCCATGAAAGCAGCAGTGGTCACAGAGAACGGCGTCGAGGTCCGCGAGGCACCCAAGCCCGTGCCCAAGCCGCACGAGATCTTGATCAAGGTGCGGGCGGCGTCGCTCAATCGCGCCGATCTCGCGGTCGCCGCCGGCAATCGGCACGGCACGGTTGGCGGGCCGGGGACCATCGTTGGCCTGGAATGCGCCGGCGAGGTCGAGGCGGTCGGCGCCGACGTGCGCGACTTCAAGCCAGGCGACCGTGCCATGAGCTCGGCGGCGGGCGGCTTCGCCGAGTATGCGGTGACCGATGCCGGCCGCGCCCACAAGATTCCCGCCAACAACATGACCTACGAGCAGGCCGCCTGCATGCCGGTCGCGGTGCAGACCATGCATAACGCGCTGGTCGGCGCCGGTCGGCTGAAGAAGGGCGAGTCAGTGCTGATCCAGGGCGCCAGCTCGGGCGTCGGTCTCCTGGGCATGCAGATCGCCAAGCATATGGGCGCGTCCATCGTCATGGGCACCTCGACCAACGACGGCCGGCGCGCCCGGCTCGGCGAGTTCGGCTGCGATCTCGCCCTCGACACGCGCGATCCGAAATGGCCCGACAAGGTCAAGGAGGCGACCGGCGGCAAGGGCGTCGACCTGATTGTCGATCAGGTGTCGGGCGGCGTCGCCAACCAGAACATGGACGCCTGTGCGATCCTCGGTCGCATCGTCAATGTCGGCCGGCTGGGCGGCATGAAGGGCGAGTTCAACTTCGACCTGCATGCGCTGAAGCGCATCGATTACATCGGCGTCACCTTCCGCACCCGCTCGCCCGAGGAGGTGCGCGCCATCGTCAAGGCGGCACGCGCCGACCTGTGGCCGGCGATCGAGGCGGGCAAGCTGTCGCTGCCGATCGACCGCACCTTCCCCCTGGCCGAGGCCGCCGCAGCGCTTGCGCACATGAAGGCCAATGCCCATTTTGGCAAGATCGTCCTCGTCGTCTGACACGACCTCTTTCCAGGAAACCCCGTTCCCAGGAACCTCTCATGAGCCAGTCGATCAACCACCTCGCCACTGCCGACAAGCTGTTCTTCGGCAAGGGCGGCCTCGACAGGAAACGTACAGACAAGCTGGTCGACGAGGCGCTGGCCGGCTGCGACGACGGTGAGCTGTTCCTCGAGTACGTGCAGAGCGAGGGCCTGTCGTTCGACGATGGCAAGCTGAAGAGCGCCTCGTTCGACACCACGCAAGGCTTCGGCCTGCGCAGCGTCGCCGGCGAGGCGACCGGCTTTGCCCACGCCTCGGCGCTCGACGAGCAGGCACTGAAGCGCGCCGTCGCCACTGTGAAGTCGGTGCGCACCGGCCACAGCGGCGTGCTCGCCGAGCAGCCGCGCGGCACCAATCGGCTGCTCTATGCCGACGACAACCCGATCGACGGCGAGGCGTTCGCCCGCAAGGTCGAGCTGCTGCAGAAGATCGACGCCTATGTGCGCGACAAGGAGCCCAAGGCGCGCCAGGTCTCGATCTCCCTCGCCGCCTCCTGGCAGGTGGTCGAGATCGTGCGTGCCGGCGGCTGGCGGGCGGCCGACGTGCGGCCGCTGGTGCGACTCAACGTCAGTGTCGTCTGTGCCGACGGCAGCCGCATGGAATCGGGCGGCACCGGCAGCGGCCGGCGCGCCGCCTATGGCGAGATCTTCGCGCCCGAGTACTGGCAGCGCGAGGCCGACGAGGCGATCCGCCAGGCGCTGGTCAACCTGCAATCGGTGGCGGCGCCGGCCGGCGAGATGCCGGTAGTGCTGGGGCCGGGCTGGTCGGGCGTGCTGTGGCACGAGGCGGTCGGCCATGGGCTGGAGGGCGACTTCCATCGCAAGAAGACTTCGGTGTTCACCAGGCTGATGGGCGAGCGCATCGCTTCGCCCGGCGTCACCGTGGTCGACGACGGCACGCTGCAGGACCGCCGCGGCTCGCTCACAATCGACGACGAGGGCACCCCGACCCAGCGCACCGTGCTGATCGAGGACGGCCGCCTGGTCGGCCTGATGCAGGATCGCCAGAACGCCCGCCTGATGGGCGTCGCGCCGACCGGCAACGGCCGCCGCCAGAGCCACGCCCACGCGCCGATGCCGCGCATGACCAACACCATCATGCTGGGTGGGGACAAGGACCCGCAGGAGATCATCGGCACGGTGAAGAAGGGGCTCTATTGCGCCAATTTCGGCGGCGGCCAGGTCGACATCGTGTCGGGCAAGTTCGTGTTCACCGTCACCGAAGGCTACCTGATCGAGGACGGCAAGCTCGGCGCCCCGGTCAAGGGCGCCACCCTGATTGGCGCCGGCTCGGAGGCGCTGACCAGGGTCGGCATGATCGGCAACGACATGTCGCTCGATCCCGGCATCGGCACCTGCGGCAAGGACGGCCAGGGCGTCCCGGTCGGCGTCGGCCAGCCGACGCTGCGCATCGATGCACTGACGGTGGGCGGCACCGCGACGTGACGTCGTCGGCC
>NZ_JBFWZI010000032.1:2685-33619 GCF_050185545.1 Reyranella sp. | reverse complement strand
TGTCGCTCGATCCCGGCATCGGCACCTGCGGCAAGGACGGCCAGGGCGTCCCGGTCGGCGTCGGCCAGCCGACGCTGCGCATCGATGCACTGACGGTGGGCGGCACCGCGACGTGACGTCGTCGGCCTAGCCGCCACACCATGCGCCATCGGCAGGCAGGCCGCCCCCCTGTCAACGCTCGCCGGTGGCGAAATCGCGGAAGGTGAAATCGGGCGCGCTGGTGTTGTGGCGTGAGGGAACCCGGCGGCCGGCCCAGAACTCGACGGCGCGGGCTCGCTTGAAGGACATCACCGGCGACTCTCCCCACAGCGCGGTCCTCTGCTCGCGCCAGGCAACCTGGGCGACGTCGCTGTTGGTCTCGGTCACGTACATGGAGCGCAGCGCGGCAAACGGTTGGCTTTCGCCGATGGGCGGCTCGATCGTGACGCCGAGCTCGATGCGCTCCTGGTCCAGGGCGTCGAGGCGCAACGTCGCGCTGCCGCCGCGCGCGAAGGCGAGCGTGAAGGTGCGTGTGGCCGGGTCGAACGTCACCGCCCTGATGTCAACCAAGGGCCGACCGTGCACTTCCACCGGTCCGACGAGGAAAGACGAGCCGTAGGCGCTCGAGCGCAAGGTCTGCGGCGCCAGCGGACGGGCGCGCCAGTAGCCGTCGGCGGGGTAGAGCACCAGCACTTCCTCGGCACGCTCCTGGAAGCGGGTCCAGAGCTGCAGGAGATGGAAGCCGGTTTCGGTTCGCTGGCCGACGCGCACCGGCACGCTGTTCGGCCGCCAGAAGCTCGGGAAGGTCAGGCCGACGAGCTGCCAATCCTCGGTTTCGTAAAGCGTGAGGCGACGGCGCTCGAACTTGTAGTCGGCACTGCCCGTCACGGTGCAGTTAGCGAAGTCGGGCGCCCAGCGATCGGCGACGATGGTGCCGATATAGGCGGGGTGCCGCGCCTCGATCCGGAACCGGCGCACCTGCTCGGCCCGGAGCTTGATATAGACGTTGTCTTCCTCGGCACAGCGCGTCGGCGTGCTGTCGTTGACGACCTCGACAGGTTGCTCGACCTGGGCGGAAGCACCGGCAAGGATGGCCAACGCCGCGGTTGCCGCCAGCAATGCGGCCAAGACCACGCTACGCGCACCTCGCATAGATGTCCCCCGAGTTTGCGCGGTGCGGCAACGTCGCGAGCCAGTCGGCGATTTCGGCGGCGCTGCGCCACGCGTCGAGCTCCTGGCCTTCGCCGAGGGCGGCCGAGAAGCGCCTGTAGCCAAGAGCCACGCAGCGCTCGATGGCCGCCATCCCGACAGCGCGCTGGATGGTCGTGAACTCGAACGACAGCGCCGTGACGCGATGCGACAGGCCGGCGAGCGCTTCGGCCTCGAACCCTTCGATGTCGAGCTTGATGAAGGACGGCACACCGTGCTCGCCGATCAGGGCGTCGAGCGTGGTGACCGGGACCTCGAGCGACTGCGGCCAAGCCTGATCCTCCCAGCCCGGGGAGCCGCGGCTGGCCGCGATGAAGTCCGTCGACAGCGTGGAAACCGTGGGATTGTCCACGTTGATCATCATCGTCGCCGTGCCGGCCGTCCGGCCGACCGCAGACGGGACCAGCGTGACGGCCTGATCGCGCCCGAACAGCGCCCGCAGCGTGCGATGCAGCGCCGGCTGCGGTTCGACGGCAATGACGCGGGCGCCGAGCCGGCGAAAGGCGCGGACACGGTCACCGACATGGGCGCCGACATCGAACGCCAGCTCGCCCGACCTGATGAACTGCCCGTAGAGCTTCTCCATCGCGCGATGGCGTGCCGGATGGCCATGATAGAGGCGCAAGGAGCGGAGGACGCCGCGCGCGGCGCGAAAGTTCGGTAGCATGGCTCAGTCGGCAATGGTCGACTGAACGGCCTTCAAGGCAGGGAGCTGAAGATGTGCCAGTGCCGGGGGTGGATCCGTTTCCTCCGGCAGGCGGCCGATGCCAAGGCGCGTCAGCGCGAACCCCACCGAAGGGCGCGCCGTGGCGACGCAGATCGGGACCGACAGCACCAACCCGCCTGCCCACAGCACGAAGACGTAGGGCAACGCCACCGGTTGGGTCACGCCCAGCACGGCGAGGCAAGCCGCGCCGAGGAAGGTCTGCGGCCACAGCTGCCGCAGGGCCATCGACCACGCGATCGCGTGGTCGTCGCGCACCTGGCCGATCCAGCCGATGGCGCGCCCGAACGGCAGGCCGGCGAGAAGCAGCGTGTGCCCGACCCACATGATGGGCGAGAGCAGCAGGAAGAAGGCGGTTTCCACCGCGACGCTGGCCAGGAACCGGGTCGTGCCACCGAACACGTGGCGCAGGGCCGGCCGGCTCAGCACGTCGACGACCGTGGCGATCTTCGGCGCGAACCACGTCACGAGGATCACGGCCAGCAGCGCTGCGCCGTAATCGGCGTCGATCAAGGCCGCCGTCGAAGGCGCGGCCGCCAACGCCGCCGTCGACACGATCAGGAGGCCGATCCAGGCCGGTGAGCCTGTGAACATCAGCATGGCGAAGAGGAGCTGGAAGCGGCTCGTGATCGGCAGCCCCGGCATGCCGACAAAGAAGACGTACTGCAGCGTCCCCTGGCACCAGCGTCGATCGCGCCGGATGAACTCGATCAGGGTCGGCGGGTTTTCCTCCCAGCCCAGATTCTCCTCGGCCAGGACGCGGACGTCGTAGCCGGCGCGCCGCATCATGGCGGCCTCGATCTGGTCGTGGCTGAGGACATGCCCGCGCAGGATGCCCTTGCCGGGCACGACCGGGATGGCGCAGTGCTGCTTGAACGGGGCAACGCGGATCACGGCGTTGTGGCCCCAGTAGGGGCCGCAATCGGCCTGCCACCACGCGCTGCCGATCGTCCACGAACGCATGCCAAGCCGCATGCCGAACTGGAAGATGCGGGCAAAGGCGCTGGTCGACGGCAGGCCGACGACGAGCCCCTGCAGGATGCCGAGTTTAGGATTGGCCTGGACGATGCCGACCATGCGCAGGATGGCCGACGCGGTCATGTAGCTGTCGGCATCGAGCGTCACCATGAACTCGTGGTCGTCGCCCCAGCGCTCCAGGAAGTCGCGGATATTGCCGGCCTTGTAGCCCGTGTTGACCTCCCGCCGCCGGTAGGTCAGCGGAAGGCGGCCCGCCCATTGTCGCGCGAGGTCGGCGAACGCCGCCGCCTCGGCCGACGCGATGTCCGGCAGGCTGGTGTCGCTCAGGACATAGACATGGAAGCGGTCGGCGCATCCGGCGGCCTCGATGTCGGCCATCATGGCGCCGAGGTTGCGGATCATCCGGTCCGGCGACTCGTTGCGCACGCACATCAGGATGGCGGTGGACGCCGCGATGGCCGACGGCGGGATCGTGCGGCCGGCCTGCGGTCCGACATAGGTGCTGGGATCGCGCGTGAACCGCATGATGACGAAGCCGATGGCGGCGTTCCAGAAGCCGATGGCCAGCCACGGCGTGGTCGCGGCGAACAACAGCAGCAGGACGAGGTCGACCAGATCGAATCCGCCGGCGGACAAGGCGAGGCCGGCCAGGACGAGAAGCAGGACTATCGATGCCGCCGCCAGGGCCGCGAAGATGAGCCGGCGAACGAGCACCTGCCGGTCGGCATGCGATTGGGCGCTCGATAGGGCGGCCCGCTCGTCGAGAGTATGCGTCACGCTGATGATCTCCCGAGAAGACCCATGATAGCGTTACGAATGGCGTTTGCTATCACATCGCGTCGAGCCGCATGAGCTGGATCACAGGCGACGAA
Source organism: Reyranella sp. (assembly GCF_050185545.1). Lineage (GTDB taxonomy): Bacteria > Pseudomonadota > Alphaproteobacteria > Reyranellales > Reyranellaceae > Reyranella. The sequence continues at coordinate 29,857 of NZ_JBFWZI010000032.1, read as the reverse complement.
GAGACCGGCCGCGCGCTCTGGTACGTCGATGCCGGTCGGGCCGAGCTCCGCGACGAGCCCTTGGGTCGCCTGGCGCCTGGCATGGTGCGGGTCCGGGCCGCGCATGGCGCGATCAGCCGCGGAACAGAGTCCCTCGTCGCCAACGGGCGCGTTCCGCCGTCCGAGTTCCAGCGCATGCGCGCCCCCTTCATGGCCGGATCGTTCCCCTTTCCCGTGAAGTACGGCTATTCGACCGTCGGCGCGGTCGAGCGCGGATCGGCAGAGCTTCGCGGGCGGACGGTCTTTGCATTGCATCCGCACCAGGCACTGTTCGACGTGCCCGAGTCTGCGGCCGTTCCCGTGCCTGCCAATGTCCCGGCGAGTCGGGCCGTCCTCGGCGCCAACATGGAGACGGCGCTGAACGCCGTCTGGGACGCGGGCCCGGGCCCCTTTTCGCGCGTGGCCGTGGTGGGGGCCGGCGTGGTCGGGGCATTGACCGGCCTGCTGTTGCGGACGTTCTCGGCCGCGAGCGTGACGCTCGTCGATATCGATCCCGCGCGTTCGCGTGTCGCGTCCGCCTTCGGACTCGATTTTGCGACACCGGCGCAGGCGCCGTCGGAGTGCGCGCTGGTCGTTCATGCCAGCGCAACGAGCGCGGGCCTTGCGACTGCGCTCGACCTGGCGGCAGACGAGGCAACCATTCTCGAGCTCAGCTGGTACGGCAGCGACCTGGTAATGGTACCCCTCGGCGGCGCCTTTCACAGTCGCCGCCTCCGGCTGGTGGCGAGCCAGGTCGGAATGGTGGCGCCATCGCACCGACGGGAGTGGACCCACCGCCGACGCCTGGAAAAGGCGCTGAGCCTGCTCGCCGACGATCGGCTCGACGTGCTGCTCGAAGCACCGGTGGCGTTCGAGGACCTGCCGGCTCGACTGCCGGACATCCTCGCTCCGGCAAGCGGCATCCTGTGCCAGCGGATCGATTATTCCTGAGATCATCAGCAGTCAATAAAGTCACACACTCTGAGGAGCGCCCGAAGGGCGCATCTCGAAGGATGGGCAACATGCACCGTGTCTGCGGCCCATCCTTCGAGACGCCGTGCTACGCACAGCTCCTCAGGATGAGGTATTTCTTAGCCAAGCCCCCCTGGGAGAATCGCCCGTGCACTGCGTCGAAGTCCGTGACCACATCATGATCGCTCACTCCTACAAGGGAGAGGTGTTCGGGCCGGCCCAGGCCCTTCATGGGGCGACCTTCGTGGTCGATGCCGCTTTCCTCGCCGAGACGCTTGACGAGAACGGCATCGTGATCGACATCGGGCGAGCCCACGAAATCCTGAAATCGGTGCTCGGCCCGCTCAACTACAAGAACCTCGATGCGATTCCCGGGTTCGCCGGGAAAAATACAACGACCGAGTTCCTGACGAAGCATATCCACGACCGGCTGGCCGACGCGGCGCGCGACGGCAAGCTCGGTCGCGACGGCCGCCAGCTGAAGGCGATCCGGGTCACCATCTCCGAATCGCACGTGGCGCGGGCGTGGTACGAGGCACCGTTGTGGCCAAGCGCGTAACCTTCGCGATACCCGGCGATCTCGAGACGCAGACCGGCGGCTACGCCTACGACCGCCGCATCCTCTCCGAGTTGCAGACTCTGGGTTGGCAGGTCGACCTCGTGGGTCTGGGTGACGGCTTTCCCCTGCCGAGCGAGGAGCAGGTCGCAGTGGCGACGTGTCGACTCCTGTCGGCCTCCGCGCAGCAACCGATCGTAATCGATGGATTGGGCTTCGGCGCGCTCCCCGAGGCTGCCGCTGTGCTGCAGGCGACCCGGCCCGTGGTGGCGCTGGTTCACCATCCGCTGGCCTGCGAGACCGGCCTGACGCCGGGGGTCGCCGAGCGGCTGCGCGCCAGCGAGCGCGCCGCGCTCGCCGCCGCGCACTGGGTCATCGCCACCAGCGATGCGACGGCCGACCTGCTGGTCGATCAGTTCGGCGTGTCGCGCGAACGGCTCCGTGTGATCTTTCCGGGCACCGATCCAGTGCCGCAGGCGGCGGGCAGGGGCAGTGGTCGACTCCGCCTGCTTTCGGTCGGCGCCATCGTTCCCCGCAAGGGCTTCGACGTGCTCATCGAAGCCCTGTCGGCCCTGACCGATCTCGACTGGCAACTCACCATCGCTGGTGATCGTGATCGCGATCGAGGCGCGGTCGAGCGTCTCGATGCGCTGATCGCCAAGCACCGGCTCGGAGACCGGATCGTGAGCCCTGGAGCGGTGTCGCCAGCGCATCTTGCAGAACTCTACGCGGGCGCAGACGTGTTCGTGCTGGCGTCCCATTTCGAGGGCTACGGCATGGCCTATGCCGAGGCGGTCGCCCATGGGCTGCCGATCATCGGCACCACGGGCGGCGCGATCCCGCAAACGGTGCCCGCGTCGGCAAGCAGGCTCGTGCCACCCGGTGATGTCGCGGCTCTCGCTCTCGCGCTGCGGGACGTCCTGACGAACGAGCCGGGTCGGCGTGCGCTGGCGACGGGAGCCCGTGCCGCGGCGGCGGCGCTGCCCACCTGGGCGAGGTCCGGCGAGGCCTTCGCATGCCTGCTCGAAGGTCTCGCATGAGCTTCTCCGCCGACTGGCTGGCGCTGCGCGAGCCTTTCGACCGGCAGGCGCGCCATCCCGGAGTACTCGAGCGGGCGGTCGCCGCCCTGTCCGGGCGGTCGGCCGTCACCATCGTGGACCTGGCATGCGGCACCGGCTCGACGCTGCGCGCCCTCGGCCCTCACTTGCCAATGCGCCAGACGTGGCGCCTGTTCGACAACGACCTCAGCCTGCTGGCTCGCGTGCCACCGGCCGCGAACCTGTACGTCCAGCCGCTCGACCTCGTGACCGACCTCGAAGCGGCGCTCGATGGACCGGTCGATCTGGTCACGACGTCGGCCCTGCTCGACCTCGTCTCGGGCGACTGGCTGGAGCGCCTGGTCACGGAAGTCGCAGCGCGCCGGCTGCCGGTCTACGCGTCCCTGAGCTATGACGGTCGAGTCGAGCTCGCGCCTGCGGACCCGCGCGATGCGGCGGTCATCTCGGCGGTCAATACACATCATCGGCGGGACAAGGGTTTTGGACCGGCGCTCGGGCCGATGGCCGCCCGAAGCGCGGGCGCGTACTTCGAGAAGGTCGGCTATGCCGTGGAGCCGGGCGCCGCCGACTGGGTGCTGCGCGAGACCGATCGGGCGATTCAGGAGGCCATGCTGGCCGGCTGGGCTGTCGCTGCGAGCGAAAGCGGGGAGATGCCAGCCGAAGCGGTCGCCCAATGGCTGGTGAACCGGCGCGCCGCCGTCGTCGCGAACAGGTCCTGCATCAGGGTCGGTCACCTCGACTTGTTCGCCGCGCCGGCCGCTGCACGTCGCGCCGACAGGTCGCAATCGAACAGCACCTCGTCGTCCAGCAGGTGAACGCGAACCGGCGCACGCAGCGCGTCGGTCATGCGCGCGACAGGCGGCAGCTCGAGGCCCGGGAGTCCGGAGCCGAGGATGACCGGCGCGACCATGACGTGAAGCCGGTCGAGACAACCGGCACCCAGGAAGTGCGACACGGTTCGTGCACCACCCTCGATCAGCACGCGCCGCAAGCCACGTGCCGACAGGGCGTCGAGAATCGCTGCCGGTTCGAGACGAGTCGTCGATCCGGCCAGGGCGATCGTCTCGATCTCCGCCGCGGATCGAGTCGGTGTCCCGTCGAGGGTGATGACGATGCGGCGCGTGCCATCGGCGGCAAAGACACGCGCACTCCCGCCCAGCGTTCCCCTGGGATCGAGCACCACGCGGACCGGATTGGGACCGGCGACGCGGCGGACGGTGAGTTGCGGATCATCAGCGCGCACCGTGCCGGCGCCAACGACGACGGCATCGACGACGGCGCGCAGGCGATGCAGATGATCGAGCCCGGCCGATCCGTTTATGTAGTGGGAATGGCCGGACAGCGTGGCAACGCGTCCGTCGAGAGTTTGACCGATCTGCCCGACCGCCAGGATGCCGGAGGATGAGGTTGCCCGCAAAGGGCCGAACAGCTTCTCCCAGGGCTGCGGCAACCCCATGCCGGCCCGAATGAGGCGCGGGACCTCGTCCCACGACGAGTCTGGTTCGGCGGTGCGGCGCCCCATCATCCACGTTCATGCATCGGGCGATGATAGCCGGAAACAGCCCGCCGCTACGGGGACCAGTAAAATAATCGTGTACGATGCGCTGTCGGGTTGGCCCTAAGTTCGATGGTCGAGGGTTCCAGAGCCCGCACGGCGGTGACTATGCATAACGGAAGTGGTGGCAAGAATTCCTCGCCGATCCGGCTTCTGTTCGGAAGCAGCGAGAGCATCGCGATCGGTCGAGGCCTGACGGAGTTGCGCGCCGGCCGGCCGATAGTGATCGTCGGCGCGGATGGAAGCCGCGAGGCACCGCTGCTGGCCCTGCCCGCGGAGGGACTGCGCGCCGCGAGCCTTGGGGCCTTCCGCGATGTTGTTGCTCCGAGTCGGCTGAGGCTGGTTCTCTCGGCAAGCCGAGCGCGCGCGATCGGCCACGCCATCCGCGAGCCGGTGCACCTCGAGCTGCCGGAGGAGATCGAGGTGAACGCGATCCTTTCCCTGGTCGAAGCCCCTGTCGTGACGAACAGACTCCGCGGCACGCCGGCGACCGCCCTGGAGAAGGACGGTGTGCGGTTGATGAAGCTTGCCCAGCTGCTCCCCGCCCTGCTGGTGGCTGAGCTCTCGCCCGAGAGACTGGCCGGGATGTCACGCCTGGCCGTGCAGGTTGACGCGAGTGCGATCGACGGTTTCCGGACAGAGTCGGCATTGTCCCTGTCGATCGTAAGCGAGGCGGCCATTCCCCTCGAGGCAGGCGGTCGCGCGCGCTTCGTCGTGTTCCGCGACGGTCAGGGTGAGACCGCCACGGCCGTGGTCGTCGGAAAGCCCGATCGATCGCGTCCCGTGCCGGTGAGGATACATTCCGCCTGCCTGACGGGCGACGTATTCGGTTCGCGGCGTTGCGACTGCGGCGAGCAGCTTCGCCTCGCCCTGGCGCGGTTGGCGGAAATCGGCGGCGGCATTGTCCTCTATCTGCCCCAGGAGGGCCGTGGGCTCGGGCTTGCCAACAAGATGCGCGCCTATGCGCTGCAGGATACCGGGTTGGACACGATCGACGCCAATACGATGCTGGGCTTCGATGACGACGAGCGCGACTATGGAATCGCGGCCCGCATGCTGCATCTGTTGGCCTGCAGGCAGGTTCTTTTGCTGACCAACAACCCTGCAAAGCTCGCGGGACTTGCCCGCGCCGGCGTCGACCTTGCCGGCCGGGTGCCCCTCGAGGCGGCCATCAACACCGACAACCGCCGCTACATGGTGGCCAAGGCCGAACGCGCGGGACATCAGCTCGAGGCCCTGGCGGCAGACGGAGAAGACTAGGGAAGTCATGTCCGATCGTACCGAGGCGGGATACACATCGATCGCCCGATGGTTCCATTGGTCGACGGCAGCGCTTGTTCTCGTGATGATTCCCATCGGGATCGTCATGGCCAACCTCAATGTCGGCGCGGCGCAGGACACGCTCTATCACCTGCATCGTTCGATCGGGGCCGTCCTGCTGCCACTCGTGCTGGCGCGCCTGTTCTATCGGATGAACCATCCGCCGCCACCGCTGCCGGCCAGCGTGCCGGCAGGCCAGCGCCGCATCGCGCACGCCACCCACTGGGCGTTCTACGGGCTGCTGTTGCTGCAGGCGATGGTCGGCTGGCTCGCGACCTCGGCCTATCGCGCGCCCATCCTGGTGTTCTGGCTGTTCGAGCTGCCGCCGATCTGGCCCGTGGATCGGCCCTTCTCCGAAGCCCTGTTCGCGGTTCATCGGGTGGTGGGGTTTGCGCTGCTCGTCCTGATCGTCCTCCATATCGGGGCGGCGCTGCTCCATCATTTCGTGCTGAAGGATGTCGTCCTTCGCCGCATGGTCAGGGGATGAGTCGATGAAAGACCGTGCGCTCGGCAGCCTCACCTTCGAGGAGGTTTCTCACCTCGGCGCGCGCTCGGTGCTGGTGCTGCCGGTCGGTTCGATGGAGCAGCACGGGCCTCATCTGCCGCTCGATACCGATGCCATCCTGGCCGAGCGCATCGCACATGCCATCACCGCGCGCTTCGGCGAAGCCTTCGATCTGTGGCAGCTTCCGATCTTGCCGCTCGGCCTGTCGCGCGAGCACGCTTGGACGGCCGGCACGCTGTCGCTGTCGGTCACCGGCATGACGACGTTCCTGCGTGAACTGGCGCGCGAGATCGCGCGAGCGCTGCCGGCGCGCAACCTCATGATCGTCAACGGCCATGGCGGCAACCGCGGCATCCTCGAAGTGCTGGGCTACGAGTTGACGGCCGACTTCGGCTTGAACGTCTGCGCCTTGCATACCGGCGCCCTGATGAGCCCGGTGCCAGCGGTTGGCATGCCCGAGATCCACGCCGGCAAGGACGAGACCTCGCTCATGCTGGCCCTCGCGCCCGATCGCGTGCGCCGCGAGCGTATTGGCGGTCCCGCCAGGTCCGTGGACGACGCGAAGGTGCGCGCTACCATTCTCGATCCGGGTGTGAGTTGGCCGTGGAGCAGCGGCGATCCGCGGATCGCCGATCATGGCGTCATCGGCGATGCCTCCGGTGCTTCCGTCGAGCACGGTCGCGTCATTCTCGACCGGATCCTCGAAGCTGCGGGTGCGGCATTGCAGCGGCTGCTCGACAACCAGGACCTTGCCCCGACGACCTGATGCGCCGGCCGTGAGTTTACCGATTTGGTTCGCAGGCCCCCATGGCGGATCATTGACTTGCCGCACTTTTTGTTCTCTGTTTGTTCCTGCAGTAGAGGAAGGGAGGGGCCACATGGAAATGCCGTCGGATCGCATTGTGCGCGGCTCCCTGAGTTCGGCCGCCATTGCGCGGCTCTATCCCGTGAGGGTCGCCCGCATCGCGCGCGGGCTGCTCACCTATGCCGAGCAGGGCAGGCTCAACGAAAGCGCGGCGCAGATCGACCGCCGATGGCGGAGCGGCTGTTTCAATGGTCTCGAATACTTCCATTTTCGCTTTCCCGAGCAGGGCGCGCTCATGGCGTCGGTGCTGCTCAAGGAGCGGCTGCATCGCCTGGTGCCCGGTAGCACCGCGCCGGCGACATCGGAGGAGGTCGAGGCCGAATGGCGGCGCATCGCGGAGCAGCGCGCCGCCGTCCTGGCATGGGCGCGCACCAACAACGCTCTCATGGACATCGTGCAGGCCTATCGATTCGAACGCCGGCGCGGCGCGTTTTCCAGCCGGGCGCATGCCGAAGCGGCCAAGGTTGTACAGCAGATCGATCGTTCGATCGTCGATCCGCTGACCCATGCCGGCGTATGCATCGAATGGGCCGAGCGCGAGTATCGGCAATGGTTCTGGCGCTGCGCACCCGATCATCAAGTGTTGTAGCGACTGACGGCCGACGGTTAGAGTTCGCTGGCTTCGGGGGGGCCGATCATTCATGCAGACCAAGGGACGATGCAAGAGGCTACGCTGCGCGTCGATCACCATCCTCGCGTGCCTTTGCTTCCAATCGATTTCGGCGCATGCGCAAGGTTCGCGCTGGGATGCACTGCTCACCAACTCCAACTGGTATGTGCCGGTACCCAACCTGATCGCCTACGCATCGAGCACCCGAAGCTTCACAACGCCGCCACCGACGGCGATCGGCGATCAGACGTTGTGGGCGCTGGGCACGGCGACCCACGGCGTGTTCACCGGGCAGAGCACGGCGACGTTCTACAATGCGGGGCAGTCGTCGACGAGTTCCCAGGCAATGCAGGGCGTGGTGACGACCTCCGGGCAGATCGCCATCGGCTTCTTCAACTCGTCCGGGTCTCTCATCACCCTGGGCATCGGTCAGATGCGCGAGATTGCGGGTGTTCCGCTGATGGAAATGCAGATGATCACCAGCCCCGCTGCGGTGATCACTCATTGGGCCTACATGACGCCCTACAACCCGGCCACCTTCACGCCGCCCTCGGCCTCGCAGTTCACTACCGCCAACATCACCTCGCCGGAATGGCGCTGGACGGCGGGGACGACGTGGCAGATCAGGAGCCAGACGCTGTTCGGCACGACGAGTCCCGGCACTTTCAAGATCACCGACTATTCCAACGGCTACTATTGGGGGCTGGGCGCACCGCCGCTCGACTCGAGCGCTGGCAACTTCACCCTGCTGGGCTCGATGACGCCCGAGGGCAACGTTGTATTCAGCCGGCTCGACGACGGCGTTCTGACCAGCCTGACAGGACAGATTACGGGCGAGGGTGCGAGCGGCGCCATGGTGTTGCGGCCCTACGACACGTCGGGCGTGTTCGGCCCGCTGAGCAGCGCCGGGGTGATGCCGGTCTCGACCATCGCCGCCGGCCAGACCTACTTCATCAGCAACGTCGGAACGACGGTCATTCCCGCCTTCCAGGGCGGTACGCTGCAGGTCGACACCAACGGCCAGACCTACGGCCAGAACTTCACGGTCGACGGTTCGCCGACCAACCGCCTCGACCAGCGCGGCAACAGCGCCCGGCTGTCGGGCGCGCTGTCCGACGCCGTGCCAGGCATGCCGGGTCAGCTTGTCGTGGCGAACAGCGAAAGCGGCGGACGCATCGTGTTCACTGGCGCCAGCACCTACAGTGGGCCGACCACGATCGAGAGCGGGGCGACGCTCGTAGTCGACGGCTCACTCGTCTCGTCCGTGAACGTCATGGGCACGCTGGGCGGCAGTGGCCGGGTCGGCACGACGACCGTCGGCAGCGGCGGCATTCTGGCGCCGGGCAGTTCGATCGGCACGCTCGCCGTGCAGGGCAATCTCTCGTTTGCCCCCGGCTCGATCTACGCCGTCGAGGTGGCGCCAGGGGCGATCGATCGCGTCACCGCCACCGGCAGCGCCAGCCTGAAAGGCACCGTGCTGGCGAGCTTCGTGCCGGGCGGCTCCTATTCGCCGCGTGGCCAATCGATCCTGTCGGCGGCGGGCGGGCGCAGCGGCGCGTTCGACGCGCTGGTCGCGCCCGACCTGCCGGCGGGCTTCCTTGCCAGCCTGTCCTACACCTCGACCGATGTGCTGCTGAACCTGACGGCCGGTCTCGGCGTCGGCACGCCGCTCACCGCCAATCAGAGCGCCGTCGCTGCGGCGATCAACAATGGCTTCAACACCGGCAACAGCCTGCCGAGCGGTCTTGCGGCGCTGTTCGGCCAGACCGGCGGCGCGCTTGCCGGCTCGCTCGGCGCGCTGTCCGGCGAGGTGCAGACCGGGGTGCAGGTCTCGGCCTTTGCGTTCGGCAACCAGTTCCTCGACACCGTGCTGGCGCGCGGCGGTGGCGCCGGCCTCTCCGTCGGCGGCAACCAATACGCTTCGCTCACCGCCAGCGAGCCCGCCGCGGAGCCGCGGCGTCTGCGTGGCTGGCTCGCCGGCTTCGGCGGCTATGGCTGGCTGGAGGGTCAGGCCAACACGGGCTCTTCCGCCGTCCAGGCTTCGACGCAGGGCCTCGCGGCCGGGGGCGACTGGACCTTCGACGAAGGTCTGTTGGGATTTGCCATCACCGGCGGGTCGGCGAACTGGTTTCTCGGCAACGGGCTGGGGACCGGGCGGGGCAACATGTTCCAGGTCGGACTCTACGGCCGCACGACCCTCGGGCCGCTTTATCTCGCTGCCGCGGGTGCGTGGGGCCAGTTCGGCGTGAACACGCAGCGCCCCGTGCCCTACCTCGCCGACTGGCTGACGGCGAGCTACACCGCGACGACCTGGTCGGGACGTGCCGAGATCGGCCATCGCTTTGCCTTCGGCGAGCATGGCGTGACGCCGTTCGTGGCCGGCCAGGGCCAGGTGCTCGACACGCCGGGCTTTTGCGAGACCTCCCAGCAGGGCGGCGGCACCGCGCTCTGCTTCGGCGGCGGCTCGACCTCCTCCCTTCGGTCGGAGCTCGGCCTCGAGGGCGACGCCGAGCTCGGCAACGTGTTCGGCGCCCGGACCAGGCTCGTGGCTCGGCTCGCCTGGGCGCACGAGTACCAGACGACAGGCTCGGCCGCGGCGTGGTTCCAGTCCTTGCCGGGTTCTGCGTTCGTGGTATCCGGCGCGCCCCTGCCGAGCGACATGGGCATCGTGCGCGTCATGTCGAACTTCGAGCTCGACCGCACCTGGTCGTTGCGCCTGCAGGCCGACGCCGAGTTCGCCGATCGCTACGGCTCCATCGGCGGCACGGTTCGAATCGCTGGCCGCTTCTAGCCGCCCATCGCGCGCATCACTCCGGTCCGACTGAGAGATCCCGCAGATGCGGGCTGACTGCGCGCCGGGCGATCTTCGGGCGCGTCTCTTTCGCGACCGGAGAGTCTTCAGCCGTTGAAACGGCGCTCCGTTTCATTCAGGTTGAGCCAACGCTAGCTTCGTTGGGGGCAGGGTGGCCGAACGGTACGACGCAGTGATCATCGGCGGCGGGCATAATGGCCTGACCTGTGGTGCCTATCTCGCCCGCGCCGGCCTGAGGACGCTCGTGCTCGAACGCCGCGACGTGATCGGCGGCGCCGCGGTGACAGAGGAAGTCATTCCGGGCTTCAAGTTTTCCGTCTTCAGCTATCTCATGAGTCTGCTGCATCCCAAGGTCATCGCCGATCTCGAGTTGCACAAGCACGGCTTCGAGGTGCTGCCGGCCTCGGACATGTTCTCGTCGCTGCCGGGCGGCGATCACCTCGTCTTCAGCGACACCATGGCGAAGACGCAAGCAAGCTTCGCGCGCTTCTCCGAGAAGGACGCGGCCATCTATCCCGACTTCGACCGTTACCTGATGGAAGCGGCGCAGATAGTCCGCAGGCTTCTGCTCGAGACACCACCCGATCCGAGCTGCCGCGACTGGCGCGCCTTCAAGCAGACGGCGCAGTTCCTGTGGAAATACCGCAAGATCGGCGGGAAGCTTTTCCGCCTCATCGATTTGGTGACGATGAGCGCCGATGACTATCTCTCGGAGTGGTTCGAGAGCACGCATGTCAAGGCGGCGCTCGCCTACTACTCCGGCATCGGCACTTTCGCCGGACCGCGCACGCCCGGCTCCGCCTACGTCATCATGCACCATGTCATGGGCGAGCATGCCGGCGCCGGCGGTTGGGGCTTCGTTCGCGGCGGCATGGGGACGATCACCCAGGCGATCGCCGCGTATGGCCGCGGCAAGGAACTGCAGATTCGCACCAATGCTGCCGTTGCCTCGATCGATACGACGGGCGGGCGGGTGACGGGCGTCACGCTGGAAGACGGCACGAGGATCGTGGCCAGCGTCGTGGCGAGCAATGTCAGCGCCAAGCTCACCTTCCTCAAGTTCCTCCCCGAGAGTGCGCTGCCTGCCGAGCTCGTGCGCGACGTCAAGACCTATCGGACCTTCTCGACCGCCTTCAAGGTCAACATCGCCTGCGAGAGGTTGCCGCAATACCGCGCCTTCGATCCGGCGGTCTGCGGCTTTCCCTATCCGACATATGCCCATATCGGGCCCACGATCGAATATCTCGAGCGCGCCTATGACGACGCCAAATGGGGCGACTGGTCGCGCGACCCCTTCATCACGCCGGTGGCGCCGAGCTTCGTCGACGACACCATCGCGCCGTCCGGCAAGCATGTCGTCCACCTCTTCGGCGGCCACGCGCCGTATACGCTGAAGGAGGGTGGCTGGGAGACCCGCAAGCCGGATTTCGTCAAGAACGTACTTAGGGTGATGGACGAGCACGCGCCCGGTTTCTCAGACGGCATCATCGGCATGCAGGTGCTGACCCCGCCCGATATCGAGGCGAGGATCGGCTCGCCGCACGGCCACATCTTCCACGGCGAGCTCAATATCGATCAGCTGTTCTTCGCGCGGCCGGCGCCGCATTGGGCGGATTATCGCAGCCCGCTCAAGGGTCTGTACCAGTGTGGATCGTCGGCCCATCCCGGTGGCGGCGTCGGAGGTGTCCCCGGCCACAACGCTGCGCGCGAGATCCTGAGAGATCTCGGCAGGTGACCGCGCCGCTGCGCGCCGAAAGACGAATCTAGCCGCCCATCGCGCGCATCACGGCCACCCACTTGTCGAGGATCGGCAGGATGGTGTCGGCCTTCTCCGACGGCAGGCTGGCCGACACACGATTGACGCCGGCATCGCGGTAGCGCTTCACCAGGTCGGCGTCGGGCAGCTGGCCGCCGATCGAGATGTCCATCCTGTCGGGATCGCGATCGGCCTCGGCGCACAATTGGCGGAACATCGGGATCAGCTCTACCAGCGGAGTCGGGCTCTTCTCGGTGATCTGCGGCATCCAGCCGTCGCCGTAGCGTACGGCGCGGCGCGCCGAGTAGGGGAATGCGCCGCCGACCAGGATTGGCGGATGCGGTTTCTGCACCGGCTTGGGCCACGCCATCATCGGGCCGAACTTGACGAACTCGCCGTGATACTCGGCCTTCGATTTGGTCCAGATCGCCTTCATCGCCTCGATGTTCTCGCGTGCCCGCTTGTGGCGGGTGGCGTAGGCGGTGCCGTGATTCTCCATCTCGTCCTGGTTCCAGCCGTTGCCGACGCCGAACACGAAGCGCCCGCCCGAGACCTGGTCGAGCGAGGCGACCAGCTTGGCGGTCTGGATGGGGTCGCGCTGCGCCACCAGGCACACGCCCGTCCCGACCTTGAGCGTCTTCGTCGCCATCGCGGCGGCAGTCAGGGTCACGAACGGGTCCATGACGTCGTAGTAGCGTTTGGGCAGGTCGCCGCCGAGGATGAAGCCGGTCTTGCGCGACAGGGGTATGTGCGAATGCTCGGGCGCCCAGACGATATCGAAGCCGCGCTGCTCCAGCGCGACCGCGAGCTCGGCGGGGCCCATCGAATAGTCGGTGAAGAACATCGACGCGCCGAATTTCATTGGGCGATCCTCCCCTCGAAATGCGCGGGGCGCAGCGTGAAGGGCCAACGCTACCTGCGCAATGGAGTCGACGCATCTCATTTTCCTCCCCCGTCATCGGGGGAGTTGGCCCGGAGGGCCGGAGGGAGAAGGCCTTACGCGAGGTTCATGAAGTTCCGACGTCGGAATCAGAAGCATCCTCTCGCCGCACTCCCCCTCCGCCTGCCTGCGCGAAGCCGAGGCGGCTTCGCTTCGGCGAAGGCAGGCCCCGTATGACGGGGCACCTCCCCATAGGCCTTAAACTAAGAAGAATCCTCACCGTGAGGAGCGGCCCGCCGGGCCGCGTCTCGAATCGGGCGAAGTAACCTTCGCCCTTTGGTCGGCAAAGGAGGGACCGCTGCGACATCGCTTTTTTCAACGATCTACTGTGTGGCCCATCCTTCGAGACGGCCGCTGCGCGGCCTCCTCAGGATGAGGATTCTTCTTGGTTTAACGCCTATGGGGCACCTCCCCCGATGACCGGGGAGGGATTTCGAGATGTGTCCGCTCCCTGGCAGAGAAGCTGGAGGGGAGAACGAGAGAACGTAGCGAGAGGCCTTTGCCTTGTCCTAACATGGGCGCATGGACACCCACCGCCTGAAGACCTTCGTCGATACGTTCTGGGACGATGCGATCGTGCCGTCCCTCGTCGAGTACATCCGCATCCCCAACAAATCGCCGGCCTACGATCCGCAATGGGTCGAGCACGGCTACATGGAAGACGCCGTCAGGCTGATGGAGACGTGGGCGCGCCGCGAGCTCGCCGCGTTTGCCGGCGCTACCCTGGAGGTCGTGCGCCTGCCCGGCCGCACGCCGCTGATCTTCATCGACGTTCCAGGCGATGGCAGCGACACCGTCCTGCTCTACGGCCATCTCGACAAGCAGCCCGAGATGAAGGGCTGGGCGGAAGGACTTGGGCCATGGATACCGGTCATCAAGGACGATAAGCTCTATGGTCGCGGCGGCGCCGATGACGGCTATGCGATGTATGGCTGCTTTGCCGCCCTCCACGCCCTGCGCGAGCAGAACGTGCCGCGCGCCCGCTGCGTGATCATGATCGAGGCGTGCGAGGAATCGGGCAGCTACGACCTGCCGTACTATGTCGACCATCTGATCGGCCGCATCGGCAGCCCGTCGTTGGTCGTTTGCCTCGACTCGGGCTGCGGCGACTACGAGCGGCTGTGGCTTACCACGTCGTTGCGCGGCATCGCCGCGGGAACGCTGACCGTTCGGGTGCTGACCGAAGGCGTCCATTCGGGCGATGCGTCCGGCATCGTGCCGTCATCCTTCCGCCTGCTGCGCGGGCTGCTGTCGCGGATCGAGGACGAGGCGACCGGCGCGATCAAGCTCGACGATCTCTACGTCCAGATCCCGCCGCAACGCATCGAGCAGGCCAAGGCAGCGGCGGAGGTGTTGGGCGACGCGGTCTACAATCGGTACCCCTTCGCAGGCGCGACGCGGCCGATGGCGGGCGATCGCGGCGAGTTGGTGCTGAACCGCACCTGGCGGCCGCAGCTCGCGGTGGTGGCGATGGATGGCTATCCGACGCCAGGCAATGCCGGCAACGTGCTGCTGCCCTATTCCACGGCCAAGCTCAGCATCCGGGTTCCGCCGACGCTCGACGCTGCCGTCGCGACGCAGGCGATCAAGCGCGCGCTCGAGGCCGATGCGCCCTACGGCGCCGAGATCGAGTTCGACGCCGAAGGCGGGCAGAGTGGCTGGCACGCGCCGCAGCTCGCGCCGTGGCTGGCCAAGGCAGTGGCGCAGGCCTCGCAGGATGCGTTCGGCAAGCCGGCGGCCTACATGGGCGAAGGCGGCTCTATCCCCTTCATGGGTATGCTCGGCGAAAAGTTTCCCGATACCCAGTTCGTCATCACCGGTGTGCTCGGGCCACACTCCAATGCGCACGGGCCCAACGAGTTCCTGCACATCCCGACCGGCAAGCGCGTGACGATGGCGGTGGCCCGCATGATCGCCGCGCATCACGACCGCCCGAAGTAACCGCAATCCGCTCGAGACCCCATGGACAGCCTTTCCAACTCCGGACTGAGCGCCGCCGAACGCCATGACCTCGGCATCATCGCCGGCACGATGGTGCCGGCGGATGGCGAGCTCGGCATGCCCGGAGCCGACGATCCCGCCATCCTGGCCGACATCGAGAAATCGATCGGACGCGACCTGCCACTGATTCGCGAGGCCCTGGCCGCGATCGGGCGCAAGGCGGACGGCGCGTTCGCCGGACTCGACCGGGATCGGCGCGAGGCTCTCGTCAACGACTGGTACAAGAGCGGCGGCGCGGCGGCGGTGATGCTGGGCCGCCTGGTGCTCGGCGCCTACTACCGCGACGACCGGGTCCTGGTGGCGCTTGGGCTGGAAGCGCGGGCGCCTTTCCCGAAGGGCTACCTCCTGGAGCAGGGCGACTGGTCGCTGCTCGATCCGGTTCGCGGGCGCGCGCCCTTGTGGCGCGATGATCGCGCCGCCCTTTCGGGAGAGCGCTGACATGGCCGGACAGGAGAGGGCCGGACAGGAGAGGGCCGGACAGGAACGGGTCGACGTCCTGATCATCGGCTCCGGCGCCTCGGGGGCCGCGGCGGCGTGGAGCCTCGCCGAGACGAAGATGCGCATCCTCTGCCTCGAGCAGGGTGACTGGGTGAAGTCGACCGACTTCCCCACCAATGGGCGCGACTGGGAAGCGCGGCGCTACGGCGATTTCGACATCAGCCCGAACCGGCGCGGCCGCGACACCGACTATCCGATCAACGACGACAGTTCGTTGATGAAGATCGCCAACTTCAACGGCGTCGGCGGCGGCACGATCATCTACACGGCGCACTGGCCGCGCATGCACCCGTCGGATTTCCGCGTGCGGTCGCTCGACGGCGTGGCGGACGACTGGCCGATCGACTACTGGACGCTGGAGCGGTTCTACGAGGAGAACGACCGCATGATGGGCGTCTCCGGTCTGGCCGGCGATCCCGGCGTGCCGCCGCGCCATCCGCCGATGCCGCCGATCCCGCTCGGCAAGACCGGCACGCGTTACGCCCAGGCGATGAACCGGCTAGGCTGGCACTGGTGGCCGTCCGACACCACCATCGCTACCACGAGCTACGAAGGCCGGGCGCCCTGCATCAACCTCGGTCACTGCACGCCGGGCTGCGCGCAGGGCGCCAAGGCCAGCACCGACATCACCTACTGGCCATTGGCGCTGCGCGCCGGAGTCGAACTGCGCACGCGCTGCCGGGTGCGCGAGATCACTGTCGGCCGGGATGGTATGGCATCGGGTGCCGTCTACTACGACGCCGAGGGCAAGGAGCACTTCCAGCCGGCCGAGGTAGTGATCGTGGCGTGCAACGGCGTGGGCACGCCGCGCCTGCTGCTGAACTCGGTGTCGGGGCGGTTTCCCAACGGGCTCGCCAATTCTTCCGGCCTGGTCGGCAAGAACCTGATGCTGCATCCCTGGCCGATCGTGTCGGGCTATGTCGACGAGCCGCTCGATGGCGGGCGCGGCCCCATTACCTGCATGTGGAGCAAGCAGTTCTACGAGACCGACCCGGCGCGCGATTTCGTGCGCGGCTACACGCTGCAGTTCGGCCGCGGCACCGGCCCGGCCAACCATGCGATGGTCGCGGCCGGCGCCGGTCATTTGCCGTGGGGCCGCGATCATCATCGCATCTACCGCGGCCTGCTCGACCGGCGGGTCAATATCGGCGTCGCCTGCGAGGACCTGCCGGAGGAGCGCAACCGGGTGACGCTCGATCCCGTGCTCAAGGACAGCAACGGCATTCCCGCGCCGCGCATCGACTACACCATCAGCGAGAACACGCAGCGCATGATGGAGCACGGCATCGCCCGCGCCGAGGAGATCCTGACCGAGGCGGGCGCCAGCCGGCTCTACTGCTCGCGCACGGTGCTGAACTACCCGGGTCATCTCCTCGGCACGGCACGCATGGGGGCCGATCCCGGGCGCTCGGTCGTCAACGAATGGGGCCGCAGCCACGACGTGAAGAACCTGTTCATCGTCGACGGCAGCATCTGGGTGACCTCGGGCGGAGTGAACCCGACCTCGACCATCCAGGCGCTGGCACTCTACGTCGCCGACCAGATGAAGCAGCGCCTGGCGACGTTGTTCGATTGAGATTAGTGAGGAGCATCGAACGAAGGAGGAAGCGGGCATGGCCGAGAAAGCCGGAAAGAACACCAAGGGGAAACCGGTCGCGGTGGTGATCGGCGCCACGTCGAAATGGCAATCGGACGGCCGCAACACCAAGCTGGTGCATGGCAAGGCCGTCGACGACAGCGGCCTGCCCGTGGGCGTGCGCTGGGGCGTCGGCGGCGCCATTGCCCAGAAGTTCGCCCGCGAGGGCTTCTTCGTCGTCATGACGACGCGCACCGCCGTCAACGCGGCCGGCCTCGAGAAGGCGATTCACGCCCAGGGCGGCGACGGCATGGTGGTCGAGCTCGATCTGTCGCGCCAAGAGTCGATCTCGGCGGCCTTCGCCACGATCCGCAACCAGGCCGGCGAGCCCCAGGTCGTGGTCTACAATGCGGGTTATCTCGAGGGTCGCGACCTGCCGCCGGACAAGGAGTTGCTCGAGCACATTCCGGTCGAGATGTTCGACACCGCCCATCACATTGCCAGCCGTGGCCCGTTTCTGGTCGCCAAGGAAGTCCTGCCGGCCATGCGCAAGCGCGGCGAGGGCACGTTCCTGTTTTCCAACAACGCGAGCTCGCTGCGCGGCCGCAAGCGGATGACGGGCCAGTCGCTCTACTATCCGCGCGTGATGATGCGTACCCTGGCGCAGGTGCTCACCGAGGAATACTCCGAGCACGGTATCCACGTCGCCAACGTGGTGATCGACGGCACCATCGATTCACCCGGCACCCGCGCCCTGCCGCGGGTCCGCCAGAACCCCGACCTGGTGATCAATCCGGAGAAGATCGCCGACGCCTTCTACTACCTGCACACCCAGGATCGTTCGTGCTGGACGCACGAGCTGCAGCTGACGCCGTTCCCGAGCAAGCCGAGCTATTGACGGCGTGGCGACAATGCGGTTCGAGGGCAGGCCGTGCTAGGTTGCGACGGCCTGCTTGCTGTCGCGCACAGCGTGGCCATGCCGTCCGGCCGACGGCAGCGACACCACCCGCCGCAGCAGCCAGATCGCGCACCGCCGCCACAGCGGCGTGTCGAAGTGCCGGGCGAACTCGCGATTGACCTCGACGCCGCGCCAATAGGAGGTACGCCAATCGCGGAAAGCCGCGTGGAACTTCCGCGTCTGCTCGGGTGTGGCGCGCAGGAGGGAGCAGTCGCACACCGCGTCGATTCGCACCTCGTCCTCGGCGACGAACCGGAAGTGGTGCCGGCTCGGCCGATGGTGCAGTGTGTCGTTGGAGAACTCGAACTCTTCCGGGCGTGAACGGATGGCGGCGATCGCCGGAGCCAGATCCAGGTAGGGCATTCGGAACGCTCCTCTGATGATTCGGATAAATGCCTGGGCTCTGGCTTTGGTTGCAGGTTGGCGCAGATTCAGTCAGCCCATTCGGTCAGGCCTCACTGCGGCTCGAGGCCGGCATCCCTCAGCGCCACCTTCCAGACCGCGAGCTGATCCTTCATGTAGGCGGCCAGTGCTTCGGGGCTCGACGATTTCGGTGCGAAGCCGTGGCGCTGCATCTGTTCCTTGACCGACGGCTTGGCGAGGGCGGCGGCCATCGCCTTGTTCATGGCGGCGACGATCTCGGAAGGCAGACCGGCCGGGCCGACCAGGGCGAACCACGGGCTTATCGGCAGCTTGCGCTGGCCAGCCTCGACGAGCGAGGGTACCTCGGGCAGCAGGGGACTGCGCTCGTCGAACCCCGTGGACAGGGCGCGGAGCTTGCCGGCCTTGATGTGGGCCAGCGCGGACGTCGAGGTGCTGTTCATCAGCGGCACCCGGCCCGACAGGAGGTCGGTCATCGCATCCGGCTCGGACTTGTAGCGGATCGCTTCGAGCGTGATGCGATTGTTGGCCGCCAGCATCGCCATCGAGACGAGGGCGTAGGTATTGCCGGAGGCGTAATTCACCGGCTTGGGGCTCGTCCGGGCGAAGGCGATGAGCTCGCCGAGCGTGCTCGCCGGCAGGGAAGGATGGGCGACGATGAAGAATGTGTTGTCGCCGAGGTAGGTGACCGGCGTGAAGTCAGCCATGACGTCGTAGGGTGGCACCTTCTGCAGGTTCGGCGCCACCGCCAGCGGGCTGTTGGTGCCGAACAGGAAGGTATAGCCGTCCGGCGCCGCGCGCTTGACCTCGCCGGCGGCCAGCGCGCCGTCGGCGCCCGGCTTGGGCACCACGATGATGGGTTGGCCGAGCATCTGCTCCAGTTCCTGGCCGACAATGCGCGCCAAGGCATCGGTCGCTGATCCCGCGCCGAATGGCAGGACGAACCGAATCGGCTTCGACGGATAGGGCTGCGCCTGGGCCGCGACGCAAGGCATCAGCAGCACCGCGGCAAGTGCCGCAGCGATCTTCTTTAGCATGATTTTTCCTCCGGAGGCTTTTCTCTTGGCGCGAGCGTAACCCGGCGGATGGTCCCGTGAACAGTCCGCGCGCAGCCGGAGCGGGGCATTCGTCCTGGTGAGCTACCTGCTGATGCGGCTGTGGAATCGCGCCGCCGAGAGCACGACCTGATGGCCGCGCGCGCGATATCGTGGCAGCGCCCTGTGCAGCAGGTCGCCGTCTGACTGGCGGCGGCGCTGCTGCTCCTGTGGATGGTCCTTCCCTTCGTCTGGATGCTGCTGACCTCGCTCAAGAACCCGGGCCACATCATCTTGGTACCGCCGAAATTCGTCTTCGCGCCGACCTCGACAATCATTCGGCGCTGGTGATCGGCGAGCAGGGCGGGCGAAGTCCGGCCGAGGCGTCACCGGAACCAGAAATAACGGTGCACTAACGGCACCTGCGGATACTGGCCGCGATCCGTTGCCGGCGACCGTACCTGCGCCGCTAGCAACCAATGCCTGTTCCGACGGTGATGTCGGAGGCGAAGACGTGAACAGTGAGGGCGAGCGGAAGTCGGCCAGCGGGTCATCGAGTTCGATTGTGTCATATCCAGGAGGGGGTGTGTGATGCCCATCACGGTTTCCGGAACGAAGCTCGTGCGCGCGCGTGAAGCGCTTGCCTTCTTCACCAATGTGGGCTGGTCCAGGGAGCACGCCGCAGGGTTGATCGCCAACATCGAGGCCGAGAGCGAGTTCGATCCCCAGGCTCTCGGCGCCGGCGGTTTGGCATTCGGCATCTGCCAGTGGCATCCCGGCCGCCAGGCCGCATTCAAGGCCGAGTTCGGCTCCTGCATCAGGGAATCGAGCTATGTCGGTCAGCTCCGCTTCGTCGACTTCGAGCTTCATCATGCAGAACATCGTGCCGGCGAGACGTTGCGCGAGGTCTTGTCGGCGCGCAACGCAGGCGAGGTCGTCTGCAGGCTCTACGAGCGGCCCATCGATCCGAACGGAAACGAGAGTTTCAGACGCGGGACGCGTGCTCAGGATTGGCTCAACCTGCTCGCCTGACCGAAGCGCTTCAGCGCGTCCTCGCGCAGCATCGCCTTCCTGATCTTGCCCGACTCGGTCATCGGGAAGGCCTCGACGAAAACGACGTGCCGCGGCAGCTTGAAGCTTGCGATCTTGCCGCGGCAATGGCCGAGCACCTCGTCGGCCTCGAGCGAAAGGCCCTGACGACGTTCGACATAGGCCACTGCGACCTCGCCCAGGCGTTCATCCGGCAGTCCGACCACGGCGACCTGCTGGACGGCAGGATGCTCCAGCAGCAGGCCCTCGGTCTCCATCGGATCGACGTTCTCGCCGCCGACCTTGAGCATGTCCTTGTAGCGGCCGAGGAAGCGGAGATGGCCGTCCGCCAACCATATCGCGGCATCGCCGGTGCGGAACCAGCCATCCTCGGTGAAGCAGGCGGCGGTCTCGGCGGGCTTCTTGTAGTACTCCTTCATCACCGCCCAGCCACGCACCTGCAGTTCACCTGCAACGCCTGGCCCAAGCACCGCCCCTGTGCCGTCGTCGACGATGCGCAGCTCGTAGCCGATTCCCGGCCAGCCGGACGCCTCGCTGCGATGCATCTCGTCGTCGTCGAGCGAGGACAGCGACACACCTAGCCAGATCTCGGTCATGCCGTATCCGGAGAGATTTCTGATCGGCGCGAGGGCCTTCATGCCGCGGCGCACCACAGGCGTGGCGCTCAGCATGCCGGCGGCGAAGATGCCGGTACGCAGGCTGGAGACGTTGCGCGGGCGTGCCTCCTGCGCGTCGCTGAGCCCTTTCACGTGCGCCTCGAAGCCGTGAATGACCGTGGCGCGTTCCTGCTCGATCAGGTCGAGGCTCTCCTCGGGATCGAAGCTCCGGGTCACGATCTGCCGCGCGCCGGTGATCATCGACATCCAGGCCGCCTCCGACAGGGCGAGAGCATGGAACAGCGGCAGGTAATTGAGGATCGTGTCGTTGTAGGTAATCGCCATCCGGTGGGCGCGCTCCTCGACGTTGCGGATCAGCTCATGGCTGCGCACGACCCCCTTTGGGAAGCCGGTGGTACCCGAGGTGTACATGATGAAGGCGGTCGCGGCCGGGTCGACGGCGCGGGCTCGCGCCGCCAGATGGTCGGCGGAAATCTGCCGTGCAGGCCCGGCAAGCGACTGCCAATCCAGGGTTCCCGCCTGCGGCGCCTCGCCGAGCAGGATCACCGAGCGTAGCACGGGGAAGCGCGGATCCTGCACGGCGTGGCCCGAGGCGGGCAGGCTGATCGCCTCGCGCACCATGCCGGCATAGTCGACCGGGCCCGAGCGGTCATGGGTGATCAGGAATCGGCTGTCGGACTGCGCCAGGACGTAGGACAGGTCGCGCGGGCGGAACCGCGTGTTGATCGGCACCAGCACGGCACCGATCTTCTGCACTGCGAACGAGATGAAGATCCAGTCGTCGCAATTGTTGAGCCACAACGCGACGTGCTCGCCGTGGCCGACTCCGGCCGCGATCAGGCGGCGTGCCGCCTCGTCGATGTGCGCGGCGATCTGGCGGAACGTGTAGCGCTTGGCGCCGAACACCAGGCCTTCGCGGTCGGGCAGGCGGGCGGCGATGTCGTCCGCGAGATCGCCGAAGCGGCGTTGCCGGTCTGCCCTCATGATACTTATTCCTCCATTCGTTTTCCTTGTCCGAAGTTTGTCGCCGGGCGCGCCGGAAGGCCACCGGCAAGTTAGAATGGCGCCATGAACGAAACCGCCAGCAAAGGAACTGGAGCATGAGCAGCGCATCCGACTACGTGCCGCCGAAGGTTTGGGTCTGGAACAAGCCGAACGGCGGCCGCTTCGCCAACATAAACCGGCCGGTCGCCGGGCCGACGCACGACAAGGAGCTGCCGGTCGGCAAGCATCCTCTGCAGCTCTATTCGCTGGGCACGCCGAACGGCCAGAAGGTCACGATCATGCTCGAGGAGCTGCTGGCGCGCGGCCACAAGGGCGCTGAATACGACGCCTGGCTGATCAGGATCGGCGAGGGCGAGCAGTTCGGCAGCGGCTTCGTCGCCGTCAACCCCAACTCCAAGATTCCGGCGCTGGTCGACCGCAGCGGCGCCAAGCCGATCCGCATCTTCGAATCGGGTGCGATGCTGCTGCATCTCGCCGAGAAGTTCGGCGAGTTCCTGCCCAAGGATGTCGCCGGGCGTGCCGAGTGCCTGTCGTGGCTGTTCTGGCAGATGGGCAGCGCACCCTACCTGGGCGGTGGCTTCGGCCACTTCTATGCCTACGCCCCGTTCAAGATCGAGTACGCCATCGACCGCTTCGCCATGGAGACCAAGCGGCAGCTCGACGTGCTCGAGCGCCGCCTCGGCGAGACGCCGTACCTCGCAGGCGACGATTACACCATCGCCGACATCGCGGTGTGGCCGTGGTACGGCGGCCTGTCGAAGGGGCTGCTCTATGGCGCCGGCGAGTTTCTGGCGGTGCACGAATACAAGAACGTCAACCGCTGGGCCGATGCCATCGGTGCACGCCCGGCGGTCAAGCGTGGCCGCATCGTCAATCGCCTGCAGGGCGATCCCGCGATGCAGCTGCGCGAACGCCACGATGCCAGCGACTTCGAGCTCAGGACTGAAGACAAGCTGGCTGCGGCTGCGAACTGACTTCTGGCGAAGCATCGCCACATTGGCGCCCCCGTGCCGGAGCATGGGGGCGCAGAGGGGCTGGGGCTTCCCCGGCTTTGGCTCCCCGACCTTTCCGCCACGAACGGTACGCCATCGTGATGTCGTCGAAGACGCCACCCGAGCGGAATGCCGCGATTTGTACGATGATGAACAAAGCGCTCGCAGCCGCCGAAGTGCGCGCAGCCTATGCACAGCAGGGCATGGGGTCTCTGAGCGGCACGGCAGAGGAACGAAGCCGCACATCGCGCGCGCAACCGATGTCTGGAGAAAGGTGATAGCGAACGCGGACATCGGCTGGA
Source organism: Reyranella sp. (assembly GCF_050185545.1). Taxonomy (GTDB): domain Bacteria; phylum Pseudomonadota; class Alphaproteobacteria; order Reyranellales; family Reyranellaceae; genus Reyranella. Next base: position 6,476 of record NZ_JBFWZI010000032.1, on the reverse strand, counting down.
ATGACGCACCCCTGCGGCGGAACCTCGGGGACCGCCGGCCATTAATGCCGGCGGTAAGATGCTCACGCTCGATCGACACATCGCCGTTGCGGCAATGTTGGTGCTGCTCGTCGGCGCCCGAGTTGCAATGTGCCAGGACGTTGCACGCGCGCAGTCGGGCGAGCACGGCGACGGACACGCCACCAATCACGACTGGTATCAGCATCTCGAGACGCCGCAGGGCTATTCGTGCTGCAAGGGCGATGAGACGAGTGGCGATTGCCGGCCGGTGCAAGCCAGGCCGCGCGATGACGGCCAATGGGAGGCCTTCTTCGGCGGTCAATGGCAGTTCGTGCCAGCCGAGCGGATCCTGCCGGACCGCCTGAACCGCATCCCGTTGCACTCCCACATCTGCGAGCAGGACGGATATGTCAGGTGCTTCCTGCGTGGCGGCAGCGGAACCTGAGAGCCGGCGGCGCGCCACGGGGCCTAACGTCGACAAGAGCGCGTCATGCGCCGGGACCGCGCCACTCCGATGGCGCGCTTGGGATGTGAAATCATGAAGAGCCATCGGAGTGGCGCGCTCCCAGTGGAAGTTGATCTGCTTCCGGCAAGGGGCGCGGTCCCAGCCATGAGCTTCCTTGGTGCAGCCCCTCTCCGGTGTTGCCGTGTCCCGTGCTGATTTCGCAGGTCGGCCTGTGATAGGCGCAGCGACGACTTTGTCACAGCCGCGGTCTAGAAGGGGGCCTGCAGACTGGAGTGCATCACATGACCTCGCCCCTGCCGTCCTGGCGATCGCTGCTGTTCGTTCCGATGACCTCGGAACGATTCATTGCCAAGGCTCATACGCGTGGTGCCGACGCCATCATTCTCGACCTCGAGGATTCGGTCCTGCCGACTCACAAGGCGACGGCGCGCGCCGCCCTGGCGGCCACCGTGCCGCGCGTCGCCCAGGCCGGCGCTGACGTCGTGGTGCGCATCAACCGCCCGCTCGATCTCGCCGTCGCCGATATCGCCGCGGCCGTCATGCCCGGCATCGCCGCCCTTATGCTGCCCAAGGTGATGGGCCCCGAGCACGTGAGGCTGCTGGCCGAGCTGGTGAGCGATCGCGAGACGGCGCTCGGCATGACGATCGGCCATACGCGTTTCCTCGCCTTGATCGAATCGCCGGCGGCGCTGCCGCACCTCTACGCCATTGCCGCCGAGCCGCGGATAGCCGGCATGTCGGTCGGCGGGGAGGACATGGCGACCGAGCTCGGCGCCGTTCCTTCGGCCGACAGCATGTATGTCTTCGCCATGCAGGGCCTCGCGGCGGCGCGTGCAGCCGGCATCCTGCCGATGGGCTCGATGGGCCAGCTTGCCAACATCAACGACCTCGATTCCTACAGAGCCGGGTTGCGGCGCGGCCGGGCTCTGGGCTTCACGACGGCTTCCTGCATTCATCCGGCGCACGTGCCGATCATCAACGAAGAGTACGGTGCATCGGACTCCGAGCTCGACCGCGCGCGCCGTCTGATCGCGGCCTTTGATGCCGCGGCGGCTGATGGTGCGGGAGCGGTGGCATTCGAGGGCAGCATGATCGACCTGCCAGTCGTCGTTCGCGCGCGGCGCCTCCTGGAGCGCGCCGCCGCATGGGCGCGCCCGTCCGGCGCGGGCGTCCCTCAGGGGTGATAGTCGTCGCCGGGAGCGCGCCACTCCAGCGTCGCTCATGGTCTTCCGGACCGCGGGCGTCTCGCCCGCTCATGGTTCATGAATCATGAGCGGGCGAGACGCCCGCGGTCCGGAAGACCATGAGCACCTGGGCGTGGCGCGCCCTACCGCCCTTTCGACAGACCGAGGGTCGCGCCGGCGCCGGCGACGATGACGAGCAGGATGCCGAGGCATTGCTGCAGGTCGAGCGCTTCGCCGAGAACGACATAGGCCATGATCGCGCCCACCGCCGGAACGGCGCTGGCGAGGAGGCCGTAGACCCGTGAAGGGAGCTGGCGCATGGCGTGGATCTGCAGGAAGAAGGGAATGGCGCTGCACAGGATCGCGATCACCAGCCCGGCCGCCAGCCATTCCTCGCGAAACAGCTTGGCGCCGGTGGTCGCGAGGCCGAACGGAACGACGAAGACGAAGGCAATCGCCAGGCCGGCGGCCGCGATGCTGCCGCCGCCCAGCGTCGAGACCCGTTTTCCGTAGACGATGTAGCTTGCCCAGCATACCGCCGAGCCGAAGGCGAATGCGATACCGAGCGGGTCCACGGCGGCGACATCGCCCACTCCCTTGAACAGCAGCAGGACCAGGCCGGTGATCGCACAGGCAACCCATGCCAGGTCGGCGAGCCGGCGCGAGTTGAAGACGACGACGGCGAGCGGCCCGGTTACCTCGATTGCCATGCCGATGCCGATCGGAATGCGCGCATAGGCCTGATAGGCGATGCTGTTCATCAGCCCGAGGGCGAGGCCGTAGGCGACGACGTTGCCGATCTGGTTTCGCTTCACGCGAAGCCGCCAGGCCCGGGTCACGACGCCGAGCAGGATCGCGCTGAAGCCGACGCGGAGCGCAATGACGCCCTCCGGCCCGATGGCGGCGAACAGGGACTTCGACCACGCCGCGCCCCAGGCATTCGAGAATTGCGTCGCGACGACGGCCAGGGCGGCGAGAGCCACGTAGTTTCGGGTGTGCTGGGCTTCAGGCATTCCCGCTCTGAAACCGGCCGGACTGTCGAGTCACGCCGCCTTTATCGCGCGAAACGGTCTGCAAGTCGATGCGATCGCGGCGTTGTCTTGCGAGCGCGGGCGGGCGATCGTTCGGCCAGGATCATCGATCGAGAGGTTGCCGTGAGCACACCGGGACAGACGCAGCAGGAAACGGCCGGCGAGGCCGCGCAGGATCTCGTGATCGAGGATCGCGGACATGTTCGTGTGTTGACGCTCAATCGACCGCAGCGCGCCAATGCGCTCACCCCGGAGCTGATGGCGGCGATCGCCGAGGCATTCGTCGAGGCCGGGGCCGATCCCGAGGTGCGGGCGATCGTGGTCACGGGCGCAGGCGACCGGGCGTTCTGCGGCGGCTTCGACCTGAAGGCGCGGCACGAGGCGGACCAGGCCGGCAAACCCTTCGTCTATCTCATGTCGACCCGGGAGCGCTTCGTCTTCGAGGTGATCTACGAGACCTATAAGCCGGTAGTTGCCGCGATCAACGGAGCGGCGGTCGCCGGGGGGTTCGAGCTGGCGCTCGCCTGCGACCTCCGGATCGGCGAGGAGCATGCCGTGTTCGGCCTGCCGGAAGCCAAGCGAGGGATGGGTGCCCATTTCGCTACCGTAATGCTGCCGCGCGCGATTCCGCGGGCGCACGCGCTCGATCTCTTGTTCCGGTCCGAATACATCGATGCCGCGAAGGCCGAGAGCATCGGCTTCCTCAACAAGGTCGTGGCCAAGGGCAAGGCGCTGGATGAGGCGATGGCATGGGCCACGCAGATCGCCGGCAATGCCCCTATCACTGTGCGCCGAATGAAGGAGACCGCGTCCAAGGCCTCGGGCCTGCCGGCGTCGGCGGCGCTGCGCCTCAACGAGGGCGTCAATCCCTATCTGTCGGAGGACCGCGTCGAGGGCATCGCCGCCTTCGTCGAGAAACGGCCGCCGCGCTGGAAGGGGCGGTGATCCCGGCACGGTCAGGCTTTTCCCGCGTGTTGCAGGGCGCGCCAGCGCCTTTCGATGTCCCTGACGGCTTCTTTGAGTGCACGCAGGTAACGCCTGGCCGCGACCTCCGGAGACATCGCCGAGCTGAAGAAGACGATGTTGAGGCTGCCGAGGACCGGCCCGATA
>NZ_JBFWZI010000032.1:0-2585 GCF_050185545.1 Reyranella sp. | reverse complement strand
GCGCCAGCGCCTTTCGATGTCCCTGACGGCTTCTTTGAGTGCACGCAGGTAACGCCTGGCCGCGACCTCCGGAGACATCGCCGAGCTGAAGAAGACGATGTTGAGGCTGCCGAGGACCGGCCCGATACCCTGGATCGGCAGGGCGATGGCACTGATTCCCGGCTCGGTCTCGCCTATCGACGAGGCATAGCCCGCCCGGTTCGTGCGCGAGACGAAGTGGCCGATGCTCTTTCTGTCTCGCGCCAGGGTCGCGTCCTCGGGCACCAGGAACGCCGTGACCTCGAGCATCTCGCGCCGGAGCGTCGGCGCGGCGGCAGCGAGGATGGCGCGCCCGAGCGCGCTCCGCACGAGCGAGCGTTGCCGCCCGATCATGGATCGATGAATGGAGAGCGGGCTGAACGAGTGCGTGCTCTCGTGGATCATGACGGATCCGCGCTCGAAGACGGCGAAATCGCTCGGCCACGACACTTCCCTCAGAAGGGCGAACATCGGCGGCAGGGCGGCCTGGCTGGACAGGTCGTTGAGCGATACGCCTTCGCTCAGCGTGCGTATCTGGTTCGTGAGGCTGAACTGTGCGCTCTTGGCGTCAAACGAGACGTATCCTTCGTCCTGCAGCGTCTGCAGCAGGCGATAGCATGTCGTGCGATTGAGGCCGGTGCTCACGGCAAGCTGCGGGGCACTCGCCGGCCCGGTCACGTTCAGCTGCCGGATCAGGCTCAACCCTCGCGACAGGGACCTGACGGAACGATGCATTGCTGGCCGATGTTCATCCTGCGAACATTTCAGATTCCGACGTGGAAGCCAAACGGCTCCGGCTTCAAATTTGTCGCGAGGCTGCCGCGCCACCGACGGCGGGATGGGCGAAGGCCCCTGGGAGTGGAAAGATGGCCATCAAGACCGGACAGGAATATGTCGCCTCACTGCGCGACGGGCGCACGCTCCACATCGACGGCAAGGTCGTTTCGGATGTGACCGGCTATCCGCCGCTGCGCGGCGTCATCGACACGATCGCGGCGCTGCACGACGACCAGCATGACCCCGCCCTCAGCGACATCCTGACCTACCGCTCGCCATCGACCGGAGACCTGGTCAGCAAGACCTACCTCGAGGCGCGCACGGCCGAGGAGTTCCGGGCGCTCGCCGCCTGCTTCCATCTGCGCGCGCAGCGCACCTTCGGCTTGATGGGCCGCCTGACTGATTTCATGTCGGGCTTCCTGGTCGACCTGTCGGTCGGCCTGCGCGCTCTGGGCAAGAACGAGGCGGCCGCACGCGCCCAGGGCATGGTGGAGCTTTGCCGCGAGGGCGACCTGCAGGTGACGCATGCGCTGATCGACCCGCAGTCGGATCGCTCGACGCTCGATGCGCCATCGCAGGCCGTGCAGGTGGTCGAGCGGACGTCCGACGGCATCGTGGTTAGCGGCTGCCGCATGCTGGCCACGCTCGCGCCGGTCGCCAACGAGTGTTACGTCGGCCCGTACTATCCTCGCAAGTCTGGCGAGGAGAACTTCGCCCTCGCGTTCGTGATACCCATGAATGCGCCGGGCCTCTCCATCTTGGCACGCGAGAGCTTTCACCGCGGCCAGTCGCATTTCGACCGTCCGCTCAGCAGCCGGTTCGACGAGGGCGACGCCATCCTGATGTTCGACCGTGTGCTGGTGCCACACGAACGCATGATTGTCGACGGGGACCTCGCGGCCTACAATGGCATGATCAATGCGCGGCCGGGGTACACCGGCATCCAGGCGTGCACGCGCTCGACCATGAAGCTGCGCTTCCTGGCCGGCATGGCGACAGCGATCGCGCGCGCCAATGGGCGAGACAAGACCCCGCGCTTCCAGGCTGCCATCGGCGAGCTGATCGCCCTGATCAGCGTCGCCGAGGGCATCCGCCTCGGCGCGATGGTGGAAGGCCAGCGCCGCGTCGAGGCCTACGCCGCGGGCAAGCTGGCGGTCGAGGGCGACGGGCTGGGCGAGGCAGCGGCGGTCGGCAGCGCTAGCGGCGGGGCGATCAACTTCTTCTTCCCCTATGCCAACACCAAGGCGGCCGACGTGCTGCGCCTCGCCGCCGGGTCGGGCGTGCTGGCGATGACCGCCGGCGACTACGCCCACCCCGACGTCGGCCCGCTGATGGACCAATGGCTGATCGGGCCGGGCATCGAGGCCAAGAATCGCCTCGAGCTGATGAAGCTCGCCTGGGACATGACGGGCACCGAGTTCGGCTCGCGTGCCGGCCTCTACGAACGCCTGTACTCAGGCGACCCCGAGGCCAATGCGCAACGCTGGTTCAGAAGCCCGATCACCAAGGAGTGCGAGGCGCTCGTGAAGAGGTTGCTGGAGTCGTAACTCTTCTTCTCCTCCCCAGCTTCGCTGGGGAGGTGTCGTCGTCTTACGGCGACGGAGGGGTCATGATTCTCATAGCCGGGAGCGCGCCGCGCCGGTGGCGCTCTTCCTGTAGATTACGCATCCCATGAGCGCCATCGGAGTGGCGCGCTCCCAGCAAAGAGGCGAGGTCATAGGGAAAAGTTTGCGCCTATGAGTGTCGCGCTCCCAGCCGTGACCCCTCCGTCGGCGATGACGCCGACACCT
>NZ_JBFWZI010000031.1:50538-54896 GCF_050185545.1 Reyranella sp. | reverse complement strand
CTGGCGGAGACGCCCAGCACCCGGCACATCGTGGCGATCGGATACACGGCCCGGTTCGCGCTCACGAATCGGAATCCTTCGGCGGGATCGTCTCCCGCGCGAACCAGGCCGCCGCTTTTGACAGGATTTCCCGCTCAAGCTTCAGCTGCCTGTTCTCGTGTCGCAGCCGAGACAGTTCATCCCGCTCGCCCGTCGTCAACCCGTCATTGCGATGACCTTCATCCCGCTCTGCCTGGGCGACCCAATTGCGGATCGCTTGCGACGATGGCTCGAACTCCCGCGACAGTTCTTCGGGCGTGCGTCCAGCTCGAACAAGCTCGACCATTTGCCGACGGAACTCCGGTGAATAGGGCTCATGATACCTGTTTGCCATGGTGGACTCCTGAAACACTATCGTGCCGATGTCCACGAAACCGGGGCAACTTCAAAGAACGCCATCGGAGTGGCGCGCTCCCAGCCCTACTCCGCCGGCTGAGCCGCCGCCGAGATCGCGCGCCGCGCCTGCGCCCGCTCGCCGCCGGGCAGCAGCAGGGCCACCAGCGTGATCAGCAGGGCAACGCCGGCCAGGCCATAGAACAGCAGGTCGAGCTCCCCGGTCGCCTTGCGCACCCAGGCGATCAGCAGGATGGCGATCGGGCTGGTCCCCAGCGCGACCACGAACTTCGCGCCGAAGCCCAGCCCGTGATAGCGGCTGGGCGTGTAGCGCGCGATCAGGATGTTCTCGATCGGGCCCGTCGCCGAGCTCAGCACGGCCGAGGCGATGGCGCCCAGGACGGCGAGGTAGCCGTTGCCCATGGCGAGCGCGACCATGGCGAAGACCTGCAGCGCCGAAGCCACGACATAGGTCGTCTTGAGCGGATAGCGATCGATAATGGTGCGCCCCATGGCGTACTGGGCGAAGCCCGAGATGACGTAGATCATCGAGGTCGCGAGCCCCACCCACAGCACGGTCTGGGTCACAAGGCCCCACGATGCCAGCCCGGCGCGCAGGCTGTCGATGTCGGCGGCCAGCCGTGTCTCGAACACCAGGGCGGCGCCGAACATGACCGCCTGCCAGATGATGCCTTCGAAGGCCATGGTGACGGAAAGGACCGAAAAGACCCGCCAGAACTCGCTGCGCCCGGCTTGCGCGCCGGCGGTCGTCGGCATCGGCCGATCACCAACCCGGCCGTGCCGGATCTCCCAGAGCAAGCCCACGCCGACCACCAGGCAGACGATGCCGGGCACGATGAACGCCGCCCGCCACGAGGCGAGCGTGATCAGCACGCCCGGCACGATGCCATAGAGCGCCAGGCCGGCGCTGCCCCACAGGCCGTTGACGCCCATGGCGTGGCCCTGCTCGCGCGCAGTGCGGATGATCCAGCCGATCCCGGCCGAATGGTAGATGGCGCCGAACACGCCCAACCCGCACAGCGCCAGCGACAGCATCAGCGTGTCGCCCTTGGGCACCAGGCCGCACAGGATCGAGGAAAGGCCGAGGCCGAAGAACATGATCACCATGGTCGCCGGCGCCCCGATGCGATCCGACAGCCATCCGGCCGGCAGGGACATGATGCCGAGCAGCACCGTGGCGGGCGCGTAGAGCTCGAGCAGGCTCTCGGCCGGCATGTCCCAGGCAACCGCAAGGGTCAGCACGATGACGGCATAGAACGCCGTCATCATGTGCATCAGCGCATGGCCGATCGAGGAGAACACCAGGACGCGCCGGCCCATGGTCAGGTCGGCGGAAGCAACACTCGTCATGGAGCCTGTATCTTCTTTGCCTGTTCCCTGTGCAAGGCGGCTTGCGGCATCGCTGCCATTCGCGCTAAAGCCCCTCTGCCGGGGCGGTCCTGCCGCGGCACCGGTCGGGGCGTAGCGCAGTCTGGTAGCGCATCAGTCTGGGGGACTGGGGGTCGTCGGTTCAAATCCGGCCGCCCCGACCATTTCAAACCAACCGCACACGATACATCGAGGTCCCAGGCTGCATGGATTGTCGATGAAGCAATTCCATTGCCCGAACGGTCTTCGCGTCTGGAGCACGCCCCGAAGCGGCAACGAGATCAAGTTCATCTTCCGAGAGATCTTCGAGGACCGGTGTTACGAACGACATGGCGTGACCGTGGGCGATGGCGATGTCGTCCTCGACGTCGGCGCGAACGTCGGAATGTTCGCTCTCGCGCTGATGGAGCGCTTCGACAGGCTGAAGATCGTCTGCCTCGAGCCGGCGCGTCCTACGCTCGCCTGTCTGGAGCGGAACGTCGTGGAGTCGCGTTGGCGAGATCGCCATCAGGTGACGATTCTGGCGGATGCCGTCGGCGCCGCGAACGCCGAGGCCATGATCACCTATTTTCCCAACGTGCCCGGAAACTCCACCCTGTTCCCGGCGGAAAAGCGGCAGGAGTGGGATCGGATGCTCGAGGGTCTGAGCCCCCTGCAGCTGAAGAAAATCCACAAGGGGCTCCCGCTGCTGCCGCGCTGGTTCATGCGCCTGATCGCGACGATGCTGTTCAAGCCCGCTGTGATCCAGCCCTGCAGGGTACGCACCATTAGCGATGTCATCGCGCAGCTCGATCTGGCGCGCATCGATCTCCTGAAGATCGACATCGAGGGCGCCGAGATGGACGCTCTGCGCGGCATCGCCGAGCCGGATTGGCAGCGAATTCGGCAGCTCGCGATGGAAGTCTCGCCCGGGTGCAAGGGCGCGCTGGACAAGCTCGTCGAGCAATTGCGCGCCAGGGGCTTCGCGAAGGTGACGGCAGAAAGTTTTACGGGCGAGAGCGTCATCGCGGTCGATGATCCCACGCCGTGCATGCTCTACGCGATCCGTTCAACGCGAGACTGATGCGCGTTCTGCTTCTCTCTCAGTTTGCCCTGCGGCGAATCCACAGCATCCTGTCGAGCCGGCGAGCTAGCGGTCCAGCGCGTAACCGATCGGGACGGTGAAGGTGTACGGCTCGACGCCTATCTCGGCCGGCAGAGGCGGGAATGGCGCGGTTCTGCGAATCGTCTCGGCAATGCTGCGATCGTGACCGGGAAACCCGCTCGACCGCGTGATCGCCAGGTCGAGCAGGCGCCCGTCGCGCGCGACCGTCAGGCGGGCAACGAGCATGCCCTGAGAGCTCGCTTCGCGCGAATTGTCCTGGAAGCGCGCACGCGAGAGCTTGTTCACGACCTGCATGAGATAGTCCTGCTGCACCCGGCGATGACGATCGTCCATGGCGGTCTGGTTGATCGACGAAGGCGCCTTCGCCGCCGTCCGGGCGGTTCCCTCGGCACCCTGCGGCCGGGAGGTCCGTCTGGGCGCGGCCTGAGGTGACGGCTGGCGCTGCGGTGGCGGTGACTGCAGGCGGGGCGCGGCCGCCGCGACGGACGGCGAATTCGCCGACCAATCACGACTGCTCACTGTCGGCGGCGCCGTCACTGGCGTCAGGGCCTCCTCCAGGCTCGTGTCGGGGACGTCCGGCAAGCGGACGGCACCGAACTCGCGCGCAAAGACCGGCGGTGGCGGCTCGGCTGACGGCAGGCTCGATACGATATCCCGGTCGTTCGGTGCCGGCGTCGCTACCGCCAACGGGGTCTCGCCCTGAGCCGGTACCGGGGAGCCGGCAATCTCCGCCATTGGTCCAACGGGCGGGTCGTGAGTTGGCTCCGCGGCGGCCACCGTCGATGCAGCGTTCGGTGGTGTCGGCAGCTCGAGTGTTATCGAAGCGAGCTGCTCGGTGAAGGGCGCATGCTTCTGCGAGAGCATCGCGGGCAGCAGGGCGAGAGCCACACCGGCATGCATCAGCGCCGAGCCCAGCGCGCCCAGGGCCGGCATGAAGCGGAACCTGCGGGCGGTGTCGTCGTCGAGAGCGTCGAACGTCATCGACAAAGCTCTAGGGGCAGCCCCTGGCCGTGGGCGGCCGTGAGGCAATCGGCAGTGCTGGAATAGAGCTCGGGCCGGAAATGGATCGCGCGCAGGGAGAAGACGCGCGCCTGTTCCTCGGGTGACATGCCCCTCGGTCCGGCGTTCGCCCCATGCCCATTCGCACCGTTACCGGTACCGTTGCCAGGGCCGCTCATGCCGTTGTTCGAGCCGCCAGCACCGACGCCTGCCCCGTTGCTGATGGCACTCGCCGCGCCCGTGCCAGTCGCAAGGCCGGCGTCGGGTGAGCTGCTCAGCGGTTGCGCCGCGGCCGGCGCAGTGTTTCCGACGGACGGGCTGACATTGCCAGCAACGCTTCCTGCTCCGGAACTTCCGACGCTGCTCGGAGCTCCACTCGAAGCGGCACCTCCTCCGACGCCCGCGCCGCCGCTGGGACCTGCGGCCGAAGCGGCTCCTCCACCAGTCGCAGTTCCTCCTCCGGTCGCGCCTCCTCCACCAGTCGCGGCTCCGC
>NZ_JBFWZI010000031.1:50062-50528 GCF_050185545.1 Reyranella sp. | reverse complement strand
GGAGCTCCACTCGAAGCGGCACCTCCTCCGACGCCCGCGCCGCCGCTGGGACCTGCGGCCGAAGCGGCTCCTCCACCAGTCGCAGTTCCTCCTCCGGTCGCGCCTCCTCCACCAGTCGCGGCTCCGCTACCAGTTGCGGCCCCTCCTCCGGTCGCAGCTCCGCCACCAGTCGCGGCCCCTCCTCCGGTCGCAGCTCCGCCACCAGTCGCAGCCCCACCACCAGTCGCGGTTCCTCCTCCGGTCCCGGCACCTCCACCGGTGGTTCCGCCACCGGTGCTTGCGCTACCGCCAGCGCCGCCGCCACTGGAACCAGCCGAAGCGCCTCCGCCACTGGCGGCGCCCGCGCCGCCGCTGCCGCCTCCAGCCGAGGCAGCTCCACCACTGGCAGCTCCACCGCTGGCACCTCCAGCCGAGGCACCTCCACCACTGGCACCACTGGCACCTCCAGCCGAGGCACCTCCACCAC
>NZ_JBFWZI010000031.1:0-50052 GCF_050185545.1 Reyranella sp. | reverse complement strand
CTGGCACCTCCAGCCGAGGCACCTCCACCACTGGCACCACTGGCACCTCCAGCCGAGGCACCTCCACCACCGGCACCTCCACCACCGGTGCCTGCACCACCGGAGCCACTGCCGCCGCCGCCGGAACCCGCACCACCGCCCCCGGAGCCCCCACCGCCGCTGCCGGCCCCGCCCGCACCCGTACCGCCGCCTCCGGCGCCGCCGCCGGAGCCGCCGCCACCACCGCCACCGGAGCCCCCACTGCTGCCGCCGCCGCCTCCTGCCTGGCAGACGTTCTTCGAGCGGCCTGGCGATCCTGCCTTCGAGAGATCGAGCGATCGTCCGCCAACAGGCAAACCACCATCAGCGACGCTTTGCGATCGCAATGGAGTGAGTTGCTGCGATTGCGCAGACGCCTCTCGAGGAAGAGCGTAGATGGCGGTCGCCGTGCAAAGGGCGGCAAGGAAGAAAGTGACCGGCAGCGACCGCGCTTGCAAGGTCATGGCGCCCTCTGGTTGGCGTTGGGTCTGGCTTGTCGACGTAAAACGTCACCCCGGCGCTTTTGTTGCCGGCGTCATCGCGCTCGGGCCGACCTGGCGCCGGCCTTGCACTGTGTGCTGTCTACCGAGACTTGACCGCCAGCGGAGAAGCGAATTGTCGGCTGGAGATGCATTGGCACGACGTCCTCTCTTCGTGTCTCTGCGCCGGAGCAGCCGTTGCAATTTCGTGATCTTGTACCAAGCAAGCTACTGAACGAGCGTTCGAGACGATCAGGCGTCGCGGCAAGCGCGCGCAAATGGTCGCTGCTACTCGTCGGTCGCTTCGCCCGGTCGTCGACCAGTGCTGGCTACGGCCGGTCTCTACGCGAACGCGCGCAGCCGCCGCAGCGCGTCTTCGGCGAGCGCCTGAACGAGGTCCGCCGCGCTGGTGTGGCGGGCCAGTGTCGCCGATTGCCCGGAGAACAGCGGCGTCATCTCCCTGTCTCCGGACTGGCCGAGCGGCAGTGTCAGGCTGAGCTGCATCGGGATCGGTAGCGGCTTCAAGCCGGAGTCCACGAGATCGTCGAGCAGCTTGTTGCGGATGTAGCGTGCCGGCCTGCCGCTGATGAGGTCGGTCACCACTGTGCACGACTCGGTCGCTTCGGCGAGCGCCCTGCGATGGGCCGGTTGAACATTGGCTTCTTCGCAGCGCAGGAAGGCCGTGCCCATCTGAACGGCGCCGGCGCCCAGCATGAAGGCGGCCGCCGCGGTTCGCCCGTCGGCGACCCCGCCGGCAGCGATGACGGGCACGCGCACCGCATCGACCACCTGCGGCAGGAGCGAGAACAGGCCGGCCTGCATGGTCATGTCGACGCCGCTGAAGGTTGCGCGATGGCCGCCCGCCTCGGTGCCCTGGGCAATGATGGCATCGACGCCGCTCGCCTCGAGCAACCTCGCCTCGGCGACCGTCGTGGCGCTCGAGATGATGAAAATGCCGGCTGCCTTGATGGCCCGAATGGTCGCGGAATCGGGGATTCCGAAGTGGAAGCTCACGACGTCAGGCTTGACGTCCAGCAGCATGGCCAGATGTTCCGGCGTAACGTCGCCCGCCTTCCCCCGCGGTGCCGGCACGCTGCCCAGCCCCTTGGCGTCGTAGTGGACCTGCAGGTGCTGCCGCATCGCCTCGGCCATCTCCGCCGTGGCGCGCGGTTCGGGCCACATCGGATAGTTCACGTTCAGGCTGCCGCCGCTCATCTGGCGGAAGCCGGCGATGCGACGGCCGGCCTCGTCTGCGGTCAGGCCCCACATGCCGAGGCCGCCCAGCCCGCCGGCGTTGCTGACCGCGGCGGCGAGCGCCGGCGTGCTCATGCTGCCCATCGGTGCCTGGATGACGGGCCATTTGAGACCCAGGCGCTGCGTGAGCGCGTTGGCTGGCCACATGAACCGGTTCCTCCGAATTCGTTTCCCTCCCCCGTAATCGGGAGAGGTGGCCTGAAAGGCCGGAGGGGGAAGGCCCAAGTCGAGATACCTCCGACTCTGACGTCGGACTTCCGGGCATCTCGGCTGAGGCCTTCCCCCTCCGCCCCGTTTGACGGGGCACCTCCCCCGTAGGACGGGGGAGGCGAAGGTCGGAGTGAGCCGAGTCAGTCCGCCGCACGCGGCAGTTTCGCGGCCTCCAATGCCGCCAGCACCTTGGGCGGCGACATCGGCAGGCTATGGAAGCGTATGCCGAGCGCGCCGTGGACAGCATTGGCAACCGCCGCCATCACCGGAACCAGCGGCACTTCGCCGACGCCGCGCACGCCCTGCGGATGCTTCGGGTTAGGGACTTCGATCATCACGGCATCGATCATCGGCAGGTCCGACGTGACGGGCATGCGATAGTCGAGGAAGCCCGCGTTATCGAGCTTTCCGTTCTTGTCGTAGATGTATTCCTCGCTGAGCGCCCAGCCGATGCCCTGGGCGGCACCGCCCTGCATCTGGCCCTCAACGTAGTCGGGATGGATCGCGCGGCCTACATCCTGGAAGACGGTGTAGCGCACGACCCAGACGCGTCCCGTGGCCGGGTCGACCTCGACGTCACAGATGTGGGTGCCGAAGCCGCCTTCGGCACCAATCGTGTTGCTCGCCGCGGCCTCGCCGATCGGTCCGCCGGTCTCGGTCGCCCGTGCCGCGAGCTGGGCCAGCGACAGCGGCTCGAACTTGCCGGCATTGTCGCCGGCCGGCTTGGCTTCGCCGTTGTCCCAGTTGACGGCATCGGGATCGATCTTCCAGATCTTCGCCGCGCGGCGGCGCAGATCAGTGATGACCTTTTCCGCCGCCTGCGTGACCACCATGGCCGAGGCAAAAGTGACGCGGCTGCCGCCCGTCAGGTTCGAGAAGCCGACACTGCTGGTATCGCCGATCAGCACCGTCACCTTGCTGTGGTCGATGCCCAGGATCTCGGCGGCGATGTTGGCCGTCGAGGCGCGCGAGCCGCCGATGTCGGGATGGCCGGTCATCACGACGACAGTGCCGTCCTCGTTGATGCGCATGGTCGCGCTCGACTCGCCGCCGGCATTGAACCAGTAGCCGCTCGCCACACCGCGGCCCTGGTTGGGCTTGAGCGGCGCCTTGTAGTGCGGATGCGCGAGCGCCTGCTTCACCGTCTCCTGGTAGCCCATGACCGGGTAGACCGGACCGTGCACTGCCTTGGTGCCTTGCTTGGCGGCGTTCTTGAGACGCAGCTCGAGCGGATCCATCTTGAGCTTCTCGGCCAGCTCGTCGAGCACGCACTCGACCGCGTAGGCACCGATCGGCGCCCCGGGCGCGCGGTAGGCCGCGACCTTCGAGCGGTTGGAGACCACGTCGTAGCCCTTCGTATAGGCATTGGGGATGTCGTAAGGTCCGAAGGCGCAACCGGCGGCGCCGCGGATCGGTGAACCGGGGAAGGCGCCGGCCTGCAGCCAATAGGTTCCTTGGCCGGCGACGATCGTGCCGTCCTTCTTCGCGCCGATCTTGACCGTGCTCACCGAGCCCGAGGTCGGACCGGACGCGCGAAAGACCTCTTCGCGCGACATCACCATCTTGACCGGCCGGCCCGACTTGCGCGCCAGGATCAGGGCCAGCGGCTCCAGGTAGATGATGGTCTTGCCGCCGAAGCCGCCGCCGATCTCCGCCGGGATGGCGCGAATATCGCTTTGCGGGATGTCGGTCAGATAGGAGCACATCGCGCGGACCATGAACTGGCCCTGGCTCGAGCTCCAGATCGTGACCTTGCCGTCGACCACACTGACGAGGCAGGCGTGCGGCTCGATGTAACCCTGGTGCACGGCCTCGGTCTTGAAGCTGCGCTCGACGATCACGTCGGCTTCCTTGAAGCCCGCCTCGACGTCGCCCTTCTTGTGCTCAAGCGTGCCTGCGATGTTGGAGGGTTTGCCCTCGAACTTGATGTGATCGTGGAGCGGGGTCGCACCGGGCTTCATCGCGTCCTCGACATCGATTGCCCACGGCAGGACTTCGTAGTCGACCTTGATCAGCCCGAGGGCCTCGGCCGCGATCGCCTGGGTGGTCGCGGCGACGGCGGCCACGGGATGGCCGTGGAACAGCGCCTTGTCGCGCGCCATCACGTTGCGGCACATCCAGCGCATGTCCTGGATGCCCAGCATCACCGCCCCCTTGTCGATCGGGAAATCGACGATGTCCTTGGCCGTCATGACCGCCTTGACGCCCGGGAAGGCCTCCGCCGCCGAGGTGTCGATCGACTTGATGCGGGCATGCGGATGGGGGCTGCGCAAGACCTTGCCCCAGATCATGCCGGGCATGGTGGTGTCGGCGGCATAGGCCGCCCGTCCCGTTACCTTGTCCGCGCCATCCGGCCGAGGGGTACGCTTGCCGATCCACTTGTTGTCTGGATTTTCGACGGTCATGGCTGTTTGTCCTGTTCGTGCGGTGAGCGATTCGGAATCACCCGCCGATCAGAACGAGTCGCGACCGCGAGATCAAGCCCCCGCAGCATGATCTCTGCGTATTCTGGTATCTTGTCAGTGACTAAATATGGCCGGCCGTGCACTTCCGGTCATCCTGAGCGGAGCGAAGGACCTCATCGCCGTCTCCAGGAAAGTGCATTGCAACTTCTGGCGATGCGAGATCCTTCGCAGTGCTCAGGATCACATTAAGGCAAAGTCAGCCTTCGCCTGCGATAGCGCGCCCTGACATCGTCAACTTGCAAACCAGCCAGTCGGGTTTCAGCGGATTGTTGAACCATGGCTTGGCCCAGCCTGCCGCGAGGCAGCGCCGCACGATGGCAGCCTCGATCTCCTGGCCGTCGAGATCGAACAGCGGCAGCTTGCCACCCGGCTGATCGAGGCCCCGTCGCAGGTATAGAAGTTCAGGTAGAGTCGGAGAAAAGGCTTCCAACTCGTTGTCGTTCAATGCATTGAGACGAAATATGTGCGTCCAATCAGGAACGCGGTCCAAATCGGCAACCACGGCTGCGTCCCCCTCTGACGATGCCGGCTGAAGAAAAAATAGATGACAATCAGGTGGTTGTAGCCCCTTCTTCGCGCCCTCCACCCGACTTCGTGGGTATCCCGAACCCCTGGCAAGGCCCCGACGCACCGCCCCCCGGCGGCACGCCAGGCCCCGATCAGTTGTTCGACTTGAGCGTACTGCGCAACTGGGTCAGCGCCTGCTCGAGATCCTCGAGCACGGCTTCGATTTCCCGCCGCTTGTGAAGGTCGAGCATGGTGGCCCGCGGAGTGTTCGTGGCGGGCTGGGGCCCCGTCCGCGGCAGCGGCTGGCGCTGGCTGCCCTGCGCCATCGCCTCGGCGCGCGCCGACACGATTCGCAGGCTCTCCAGCGCGCTCTCGGCGGCGAGATCGAGCCGCTGCTGCTGCGGCGGCAGCCGTCCGCGGCCCTCCTTCAGCAGGCGCTGGACGCCCTTGATGGTGTAGCCGTCCTCATACAGGAGGGACCGGATGCGGCGCAGGAGATCGATATCCTCCGGCCGATAGTAGCGCCGGCCCCCGCCACGCTTCAGCGGACGGACCTGGCTGAACTTGCTTTCCCAGAAGCGCAACACGTGCTGAGGCACGTCGAGCTCGGTGGCGACTTCGCTGATGGTGCGAAACGCCTGCGCCGATTTCTCGACTCGCCTTTCCGTGGCCTGAACCGAAGCGGCCATGACCTACCCCCCGATTGACTACTGTCCCTTACTCTCGCCGGGCGCCCCATTAATCAGAGATTTGAGAACGTTCGACGCTCGAAAGACGAGTACCCGCCGCGGCAGGATCGGGACCTCCTGCCCAGTCTTTGGATTGCGGCCGACACGCTGGCCCTTGTCGCGAACCGTGAAGCTTCCGAACGAGGAAATCTTCACCGATTCGCCACGCGCCAAGGCTTCGACAACCTCTGACAAGATCGTCTCGACCAAGTCGCTCGATTCGTTGCGAGACAGGCCCACTTCCTGGAACACCGACTCGCTCAGATCGGCACGCGTAATCGTCCGGCCTTCCATCCGGTACCCTCTTTCCCCCTTAGTTAATCCATACTCTAAGGTGGGAAAGCGGTCAATATCAGGAGGATAGACGCTGGCCTTTAATTGGCGTCTGTTCGCCTTCTGTTGCGGGTGGCGCGTCCTTGACGCTGCCTACCAGCGCACCAGCGAGGCTCCCCAGGCCAGACCGCCGCCGATTCCTTCCAGCAGAAGCAAGTCACCGCGCTGGATTCGGCCGTCCTTGACGGCGGTGTCGAGGGCGAGCGGGATCGAGGCAGCCGAGGTGTTGGCGTGCTTGTCGACCGTGACGACGACCCGCTCGGGCGGCAGGCCGAGCTTGCGGCCGGTACCATCGATGATGCGCTTGTTTGCCTGATGAGGCACCAGCCAGTCGATGTCGGTGGTCTGAAGTCCCGCCTGCTCGAGCACCTCGCCGACGACCGCCGCCATGTTGACCACGGCGTGCTTGAAGACCTCCTTGCCCTCCATGCGGAGGAAGCCGGTGGTCTTGGTCGACGACGGGCCGCCGTCGACGTAGAGAATGTCGTGCTGGCGCCCATCGGAATGGAGTGCGTTGGCGAGGACGCCGCGATCGGCCGGCGTGCCGGCGCCCTGCTCCGCCTTGAGCACGATCGCTCCGGCGCCGTCGCCGAACAGCACGCAGGTGCCACGATCGGTCCAGTCGAGGATGCGCGAGAAGGTCTCCGCGCCGATCACCATGGCGGTCGAGGCGACGCTGCTGCGGAGCAGGCTGTCGGCCACCGACACGCCATAGACGAAGCCGGCGCACACCGCCTGGACGTCGAAGGCGGCGCCCTTGGTCATGCCGAGCGCCGCCTGCACGCGGGTCGCGGTGGCGGGAAAGGTTTCGTCGGGGGTCGCCGTGGCGAGCACGATGAGATCGAGATCGGCAGCGGCGATCCCGGCATGGTCGAGCGCGCGTTCAGCGGCCTTGATCGCGAGATGCGAGGTGAACTCGCCGTCGGCGGCGATGTGGCGCTGGCGGATGCCGGTGCGCTGTCGGATCCATTCGTCCGAGGTGTCCAGGGTCTTGGCAAGCTCGTCGTTGGTGACGACCCGTTCCGGCAGGTAGGCGCCGCACCCCTGAACGACGGAACGAATCACGCAGCCCCTCCGCTTGCCTGCAGCGCCGACGTCGATGGCGCCTCGGCCGACGACCGCACGACCTGCAGCCTGCCCAATCCCTCGATCAGCTTGCTCTTGTATTCGTAACGCACCAGATCGACCGCGACGCCGATGGCATAGGCGAAGCCCAGCGCGTCCGTGCCACCGTGGCTCTTCACGCACACGCCGTCGAGGCCGAGGAACACGCCGCCGTTGTAGCGGCGCGGATCGACTCGCTTGCGCATCTTGCGAAACGCGCCGAACGCGAACAGGCCGCCGATCTTGGCGAAGGTCGACGTCCGGAAGACCTCGCGCACCCACTGGGTGTAGAGCTTGGCGGTGCCTTCGATCGCTTTCAGCGCGACATTGCCGGTGAAGCCGTCGGCCACCACGACGTCGATCTTGCCGATACCGATATCGTCGCCTTCGACGAAGCCGTGGAAGTCGACCGGCGAGCCTTCGGCGCGCAGCATTGCAGCGGCCTGTCGCAGTTCCTCATGGCCCTTCATTTCTTCGGAGCCGACATTGAGCAGGCCGACCCTGGGGCGATCGAGGCCGAGCAGCACCTGCGCGAAGACGCTGCCCATCACCGCGAACTCGGCGAGATTGTCGGCATCGCAATCGAGGTTGGCGCCGAGGTCGAGCATCACCGTCTCTCCGCGCGCGGTCGGCAGGAACGACGCGAGCGCCGGCCGATGGGCGCCCGGCAGCATGCGCATGGCGACCATCGAGATGGCCAGCAGGGCGCCGGTGTTGCCCGCCGACACCACGGTGTCGGCGCGCCCCTGGGCCGCCGCATCGACGGCCAGCCACATGCTCGACTTGCGCCGGCGGCGCAGCGCGAAGGACGGCTTGTCCTCGGCCAGCACCGCGTCTTCGGCCGGGACGATCTCGAGCACCGACGCGAGGCCCTTGCGCTTGTCGACCAGCGGCTTCAGCCGGGCCGGGTCACCGAACAGCAGGAAGCTCGTGCCCGGGTAGCGTTCGCGCGCGATATCGGCGCCGGCCACCACGACATCGGGCGCGCGATCGCCCCCCATGCCGTCGAGCGCCAGGACGATCTTGCCCCCGCTCACCGCTTGTTCCTGCCTGTTGGATGCCAGCGCATCGCCGGCAGCGTGCCAGGACTACTTCTCGGCCGACGCGCTGTCGGCCAGGACAGGCATGTCCTCGCGATAGTAACCGCAATGCGAGCAGACGGCGTGCGGCCGCTTCAGCTCACCGCAGTTCTTGCACTCGACATAGGCCATCGAGGGAATGGCGTGGTGGGCCCGGCGCATGTTGCGGCGGGACTTCGAAACCTTCTTCTTGGGAACTGCCATGACGATCTCCACGACGGGGCGGCACCAATGGCCAGCCCCAAAAAACGCTGCAGCCGCGCTCTAGCGGCGCGGCGGGCCGGCTTGTCTAGCCAAAACCCACCATCACCGCAAGAATTTAGCGTCCGCGGCCGGGTTTGTCTCTGAGTGCCGCCAGGCCGGCGAAAGGATGCCGGCGCTGGTCCGGCGGGCTCCGGCGGCCATGATGGCGCGGCTTGGGCATCACGTCCTCGAGTTTGGCGCCCGGCCGGCGCGGATAGGGGTCGGCGGCGAGCGACAGCTGCTCGGCGACGATTTCGCCGACGTCGAGCAGGCTTCCGGCCAAAGGCTCGGGCGCATCGGCCTGCGCGCTCAGCACCGCCTCGCCATTCTCGGGGTCGCGGTCGTCGGCCAGGTCCTTCCTGAAGACGATGCGGAAGGCGTCGTCCAGGTCCTGGTTCACGGGGTCAAGCGTGAGCACACACGCCTGCACGATCCGTCCGCGCAAGCGCCCCTCGACGACGATCTGGCCACCCATCCGGCGATCGACGGTGACGCGGGCCGACAAGGCCGGCAGGCCGAGGAAGCCGAAGCGCTTGGCCAGCGCCGCCCGCTCGCTGTCGCTGGCGACGATCTCCAAGGCTGCGCCTCCGGGCCCCATACGGTCCAGGTCGACAATCCGCTCTATTTCCGATTTTGGTTCTCTTTGAGTCACTTGCGACATTTTATTGATCTACTTGATCAGGAGATTGCGCGGCGTTTCAGCGAGCCATGCCGCGTACTGTCGCACATGGTCGGCCAGCCGTTCCACGGTCCGATCGTCGACGGGCGGCCTACCGCCATAGGCGTTTCGGCGCAAGGCCTCAAGCAGCTCTCGGGGCGTGCCGGCAAGCGCCTCGCGATAGGCGAGCGCCCGTCCGTGCAGCCCCTCGGCCATGATCTTGATACGCCGCCCGACGCCCAGATCCTGGACACCGATCTCGCGCAGGGTGAGGTCGAGGTGGCGGAACATGGCGTCGAAGAATGCCTGCGCCAGCACGTCCCCGTCGGGTTCCCGGCGCAACCGGTCGATCGTCAGCGCGGCATGCAGGGCAAGCGAGTCGAAGCGTCCGTCGAGCGTGTCGGGGATGCCACAGGCCTCGAACAGTTCCGGCGCCCGGGCCCGTTCGGCGGTTCGGGCGTACAGCGCCGCGGCAAAGGCATCTTCTGGCTTGCGACGGCGGAACACG
This sequence comes from Reyranella sp., assembly GCF_050185545.1. Classification (GTDB taxonomy): domain Bacteria; phylum Pseudomonadota; class Alphaproteobacteria; order Reyranellales; family Reyranellaceae; genus Reyranella. The sequence continues at coordinate 40,466 of NZ_JBFWZI010000031.1, read as the reverse complement.
GTCTCTTGCCCTCTTGGCTGGTGCGGTTGACCTGCCGCGCCTGTCGCGACATCTTCCGCTCGACCCTTCTCTCCGACGAAACCAAGAATCAGTCCATGCGTCGCGCCGTCCCGTTCGCCCTCGCCCCCCTCGCGCTCGCCCTCGTCGCCGCGTGCGACAACGTTTCCACCATCCGCGGCTTCTCGCCGTCGCCCGGTTCGGTCGACAAGCTCGAGGTCAACACCCAGAGCCGCGAGGATGTGCAGCGACTGATCGGCTCGCCGTCGGCAGTCGCGACGTTCAACCCCAACGTCTGGTATTATATCAGCGAGAAGCAGGAATACTGGGGTCCCAAACGGCCCTGGATCAGCGAACAGAACGTCATCCAGATCACCTTCAACGACTCCGGTCGCATTTCCTCGCTCAAGTACTACGACCTGGAGGACGCCAAGGAAATCACCATGGTGGCGCGGATCACGCCGACCTCGGGCAAGGAGCTTACCGTCCTCGAGCAGCTTCTCGGCAACATCGGCAAGTTCACCGGCCCGGCCAAGCAGACCGGCGGCAGTCCCGGTGCGCCGACCGGCGGCGGCGGCTGAGAACCTGAGGCTGGGGGCGCGCCACTCATAGGCGCTCACTTAACTTACAAAGGGACCTCACCCTGAGGAGCGGCCTGGAGGCCGCGTCTCGAAGGGTCGACAACAGACCGGGTGCTGCGACACCGCTTCTCCAACGACTTCGTGTGTCGCCCATCCTTCGAGACGGCCGCTGCGCGGCCTCCTTCAGGATGAGGACTTTGTTGGTCCGGCCAAAGTTAGCGCCTATGGGCGCGCCACTCCAATGGCGCGTCTTCGTCTGCCTCGAGAGGAAGATCGCGCCACTGGAGTGACGTGCCCCCCGCGAAGAGTCCCTCCCAAAGTGAAAAGCCCCGGCCTTGCGGCCGGGGCTTTTGCTTTGGTCCCTGCGCGGCAGCTTGGTCAGTGCGCGAGCACGGCGAGCAGCAGGAGGGCCACGATGTTGGTGATCTTGATCATCGGGTTCACCGCCGGGCCGGAGGTGTCCTTGTAGGGATCGCCGACGGTGTCGCCGGTAACCGCGGCCTTGTGGGCCTCAGAACCCTTGCCGCCGAAGTGACCCTCCTCGATGTACTTCTTGGCATTGTCCCAGGCACCACCGCCCGCCGTCATCGAGATGGCGACGAACAGGCCGGTGACGATGACGCCCAGCAGCATGGCGCCGACTGCGGCGAACGCGTCGGCGCGATTGGCGATGACGCTGATGACGATGAACAGCACGATCGGCGACAGCACCGGCAGCAGCGACGGAATCATCATCTCCTTGATCGCGGCCCTGGTGAGCATGTCGACGGCACGGCCATAATCGGGCCGGTCCTTGCCCTGCATGATGCCGGGCTTCTCGCGGAACTGGCGACGCACTTCCTCGACCACTGCCTGGGCGGCGCGGCCGACCGCCAGCATCGACATGCCGCCGAACAGGTACGGCAGCAGGCCGCCGATCAACAGGCCGACCACGACGTACGGGTTCTTGAGCGAGAACTCGACGGATTGGATGCCGAGCTTGCCCTGGGCGATGAAGTAGTCGAGGTCCGACGTATAGGCGGCGAACAGCACCAGGGCGCCAAGGCCGGCCGAGGCGATGGCGTAGCCCTTGGTGACGGCCTTGGTGGTGTTGCCGACGGCGTCGAGCGCGTCGGTGTTCTTGCGCACTTCCTTCGGCAAGCCGGCCATCTCGGCAATGCCGCCGGCGTTGTCGGTGACCGGACCATAGGCATCGAGCGCCACCACCATGCCGGCCAGCGCCAGCATCGCCGTGGTCGCGATGGCGATGCCGAACAGGCCGGCGAGCAGATAGCAGACCACGATGCCGGCGCAGATCAGCAGCGCCGGCAGGGCCGTTGCCTCCATCGACATCGCGAGGCCGGCGATGACGTTGGTGCCGTGTCCCGTGACCGAGGCCTGCGCCACCGCCTTGACCGGACGGTAGTCGGTGCCGGTGTAGTATTCGGTGATCCACACGATCAGGCCGGTGACGGCGAGGCCGACCAGCGCACACCAGAACAGGGTCGAGCCGTGGAACGTGAGAGTACCGACCTTGAGCTCCGTGCCGGCGCCGACGACCCAGTCGGTCACGAACCAGATTGCCGGGATGGACAGCACGGCGGCCGCGATCACGCCCTTGTACATCGCCCACATGATGTTGCCGTTCGAGCCCAGCCGGACGAAGTAGGTGCCGATGATCGAAGTGATGATGCAGGCGCCGCCAATGGCCAGCGGGTAGAGCATGAGCTTGGCGACCAGGGCCTGGTTGCCGGTGAAGAAGATCGAGGCCAGCACCATGGTGGCGACCGTGGTCACCGCGTAGGTCTCGAACAGGTCGGCCGCCATGCCGGCGCAGTCGCCGACATTGTCGCCCACGTTGTCGGCGATGGTCGCCGGGTTGCGCGGGTCATCCTCCGGGATGCCGGCTTCGACCTTGCCGACCATGTCGCCGCCGACGTCGGCACCCTTGGTGAAGATGCCGCCGCCCAGGCGGGCGAAGATCGAGATCAGCGAGGCGCCGAAGCCCAGCGCCACCAGCCCGTCGATCATCTCGCGGCTGCCGATGGTCACGCCCATCTTGACCAGCACGGAGAAGTAGCCAACGACGCCCAGCAGGGCCAATCCGGCGACCAGCATGCCGGTGACCGCGCCGGCCTTGAACGCGAGGTCGAGGCCCTGTCCCAGGCTCTTCTGGGCAGCGACGGCAGTACGCACGTTGGCGCGCACCGAGACGTTCATGCCGATGAAGCCTGTCGCGCCGGACAGCACGGCGCCGATCAGAAACCCGATCGCTGCATACTTGCCGAGCAGAAGGGCGAGAACGACGAGCACGACCACGCCGACGATGGCGATGGTGGTGTACTGGCGGCGCAGGTAGGCGGCAGCGCCCTCCTGCACGGCCTGCGCAATCTCCTGCATCCGCGCAGTGCCCGAATCGGCCGCCATGACCCGCGAAGCGGTGACGACGCCGTACAAGACGGCGATGACACCGCACGCGATGACAGCCCAGAGGATGGTGGACATATTGAATTAACCTGTTGTTTTTACGGCATTCTCCGCCCGGCGCGTGCTGAAGTACGGTTTCTCCCCGGCGCAAGGCGGGCCGGAAAATGGCAGAACGCTTCCCGCAGCGCAACCCGCGCTGGGAAAAACCCCGTTGCCTCAAGGGCTTGGCTTCCGGCCTGCGACCTTGGTTTTACGCCCGCGAGGGGCGTAACAGGCGATAGACGCTGATCACCACGAGCGCAACGACGACCAGCGCCAGGGCGAAGTAGTTGAGCATCGCCCAGCCCTTGAGCTCAAGCACGACGCTGGCCATCAGGCTCGCCACGGTGGTCGTCCCGAAGACGATGAAATCGTTGAACGCCTGCGCCTTGCCGCGCTCCGCCTGCCGATAGGTCGTGGTGAGGAGCGTCGTCGCGCCGACGAACAGGAAATTCCAGCCGACGCCGTTCAGGCTGAGAGCGATCCGGAAGTTCCAGACGGTCACGCCCATCAGGGCGACCACGACGCCCAGGACCAGGAGGGCGATGCCCGCCGTCATGACGTTGAAAAGGCCGAAACGCTGGATCAGTTGGCCGGTGAAGAAGGCCGGGACGAACATGCCCATGACGTGGACGAAGATCGTGATCGGCGCCTCGCCCTTGTCGAGGCCGCATTGCACGATGGCCAGCGGCGAGGCCGCCATGACGAAGGACATGACACCGAAGGCGATCATGCCGCCGGCGCACGCAACCATGTAGGCCGGCTGGGTGACGATGGCGAGCAGCGGGCGCTGCGGGCCGCTCACGTCCTCCGCCTTCACCGTCGGGAACTCGATGAAGCCCAGCACGACGAAGACGATGGCGTGGATGATGATGACGGCGCAGAAACTCGCCTGGAAGGTCGGCAACCACAGATCGGGCGTGATACGGGCGAGCCCCGGTCCAATGATGCCGGCGATGACGCCGCCGGCGGTCACATAGGAAATCGCCTGGGCGCGGAAATGCCCGGGCGCCAGCTCGACGGCGGCAAAGCGGTAGAGCTGCATGTTGGCGATGCCGTAGCCCATCATCAGGCCGCCCAGGCACATGATCGGGAAGCTCGCGAGACCAAGCCCGATTGCCGCGCATGTTGCTCCGGCCATGCCCATGGCCGAGCCCGAGCGAAAGCCGAACTTGCGGCCGCGTCGCATCATCAGGAGTGAAGCCGGGAACACCGACAGCATGACCCCGAGATGCTGCATGGTGACCGGCAGGTTGGCCCACAAGCGCATGTCGGGGGAGACGATGGTCAGCACCGCCAGCGCCGACGAGGCGAACATCAGCGTGTTGCTGCTCTGCGTGAGTGCCTGGCAGATCGCCAGCAGGGCGATGTTGCGCAAAGCGCGGCGCGGCATCGCCCCGCCGGTAGACGCTGCCGCCGTTCTCTCTACCTTGTTCGACCCATCCATTGGGCGCGCACCATAGTCGCCGCCCCTTTCCGCCCCAAGCGATTAGAAGGAGGGCTGGCGCAGCCCAGACCTGCTATTTCCGAGCCGCTCGCTGTAATATGGGCATGCCCAACCGGCCGTAGACAGGCGGGCGGCTGGGTTTCAAGATTGTTCTTTACGTCCCCGAGGCTTGCACTGCAGCAATGACCGACGACGCGCCGACTGCGAAACGACAGGAGGTCGATCGCACCGAACACCACGCGGCCCTGACGGCCGGCGTGATGATCGGACGGTACCGTATCGAGTCGGTGCTGGGCCTCGGCGGCTTCGGCATCACCTATCGCTGCTACGACACCCATCTTCGCCGCGATGTCGCGGTCAAGGAATACCTGCCGACCGGCATCGCCATTCGCCACGAGAGCTCGACTGTGCTGCCGCGCTCGACCGAGATGTCGACCGACTTCGTGTGGGGACGCAATCGCTTCCTCGACGAGGCCCGCACCATCGCCAAGCTGGGTCACGTGCCGGCCGTCGTCCGGGTGCACGACTTCCTCGAGGCGTTCGGCACCGCCTACGTCGTGATGGAGCTGCTCTCGGGCGAGACGGTGTCGCAACGACTGAAGAGCGAGCCACGGCTTTCCCAAGCCACCATCGATCGGATTCTGCCCTCGCTGCTCGATGGCCTCGAGCAGATCCACACCGCCGGGTTCCTCCATCGCGACATCAAGCCGGCCAACATCATCCTCGGACCCGGCGATGCGGCGACCCTGATCGACTTCGGCGCCTCGCGTGTCGCCATCGCCGACCGCTCGCAGGCGCTCACCGCCGTGTTCACGCCGGGCTACGCCGCGCCCGAGCAGTCGACGTCGGGCAAGCAGGGGCCGTGGACCGACATATACGGGCTGGCGGCGACGCTCTTCACCGCCGTAACCGGCAAGGTGCCGCCGAGCGTCATGGAGCGCGTGTTCGAAGGCGCCACCGTGATTCCGGCGGAAGCCGCCGACAACGGCTACTCGACGAGCCTGCTGGCTGGAATCGATGCCGGCTTGCGCTTGCCGATCGAAGCCAGGCCGCAAAGCATCGCAGCGTGGCGCGAGATCCTCTTCGGCAAGGAAGCGCCTGTCGCCGACGTGGTTTCCACGGCTACGCTTCCGGGCGCGACGCCACCAACGCCGCCGCCGCCGCCTTCGCCCGCTGTCCCCTCGTTCAATCGCCTGAGATACGACGTGCTGGCGGGAGCCGTCGTCGTGATACTGGGTGTCGGCTACGGATTGTTTACCCTCGCGACGCGCGACGAACGGACAGCGACCGCAGTGGCGCCGGCGGCTGGGACCCCGTCGGCAGCGGCGAACGGGTCGACGACTCACCGCCCGGCCGCGGCATCGCAGCCTGTTTCGGTTCAGACCGCGACCGCGCCGGCGCCCGCTTCCCCTGCGCCGGCCACGTCGTCGGCGGCCGCGGCGCTGCCGCCTTCTGCATCGACTCTTTCATCGACGACGGTCGCGCCGACGCCTCCGCCGAGCGCAACACCGCCACCGCCCGCCGCGACCACGCCACCGTCTCTGCCGGCAGCGACATCGCCACCGACTGCCGCGACCGCACCATCACCCGTGCCCGCCGCGACGCCGGCGCCGACCCGGGCGACTCTGCCAACCCCGGCCGTACCGCCGCCGCTGCCGCCATCAACGCCGGCACCGACCGGCACGACCTCGTCATCACCTCTGCCGGCTGCAACGTCGGCACCGACTGTGGCGGCGGTTCCGCCTGCCCAGACCGAGCCTCCGCCTTTGCCGCCATCGACGCCGGCACCGGCTGCCGTCGCTCCCCCTGCCCCTGCCCCTGCCCCTGCCCCTGCCCCAACGCCGTCGTCGCCCTCGGCTCAAACGGCCTCACCAGCGCCTGTCGCTCCCCAGACAGCGCCTGTGGCCGTCCCCGCCCTCGACGAGCCGAAGGTGCAAGACGCCGACTCGCGCGCCATCGAGGAGGATCAGGGTCGCCGCGATCGTTCCACGCAGGAGGCGGCACGGTCGGAAGAGCCGAAGAAGAGCGAGGAGCAGCTGAAGGCCGAAGCCGAGCAGGCGGAAACCTCGCTGAAGCTCAGCACGCACGATCGGCAGAAGATCCAGGTCGCGCTCACCTCCCTTGGCTTCGATGCAGGCGGCGCCGACGGCGTGTTCGGTCCGCGCACGCGCAGCAAGATCGCCGACTGGCAGAGCTCGAACGGGGAGCCGCCGACCGGCTTCATCAGCGCCGACAACAAGACGACGCTCCTCGCGAAGGCGGCGCCGGCTATTGCGCGCTGGCAAGAGGCGCAGCGTCGCGCCTATCTCGAGGAGCAGCGCCGCCTGGAGGAACTGCGGAAACAGCCACCACCACCCCCACCGCCGCCCAGGCGAACCTGGCGCTGGCCTTGGGAAGATCGGAACAACTACCCCTGAGCTTCCGCAGGCGGACACTTCATTTGCCTCCCCCCGTAATCGGGGGAGGTGGCCCGCACACAAGGGGAGAGCCGCAGTCGAGATTCATCCGATTCCGACGTCGGGATCTCATAGGTCTTGGACTGAGGCATTCCCCCTCCGCCCCGTATGACGGGGCACCTCGCCGATTACGGGAGAGGGACTCAAGACCACTTCGCTGGATCAGAAATGCACGTAACCTCGCCGCCCTGCCTGGGCCGGTCGCCCTCCAATCGTCAGTCGTACGCCGTGCCCCTTGCCCAGCGTGCCGATGCTCGTCACGGTCACGCCGCCGGCATCGGCGGCGCGCAGCAAGGCCTGGCGTCGGCGCGGCGGCACCGTGAACACGAGCTCGTAGTCGTCGCCGCCGCCCAGTATCTCCGGCCATAGGCCGGAATCGGCGGTGACGGCGCGGCGTGCCGCCGCCGACAGCGGCACGCAATCGCGCTCGATGACGACGCTCAGGCGAGACGCATCGCCGATATGGCCGGCATCGGCCAACAAGCCGTCGGAGACGTCGACCGCCGCCGTGGCGATGCCGACAAGGCGGGGCCCGAGGGTCGTTCGCGGCTGCGGCAGCCGGAAGCGCCGCTCGAGCGCAGGGCTCACGAGCTGGCCGCGCGCGGCGCGCAGGCCCAATGCACCATCGCCGACAGTGCCGCTCACCCACAGCTCATCGCCGGCACGTGCGCCGGCTCGCGTCAGTGCTCGCCCGCGCGGCACCTTCCCGAACGCCGTGATGGTGATGGTAAGCGGCCCCGGCGTGACCACCGTATCGCCGCCGCAGAGCACAATGCCGTAGCGGCGCTGGTCCGCCGCCAGGCCGCGTGCGAAGGCGGCGATCCATGCTTCGGTCCAGGTACCGGGGAGCGCCAGCGAGAGCTGGTAGACGTACGGCGTGCCGCCTCCGGCCGCGAGATCCGACAGGCACACACGCAGCGACTTGGCGGCGACGCCCTCAGGACTCTCGTCGGCCAGGAAGTGAACGCCGGACACCACGGTGTCGGTCTTGACGACGAGATCGTGCCGGGCATCGCCCGACAGGACGGCGTTGTCGCTCTTCAAGCCTCCGGCGCCGGCGAAGCCTTTCGCCAGCGGCGCGAAATAGCGGGCGATCAGCTCGAATTCGCCGATGCGCCTGGCGTGCGCCATCCGCCGGTCACCTCGCCGGCTCGGAGGGACGCGCGTTGCGTCCGACCCGATCGAGCACCGAGTTGACGAAGCTGGGCTCGCCCTGGTCGTAGAAGGCGTGGGCGATCTCGACATACTCGTTGATCGCCACCCTGAGGGGCACGTCCTTGCGATGCACGAGCTCGTAGGCGCCGGCGAGCAGGATGGCGCGCACCAGGCGATCGATGCGCGCCCATGTCCAGTCCTTGGCCAGCGCCGCCGACACGGTCTGCTCGAGCGCGTCCTTGTTGGCCACCGTGCCTTCCACGACGTCCTTGAACAGCGGCCGGTCGGCATCGCGCCGCATGCCGCCCTCGCCTGCCTCGCCGGTACGGACCTTGAGGAACTGCTCGACGATCTCGCCCGGGCCGTGCGCGCCCTCCTGCCACTGATACAGGGCCTGCACCGCCGCAAGCCGCGCGGCCTGCCGGCGGCTCGGCGTCGCCTGTTGGCTCATTTCGGCGGCCAGCGCCGGCGCAGCGCCACCATGGCCAGGCAGGCATGGGCCGAATCGCCACCCTTGTCGCCGCGATCGATGAGGGCGCGTGCCTCGGCTTGCTCGAATGTGTTCACGGTGACGATGCCATAGCCGATGGCGAGCCTGCCTTGAACCGCCAGATCCATCAGGGCCCGCGCGCTCTCGCCGCAGACGTAGTCATAGTGCGAGGTTTCGCCGCGGATGACGCAGCCCAGCGCCACGAAACCGTCGTAGCGGCCGGCCGCCAGGGCGATGGCGCCCGGAATCTCGAAGGCGCCCGGCACGACGACGCGCTCGAAGGCCGCGCCATTGCGCACGATCTCGCGCTCGGCACCGGCGATCAGGGCGTCGGCGATCTCCGGGTAGTAGCGCGATTCAACGATCAGGATGCGTGCGCCTGCCACACCGTCGACCGGCGGCCGGGCCGTCGGCGTCTCCGTCCGGGTCGACATGGCTAGCGTGCCGCGCGGCCGGGAACCGGCTTCTGGCCGACGATCTTGAGGCCGAAGCCCTCGAGGCCGACAACGCTTCTGCGGCTGTTGCTCAGCAGCACCATTTCCTTGACGCCGAGGTCGATCAGGATCTGGGCGCCGACGCCGTAGTCGCGCAGCTCGCCGCCCGATGGCGCGATCGGCTCGCCGGCGCGCCGGCGCTGCTCGGCCAGCATCACCGTCAGCGGCTCGCGGATCAGCACGATGACGCCGCGCCCTTCCTCGGCGATCAGCTTCATCGACGCCTCGATCTCGCCGCCGCGGCCGGTGTCGCGTTGTCCCAGCGCGTCGGTGAAGATGTTGACGGCATGCATGCGCACGGTGACCGGCCCGCCGCTCGCCGGGTCGCCCTTCACCAGGGCGATGTGCTGCGCCAAGGTCACCTTGTTGACGTAGATGACGCAGCGGAAATCGCCGCCGTAGATGCTCTCGAAGGTGGTCTCGGAGAGACGCTTGACGATCGAATCGTAGCGCCGGCGGTAGGCGATCAGGTCGGCGATGGTGCCGATCTTGAGCCCGTGGCGCTGGGCGAAGGTGATGAGGTCGTTGCGACGGGCCATCGTGCCGTCGTCGTTCATGATCTCGCAGATAACGCCGGCCGGTGTCAGCCCGGCGAGCCGCGCCAGGTCGACGGCCGCCTCGGTATGGCCGGTGCGTTCCAGCGTGCCGCCGTCGCGCGCCACCAGCGGAAAAACGTGGCCCGGCGAGACGATGTCCTGCGGCCCGCACGAGGGGTCGATCGCCACCGACACGGTGCGTGCCCGATCGGCGGCCGAGATGCCGGTCGTCACGCCTTCGCGCGCCTCGATCGACACGGTGAAGGCGGTCTGGTGGCGCGTGCCGTTGTTGCGCGCCATCAGCGCCAGGCCGAGCTGCTCGACCCGCTCGCGCGTCAGCGCCAGGCAAATCAGGCCGCGCGCGTGCTTGGCCATGAAGTTGATGGCCTCGGGCGTCGCCCACTGGGCGGGGATCACGAGGTCGCCTTCGTTCTCGCGGTCTTCGTCGTCGACAAGGATGAACATCCGGCCGCGGCGGGCTTCCTCGATGATGTCCTCGGCCGCAGCCTTCACCTCGGAGAAGGTGATCCGCCAGGCATCCTTTTCGAGCGCGCTCATGATCTTCCGTGCTCCAACAATCGCTGAACGTATCGCGCGAGCATGTCGACCTCAAGGTTGACCCGCTGGCCGACCCTGGCCTGCCCCAGGGTGGTGACCGCCTGGGTGTGCGAGATGATGTTGATGCCGAAGCGGTTGCCATCGACCTCGTTCACCGTGAGCGAGATGCCGTCGACCGCGATCGAGCCCTTGGCGGCGATGAATCGCGCCAGCTCGGCCGGCGCTTCGAAAATGAAGCGCACGCTGCCGCCTTCCGGCGTCATCGACACGATGCGGCCGACGCCGTCGACGTGGCCATACACCAGGTGGCCTCCCAGCTCGTCGCCCAGCTTGAGCGACAATTCGAGGTTCAGGCGGCTGCCCTGGCGCCAGTCTCCGAGGTGAGTCTTGGCCAGGCTCTCGCCGGAAACCTCCACGGCAAACCAGTCCTTGCCCTTCTCGACGACGGTCAGGCAGCAGCCCGAGCAGGCGATCGACGCCCCGATGGCGATCGGTGCCATGTCATGCTTGGTGCGGACGACGAAGCGGCGATCGCCCTGGTTGCCGCCTGGTGTGATGGCGGTGATCTCGCCGATGTCGGTGACGATGCCGGTGAACATGGCGCGTACTTAAGGCCCTCGGGTCCAGGTTTCCAGCGTGTCACCGCCGAGGACGCGCGTGGAAACGAGGGTAAATCGGGGCGCGAAACCCAGCCGCTCGAGTCCCAGGGGGCCGACCGCAGAGCGGCTGTCCCCGCCCAGCGCCAGGCCGCCGCGGAATATACTCAGGCGATCGACCTCGCCCGCTTTTAGGAATGCGGCCGTCACCTTGCCTCCGCCTTCGATCATGAGGCGCATGATACCACGCGCGCCCAGTGCGCGGACGGCCGCGGTGACGTCGACCCGACCTGTGGGGTCCGCCCCGACCTCGATGATCTCGACGCCCAGCGCCTGCAGGGCCTCTCGTCTGGCCACGGGCGCGGCGGGGGTGCAGATCAGCCAGACCGGATGCGCGCGCGCCGTCGTCGCCAGCTTCGAGGTCGGGCCGAGGCGCGCGCGCGAATCGAGCAGCACGCGCACCGGCGAGTATCGGGCAAGCCCCGGCAGGCGGCAGGTCAGCTCCGGATCGTCCTGCGCCACGGTGTTGGCGCCGACCAGGATGGCCTCGTGCGTCGCCCGCATCCGGTGCCCCCAGGCCCGTGCTTCGGGACCGGTGATCCACTGGCTCTCGCCCGATGCGGTGGCAACCCGGCCGTCCAGCGAGGTGGCGAGCTTGAGATGGATAAGCGGCCGGCCCTCGCGCACCCGCAGCACGAAGCCGGCGTTGATTTCGGCTGCCTCCGCTGCGCCTTCGCCGACCTCGACCGCGATGCCGGCGGCGCGCAGGCGGGCGTGGCCCTGGCCGTTGACCTGCGGATTGGGATCCTCGAGCGCCGAGACGACGCGCGCCACGCCGGCCGCGATCAGGGCGTCGGCGCAGGGCGGCGAGCGCCCGTGATGCGAGCACGGTTCCAGGGTGACGTAGACGGTGGCGTCCTTCGCCAGGTCGCCGGCCTGCCGCAACGCATCGACCTCGGCATGCGGACGGCCGCCATCCTGGGTGCGGCCACGCCCGACCACCCTGCCCTCGCGCACGATCACGCAGCCGACGGCCGGGTTGGGCCAGGTACGCCCCAGCGACCGGCGCGCCAGCGCGAGCGCCGCGCGCATCATCGTGTCAGTCCTTGAGACTGGTCGTCTCGGCGAGATCGGAGATGAACTCCTCGAAGTCCCGGGCCTCGCGGAAATTGCGATAGACCGAGGCGAAGCGCACATAGGCGACCGGATCGAGCGCGCGCAGCGCGTCCATCACCAGCTCGCCGATCTGCGTCGAGGGGATCTCGCTCTCGCCCGAGCTTTCCAGGCGGCGCACGATGCCGTTGACGACGCGCTCGACCCGCTCGGGATCGACCGGCCGCTTGCGGCAGGCGACCGAGATCGAGCGGGCGAGCTTGTCGCGGTCGAAGGCGACGCGCTGGCCGTTCTTCTTGATGACCGTGAGCTCGCGCAGTTGCACGCGCTCGAAGGTGGTGAAGCGCGATCCGCAGGACGGGCAATAGCGCCGCCGGCGGATCGCCGAATTGTCGTCGGTCGGTCGCGAGTCCTTAACCTGTGTGTCCTCGTGACCGCAGAATGGACAGCGCATTTTCTCCCCCCGTTTTTGCCTGCGCTTTTGTCAGTCGCGGTAGATCGGAAAGCGGGCGCAGAGCGTGTGCACCTTGGTGCGCACTTGGCTCTCCACCTGGGCGTCGCCGTCCGGCCCGTTGCGCGCGATGCCGTCGAGGACATCGGCGATAAGATGGCCGATCTGGCGGAACTCGGCGACGCCGAAACCGCGCGTCGTGCCGGCCGGCGAGCCCAGCCGCACGCCCGAGGTCACGGTGAATTTCTCGGGATCTCCCGGGATGCTGTTCTTGTTCACCGTGATGCCGGCGCGGTCGAGCACCTTCTCGGCCGCCACGCCGGTCGCCTTCTTGGGCCGCAGGTCGACCAGCATGACGTGGCTGTCGGTGCCGCCCGAGACGATGGCAAGGCCACGCTCGATCAGCGCTGCCGAGAGCGCGCGCGCATTGTCGACGACATTGTGGGCATAGGCCTTGAACTCGGGGCGCAATGCCTCGCCCAGCGCCACGGCCTTGGCGGCGATGATGTGCATCAGCGGGCCCCCCTGCAGCCCCGGGAACACCGCGGAGTTGATCTTCTTGCCGACCTCGGCGTCGTTCGACAGCACCATGCCGCCGCGCGGGCCGCGCAGCGTCTTGTGCGTCGTCGTCGTCACGACGTGAGCGTGCGGCAGCGGGCTCGGGTAGACCCCGGCGGCGACCAGGCCGGCATAGTGTGCCATGTCGACCATGAACCAGGCGCCGATCTCGTCGGCCACCTTGCGGAAACGCGCCCAGTCGATATGGCGCGAATAGGCCGACGCGCCGGCGACGATCAACCGGGGCTTCTCGCGGCGCGCCACCTCCTCCATCTGCTCATAGTCGATCAGATGCGTGTCTGGCTTGACGCCGTACGACACGACCTTGAACCACTTGCCAGACTGGTTGGCCGGCGAGCCGTGCGTGAGATGGCCGCCCTGGTCGAGGGCCATGCCCATGAAGGTCTCGCCGGGCTTCAGCAGCGCCATGAACACGGCCTGGTTGGCCTGCGCGCCGGAGTGCGGCTGGACGTTGGCGAAGCTGCAGTCGAACAGCTTGCAGGCGCGGTCGATCGCGAGCTGCTCGGCCTTGTCGACCTCCTCGCAGCCGCCGTAGTAGCGTCGCCCTGGGTAGCCCTCGGCATACTTGTTGGTCAGCACCGAACCGGCCGCTTCAAGCACCGCGCGGGACACGATGTTCTCGGAAGCGATCAGCTCGATCTGCTCGCGCTGGCGATGCAGCTCGCCCTTGAGAACGGCGTCGATCGCCGGATCGGCTTCGGCAAGATCGCGAGTGAACATTGGCAGCGGCATGTCGCTCAACCTGGCAGCGGCTCGACTCATTGTTGACAACCCTTCGATAGCTTCTCGACGCGGCGCGCATGGCGGCCGCCGTCCCAGTCGGTTTTCAGAAAGACCTGCAGCGCCTCGCGCGCCGTCTCCACGCCGATGAGCCGCTGGCCGAATGCGACGACGTTGGCGTCATTGTGCTGGCGCGCCAAGCGTGCCGATGTCGCGTCGTGGACCACCGCCGCCCGGATCTTTGGATTGCGGTTGGCGGCAATCGAGATGCCGATGCCGGTACCGCAGACGATGACTCCGCGTGTCGCCCTGCCCGACGCGACCGCCTCGGCCACAGCCTTGCCAAAGTCAGGATAATCGACGGATTCCGGTGAGCCAGTGCCAAGATCGAGCACCTCGTGGCCCGCGCTCTGCAGGTCGCGCTTGAGAATTTCCTTGAGGTCGAAGCCGGCATGATCCGACGCGACCGCGATGGCGCTCCCCGGCATCTCGACGGCTGGTTCCTTTCTAGCTGTTGATCTTCCGTTACCATATCGGGGGTAGTGATGTCACGATTCCCCCAAAATCATGGGATACGACCTACAAGACGTTGAAACGGCTCACGAAAATGGCAGGACGGCAGGTGATGGCGGGTCCAGGCGGCTCCAGCTTGCGCCGTCGTCGAATTTTGACGACGTCAAAATGCCATCCTCGTAATCGGGGGAGGTGCCCATAGGCGTTAAACTAAGAAGAATCCTCATCTTGAGGAGGCCCGCGCGGCGACCGTCTCGAAGGATGGGGCCGGGGGCACCTCCCTCGTATGACGGGGGGAGGAACATTGAATCGCGTCACCGTCGCTTGACCGTGATTCCGGCGGCTTCGCGGTCCCAGGTGCGGTCGGTGATGCCGCGCTCGCGCAACTTGTACTTCTGGATCTTGCCGTTTTCGGTCGTCGGCAGGGTATCGACGAACTCGAGGAACCGGGGCACGGCGAAGTATGGCATGCGGGTCTCGCAGAAGCGGATGACGGCCACCGGATCGAGCGCACTGCCGGCCTGCAGGACGATCGCCGCCATGACCTCGTCCTCGGCGAGTTCCGAGCGCACCGGGTAGGCGGCGGCGGTGGCGATCTCGGGATGGCTCAGCAGCACCTGTTCGACCTCGAAGGAGGACACGTTCTCGCCGCGCCGGCGGATGGCATCCTTGAGGCGATCGACGAAGCGGAAGTAGCCGTCGGGCTCGCGGATGACCCGGTCGCCAGTGTGGAACCAGAGATTGCGCCACGCCTCGACCGTCTTCTCCGGGGTGCCGAAATAGCCGGTGCCGAATGCGTACGGTGCCTCGGCGCGCAGGATGAGCTCGCCCGGGGTGCCGTCCGCCACCTCGTTGTCGTCGTCGTCGACCACGCGGGCGGCAAAGCCCTCGAAAATCCGTCCCATGGTGCCAGGCTTCTGCTCGCCGAGCGGCGTGCCGATGACGAAATTCGTCTCGGTCGAGCCGTAGCCGTCGAGCAGGCCGATGCCAGTGCGCTGGGTGAACTCGGCATGGAAATGGCCGGGCACCCCTGGCGCCAGGGCAATGCGCGTCGAGTGACGTTGCTCGTCAGGGTGCGGATCGCGCGACAGCAGGATCGGCACCATCGCGCCGAGGAGATAGGTCACCGTCGCCTGCCGCTCCGCCAAAGTGGTCCAGAAGGCAGAGGCGGAGAACCGGCTTTCGAAGCTCGCCGTGGCGCCGGTCAGCATGGCCTGGAAGAAGGTGTTCAGCGCATTGGTGTGGAACAAAGGCAACGTCGTGCAGAGCACGTCGTTCTCGACGACGCCCAGAAGATGGGCGGTGTTGACGCCCCACCAGAAGAACTGCGCGTGTGGGCAGCACACGCCCTTCGACGGGCCGGTGGTTCCCGAGGTGTAGAGGATGGCCAGCGTATCGCTCGGCCGCGCAGGCCCGGCGGCCACCGCCGCGCCCAGGGGCGGCAGCACTTGCGCCGGCACCACGGTGGGCGGCGCGCCGACCGGCTGGTCGATGATCCAGATCGCCTCAACCGGCAGGGTCGCGAGATCGACGTGGTCGAGAGCACTCAGCAGGGCCGCCTCGATCACCAACAGCCGGGCGCCTGAGTTTTCCAGGATGTGGCGCAGTTGCAGGCCGCGCGAGGCGGTGTTGATCGGCACAAGGATGGCGCCGAGCCAGGCCGTGCCGAGGAAGATCTCGATGAACTCCGGCCGGTTCTCGCAGATCAGGGCGACGCGATCGCCCGGCCGCACCCCGGCCTCGTGCAGGCGGCCGGCGGCGCGCGCGGCAAGCCCGGGTGCCTCGACAAAGCTCCAGCACTTGCCGCCGGATTGCACCAGCGGCCTGGCGCCGAACTTGTCGGCCTGGGCCTGCAGCATCACCGCGACACTGCGCTCGCCGGGAGCGAAGATGCGGCCGGCATCGAGCGGTTCAGGCGTCATGATCACACCACCGGCGGCCGGACGAGGCCGAGATCGCGCAGCAGCGTCGTGAACGCCGTCAGCCGCTCCAGGCGATGTCTGTCGAGATCGAGCTTCTCGTAATCGAGAAAACCGCGTCCGGTCTTCATGCCGATGTTCCCCTCCTGCATATTGCGCTCGACGATCGCCGGCGCGGCGTAGCGTTCGTTGCCCAGAGCCTGAGTAAGATAGCGACTGGCGTAGTAGAGAATGTCGCCGCCGCCCCAGTCGATGAACTCCAGTAGCCCGAGCACGGCGAAGCGCAAGCCAAAGCCATACTTCACCGCCTTGTCGATCTCCTCGGCCGATGCCACGCCCTCCTCGACCATGCGGGCCGCCTCGTTCATGGCGAGCGCCTGGATGCGCGGCACGATGTAGCCCGGCGTCGCCGCACAGAGCACGGTGACCTTGCCGATCCCGTCCAGCAGGTCCCGCAGCGTCTGCACCACGTTGCCGCTGGTGACCTTGCCGGGCGACAGCTCGACCAGCGGCATCAGGTATGGCGGATTGAGCCAGTGGGCATTGAGGAAGCGCTCGCGATGCTCGATCGCCTCGGCGAGGTCGTCGACCAGGATGGTCGAGGTGGTCGAGGCGATGATCGGCTGCGGTCCGGCGAGACGCGACATCAGGGCGAGCGCTGTCCGCTTCTGCTCGAGCACTTCCGGCACGCCCTCGAAGATGAAGCCGGCAGCTGGCAGCACGGTGGCCGCCTCGGCCGCCGGGACGACGCGCACGCGGGCGGCGATGGACGGCGCCTGCTCCGCGGCGCAGAAACCAAGCCGCGCCAGCGTGCCCAGGGTGGCGCCGATTTCGCACGTGGCTTCCCTGGCAAGGGAAGTGAACTGGTCGGCCGCACGCTCCTTCAGGTCGATCAGCGCGACGTCGTGTCCAGCATAGGCGAACACCACGGCGAGGCCGCGTCCCATGCGGCCGGCGCCCACCAAGGCTATGGGCTTCCTCATGCGAAGCCCTCGCGCAGCAGCTTCTGCACACCGGCCCGATCGAGATCGCCGAGCCCGAGGCTCGCCAGGGTGCGCCCAGTGCGGAAGAAATCCTCGCCGCAGATCGCGCCGCCGATCGAGAGGAAGGCCTCGACCAGCGGCGCCGCGACGCCGGCAAGCCGCGCCGTCGAGGCCAGCAAGGCCAGCCCCATCCGCACGTCCTCGATCATGTAGCGGTGTTCACGCAGGACGATGCGCTCACGCCAGTCGCCCGATTTGGTCAGTCTCTCATGCGAGCCCCGGCCATACATCCACTCAAGCCCGCTCGCGGCATAGTGGTTGGCCAGCGGGAAGTGCGGAGCGCCATAGCCCAGCGCCTCGCGGATCGCTACGCGCTCGCGATCGAGCGCATCGGTCACGCGACGCACCGCCGGCTGGGTTCCCTCGTTGTGGATGTCCCATTTCTCGAAGTGCTCGAGCGGCGCTGCATTCATCACGATGAGCGGCGGATGGATGATCGGTCCGGCATTCATGAGCGCGCCTGACAGGGCATCGCCGCACGGTCGAATCGCGCCCGGAAAGGCACGCTCGAGGACCGCCAGCGTGGCATCGGCGCGCGATAGCGGAAATACGCCGGTCGGCAGATGCTTGCCGCGGGCGGAGATCTGTACCTCGAACGGGCCGTGCTTGCGCGCGAGCCAGGGCAAGGTGCCGGTCTCGGCAAACGCCACGCGCGCCCGGTTTCCGGCCTGCCGGGCGGCCGTGGCGAACAGAACAGACCCGAACGTCCCCGGCGGCAGGAACACGACCTGCCCGTCGCCGAGATGAGGTGCGAGGCGCTTGGCGATTTCGTCCTGGGCGAAGGCCGGCGTCGGACAGACGATCAGCTCGGCACCGTGAACGGCCTCGCCAATGTCGGTCGTGACGAGCGCCGGCGTGGCCTTGTACGTGCCGCGGAAATCCTTGACCGTGATGGTACAGCCGCTGTCGCGATGGCTGGCGACGGCGGCTGCATCGCGGCGCCACATCCGGACCTGGTGTCCGGCGAGCGAGAGGTCGCCCGCGGCTGCAAATGAACCGTTACCGCCGCCCAAGACTGCAATTTCCAAGACTGTTCCCTTTCGAAAGCGACGCGCTTTTCATTCCCCTCCCCAGCTTCGCTGGGGAGGTGTCGACGGAGGGGTCATGGTCTTCCGGATCGCGGGCGTGCCCCCCGCTCATGATCATGTGCGGGCGGGACGCCCGCGGTCCAAGAAAGCATGACCCCTCCGCCCCGTATGACGGGGCACCTCCCCAGCGAAGCTGAGGAGGAGAATGAAGGGCGCGAAGGCGCTGCTTTCCAAGCCGCCCGCCCATCCCTTCACCCCTTGCCGTGCAGGTCGAGATTGCGTTGCAGCAGCGTCAGGTTCTGCAGGAGCTCGCTTTGCGCCTCGACGCTGAGCTCGCCCAGGATCGACACCACCCATTCCTCGTGTCGCCGCGCCATGCGCAGGAACGCCTCGCGACCCTTGCGCGTGAGCTGCACGATCATGCTGCGGCGATCGTTGGGATCCTCGTGGCGCGACACAAGCCCGGACTCGCCGAGCTTGTCGACCAGCCCGGTGACCGCGCCGTTAGACACGAGAAGCCGCCGCGACAGCTCTGACATGGAAAGACCGTCTGGAAAGCGCTCGAGCTGCGCCAGCACGTCGAAGCGGGCGAGCGAGGTGCCGAATTCCTTGCGCAGGCGCTGGCCGAGTATGTTCTCCATCTTGCCGGAACAACCGAGCAGGCGCAGCCACACCCTGAGCTCGAGATGCCCCTTCTGCGTCGACGCCGTTCCGCTCTCGACGAACCGCACCTCGCCATTGGACCGGTGGCGCATCCTGCCATTCGACGACTTCAAGACGGGTTCGCTCATGGTCGCGTCCCTTCAGATGACCAGCGTGCCGACGCTGGCCCCGCCGCAGACATAAAGGACCTGGCCGGTGATGAACGACGCCTCCCGGCCGGCAAAAAACCTGACCGCCGCAGCGACGTCCTCGGGCCGGCCGAGCCGGCGCATCGGGATGGCCGCCGCCAGCGCCGACTCGCGCTCACTGCCGGCCGGGATGATCTCGTGGAACATATGCGTGCCCTGGACGGGACCGGGCGCCACCATGTTGACGGTGATACCGTGCGGCGCGAGCTCGAGCGCCCAGGTGCGGCCCATGCCGATGATTCCGGCCTTGGTCGCAGAATAGGCCGTGCGACCCGTGGCACCGAGCGCCGCACGCGAGGAGATCAGCACGACCCTGCCGAAGCCCACCCGCTTCATGTGCGGCAGCGTCGCGCCGAGCAGGGTCAGCGCCGCGCCGAGATGGAGCTGGGCGAGGGCTGCGATGTCGGCCGCCGCCGTGCTTTCGACCGCGTTTGGCCGAATGACGCCGGCATTGTGCACGAGATGCGTCACGCGATGCTCGCGCGCGATCTCGGCCGCCGCTGCTTCGGTGGCGCGGGCATCGAACAGGTCGACCGTCCGCGCCTCGAGCTTCGGATGTGCCCAGTCCGGCTTGTCGAGGGCGAGCGAGATCACGTGATAGCCGTCGGCCAGCAGCGCCTTGGCGATGGCGGCGCCGATGCCGCCGCTGGCGCCGGTGACGATCGCAGTGCCGGCGTCGCTCACGCGCGGGCCTCTGCGCGCGGCACCAGCGCGAGGACGCGCAGCGGGCTGCCCGAGCCCCGCCGGATCTTGAGCGGCGCTGCGAGAATCACCGCGCCGGTTGGCGGCAGCAGGTCGAGATTGGCGAGACACTGCAATCCATAACGGCCCTTGCCATGCATGTAGTAGTGCGCCGGATAGGGCGGGTTGAAATGGAAGGCCTGGCCCGCGTCGGTGCCGATCGTCTCGGTGCCGAGGCCGTGCAGGTCGCGCTGCTCGACCAGGAAGCGCACCACCTCGGGACACGGGCCCGGCGTGTGCTGGCCGTCTTCCCGCATGTTGACGTAGTCGCGGCCATTGCGCTTGGACCAATCCGTCCGCAGCAGCACCCAACTGCGCGGCGGGATGCGCCCGTGCAGCACCTCCCACGCCTCGACATCGGCCACGGTCAGCTCGTAGTCGGGATTGGCGGCCGACTGCTGCGAAATGTCGATCACGATGGCCGGTGCGATGAAGTTCGCCACCGGGATGGTGTCGACTGAATTCTCCGGCAGGTCCTTGCCCGAGATCCAGTGCACCGGCGCGTCGAAATGCGTACCGGTGTGCTCGCCCATGGAGATGTTGTTCCAGTACCAGGCGGACCCGCGCTCGTCGTAGCGCGACACCTCCTCCATCCGGAACGGCGCGCACTGGCCGAGCTCGGGCGGCATCACGATGGTCGGGAAGTCCGGCGACAGCGTATGGGTGAGATCGACGACCTCGATCTCGCCGGCCGCGATCGCGCCGGCGAAGGCGAGCAGATCGGGAGAAGCCATTACGTCCGTATTCCTGCTCATGAGCCGAGCTCGCGTTCGAGGGCCTTGGGGTTGACAGCCAGGCGCGCGCGGATGTCCTCGGCGATGTCGCCGACGAAGACGTCCTCCAGCCCCCGTTGCAGCGCCTGCACCACGGCGCGGGCGAGCGCCGACGGCGCGAGCTTGGGCGGCGGCACCGCCTGGTACCATTCGGTCTCGAGCGGCCCGAAGAAGACGTTCACCACCTTGACGCCGCCCGACCGCAGCTCGGCGCGCAACGATTGCGCCGCCGACAGGCAGGCCGCCTCGGTGGCAGAGAAGGCACCGTAGGCCGGCCAGTTGGTGAGTGCGAACACCGACACCAGGTTGACGAAGGCGGCAGCCGAGTTGATGCCGTCGGCACCGCGCGCGCGCAGCACCGGGCCGAACGCCTGGGCAAGCCGCATAAGCCCGAGATAGCGGACTTCGAGCTCCTCGCGCGCCACCGTCAGGCCCTTGCGCTCGATGATGCCGCCGGTGCGCACGTGCTCGGCGGTATTGACCAGGATGTCGACACGCGGCGCGAACTCGCCGGCGCACTCGTTGACCGAGATGGTATCGGTGAGATCGAGCGCCACGATCTCCACGCGCTCGAGCCTGCGCAGCCGCTCCTCGCCGGGAAACGGCTTCCACGGGTCGCCGACACCGACGAACACGATGCTCGCTCCGGCTTGCGAGAGCGCCTCAGCCATCGCCTGCCCGACGGCGGTGCGACCGTCGGTGACCAGCACGCGGCGATACTTCGGATCGCAGGTGAGCTCGCGCCATTGCGGATCGTCGGCCATGTTCGGCGTATCCTTGGCCGGCAGCGCGATCACGATCGCCTGGCCAGACTTGTCGAGCTTCAATTCCAGACGGGTCCTTTCACCCTCGCGCAGATCGCCGTGCAGGTGCGCCACGACCGCGGGACCGGCGTCGAGAAGCACCGTGCCGATGCGCCAGGGCATGCGTTCACGGAAATAGACGTCGGTCGAGGTTCGGATGGTCGTCTCGGCGAGCAGGATGCCGCCATTGTCGACATCGCGAAACGGCAGGTTGGCCGACAGGCAGCGCGGGCAGGCGTCGCGCGGCGGATAGGCGACCGCGCCGCAGTCGCCGCAGACCTGAAGGTGGAAACGGCCTTCGGCAGCCGCCGCCGTGAGGCCGAGCGCGGTGCGGCTGCGCGTGCCCTGTGGCAGCAGCGGGATGCGCGTCTTCTTGAGCGGGTCCTTGCGCTTGGGACGGCTCAATGGCTCGGTCATGCCTGCCCTCCGAGACCACGTGCGCAAGCAAAATGAGGCGTCATCCCGACCGAAGCCGACCGCAGGGAGGCGCAGTGGAGGGACCTTTCTTGTTGCGCCATCATGAAGAAAGGTCCCTCGACTGCGCCGCCCTCCGGGCGGCTTCGCTCGGGATGACGGTATCTCTTTCAATACGCGAATGACCTGCCTGCCCTCCCGCCAGCAGCGCCGCGCCGCTCGCCAGGCCGCGATCGTAGTTGATCATGCCGAACCCGGAGGCGAGGCCGACCGTGGCCTCCGGCACCCTGGCGCCCAGCGGCTCGCCGCAAAGCTGGCGCACCGTCTCAACGAGGCCAAGGAACCCGCCGGCCGCCCCCGCCTGCCCGACCGAGAGTTGCCCGCCCGAGGTGTTGTGCGGAAAACTGCCGTCTGCCGTGAGCGTGTGCGAGCGGACGAAGTCCGGCCCTTCGCCCTTGCCGCAGAACCCCAGATCCTCGATCTGCATCATGCAGATCACCGGGTAGTCGTCGTAGGTCTGCACGAAATCGACGTCATCGGGCGTGACGCCCGCCATCGCATAGAGCTCGCCGATATCCATGGCCCAGCCGCCACGATACTGGATCGGGTCGTCGGGAAAGGCGTTGTGCCGCTCGATGGTGGCGAGAAGCCGCGCTGCCGGCAGGCCGAGAGACTCTGCTGCGTCCTCGCGGCACACGAGGAAGGCGTCGGCACCGGCGCACGGCATGACGCAGTCGAAGAGATGAATCGGATCCGAGATCGCCCGCGCGCCCATGTATTCGTCAAGCGTCAGCTTCTTCTTCATCAGGGCGTGCGGGAAGTGCAGCGCGTTGTCCCGCTGCGCCACGCAGATCTTGCCGAAATCCTCGCGCGTCGCGCCGTAGCGCATCATGTAGTTGCGGGTGATCAGCGCGAAGCTCGCGTTGGGGCCGCCCGAGCCGTAGGGATAGACGGCGTCCTGGGCGAAGCGCGAGAAGGTCGACAGCATGCGCCGGAACGAATCGACCTGGTTGGTGTCGCCGGCGACGCAGACCACGAACTCGGCATCGCCGCACTGCACGGCGCGCGCCGCGCGGCGCAAGGCGACGACTCCGCTGGCGCCGCCCAGCGGCACATGATCGAGCCAGCGCGGGCTCAGCCCCAGATGCTGCGTGAGACCGATCGCGGTGTCGGGGCCGACCGTGAAGCTCGACAGCGACAGCCCGTCGATGTCGGTGCTGCGCAGGCCGGCCCGCTGGACGACCTCGCGCACTGCGCGTCCCACCCACCAGTGCGCCGTGTTGGTCGAGTAGCGGCGATAGGGAATGGTTACGGGGGCGGCGACAACGACGCCGTCATAGGGTTGTCTGGTGGCGGCCATCCCCGTGCTCACACGAAAAGCTGGATGCTGCCCAGCGCGGAATCGCAATTGACGAGGTCGACCCGCTTCAAGCGGATCTTGATTTCGCCTTCGACCGCCGTCAGGTGATGCGTCACCCACGCCGCGTACAGAGTCTGCTCATCACCGCGGCTCTCGACGTAGTGCATGGGCGTCCACGTAACGTAGCGCCGCTCCTGATCGTCGCGCTCGTCGACCTGCGGGATCTGGAGCACGTGGTGGCAGCGGCTCGTGGGACTCTGGCTGTAGGTCGCCTTGCCCCTGAGCCGCTCGATGCGGATCTTGAGCAGCAGCTTGTCCTCGTACATCAACGAGGTGGTGAGCCTGGGATCGCTCTGGCCCTGCTCGAGAGGCATCCAGTAGTGGCCGTCCTCGGTGAATAGATCGAGCCAATCCTCCAGGCGATGCTGGTCGAGCAGCCGCGCCTCACGAACGACGAAGTCGATCAGCTGCTGATTGCTGGGGGAAGCGCTCATCGCGTCACGGGCTCATGGTCATGAACTTGACCCAGGTGCGGAACTGATTGCGCATCTGCCATTCGGACGTGCCGTCGGTCGTTACGTTGTGGCGCTCAGCCTCGTCCGGCGCATAGAGCCGCTGGACATTGACCCATTCGTTGCCGTTGGCCGACAGACCCGACTGGGCGCGCTCGTAGACTTCGAGGTCGTCGTGACCGACCACCGAGGTCGGCGCGTTGACCAGCCGGTTGTACATCACCGTCCGCTCGAGCAGCATGTCCGGCGCGCCCACCAGCCGGAACGCCCACGATTCGACCAGCGTCTTGTCGGCCGCGATCGGCTTGAACAGGCGCACGAGCTGGATCGGACCCTTTACCGTGAAGTTGGGGAAATAGACCGTGTTGTGGCGGGTCTCGCCCAGGATCGCCTTGGCGCGCTCCTCGCCGTAGGCGGCGACCATCCTCTCGAAGTAGCCGGGCACCGCGGAATAGTCCGAATGAATCGAGTGCGCCACACCGGTATGGCCGTGGCCGTTGTCCCAGACGCGGATACCCATGCCCTGGAAGAATTCGTACGAACTCGCGAAGGGCGCGTAAATCTCGACCGCCATCGGTTTCTTCGTTCCGGGCGGCGCCGACTTCCACACGTCGACCGTCGTGCCCGCTGAGGACTGATGGGCGATCATCGGATGGCAAGTATCGGTCAGGTTGTCGACCAGCATCTTCCAGTTGCAGGCGTGCATGTACCGCAGCGGGCCACCCGCCACTTCCAGTTTCCCTTCGGGTGAGCGGTCGACCATGTTGTCGATGCTGCTGAGTGATTCGCCAAAGAATTCCTCGAAGCCTGGACCGACGTCGCTCAACTTGCCGAACACGAAGCCGCGATAGTTGTGCACGTGGCGCACTGGCGTCATGCCACGCGCTGCGTGACCATCGGTGAAGCCGGTGCCGTCGTAGCCCGCTTTCAGGGGGATCCCGGCCAGGCTGCCGTCGAGGCGGAAGGTCCAGGCGTGATAGGGACAGCGGAAGAAGCGACCGGTGTTGCCGCAGGCCTCGCCGGTCAGCCGCGTGCCCTTGTGCGGGCAGCGATTGTACAGCACCTGCACGCTGCTTTCGCCGTCGCGAACCATGACGACGGGCTGCGTGCCGATGGTAGTGGCGTAGTAGTCGCCGATCTTCGGCACCTGGCTGTCGTGCCCGACATAGACCCAGGTGTTGGCGAAGAGATGCTCCATCTCGAGCTCGAACAGCTCCCGGTCGACATAGAGGTCGCGATGGATCTCGGTCTCCCGCACCAGCGCCGAAACGGCCTGTCGGTTGCCGCGGTATTTGCCGATCATGCGCCCTCACTTATGGCTGGGAGCGCGCCACTCCGATGGCGCCCTTCTTGGTGATTGGACATCCCATGATCGCCATCGGAGTGGCGCGCTCCCAGCGAAGAAGGCCCCACACAGGAAACACTCCACCGTCGTGATCGGGTCGGCGAAGGCCCGCCCCCCGGCGTCAGCCAGCGCCGACTGGCGCAGGCGGCGCACCCAGTCGGCGGCATCCGCGCGTCCCTCCAGGCGTCGCGCCATGGTCATCAGCTGCGAGAAGCGGCCGGCGCCCGCGTCGTGCGTGTCGGAATAGCCTTTGACGAGACGGCGTGCCTCGAGAAGCTCGACGCCGAGCGCGATGTCGCGCTTCGCCGCGGTCGCGGCCTGATCCAGCCAGGCCACGATGTGCGCCGCCTCGCGTCGATGGCGCAGCGTGCCGCGGCGGAAGCGCCGCCAGCCCGCCAGGAAATAGAGCGGCAGGAACCAGCCGATCGTGCCCGTCTGCACGCGTCGGCCGCGGTCGACAAAGCGGCGCAGCACGCCGAGCATGCGCGGGCTCGACTCCAGCCAAAGGCCGATCCCGGCCGGCAGCGTGCCGCAGACTTCCTCCATGCGCGGATGCATGAACTCGGTCGTGTAGGCGATCTGGCCCGGCCGCAGCGCAATCTCATTGCGCACGCGCTCGAAGCGGCTGCCGCGAGTCTTGAGATCGGCAACCCGGATCACATCGTCATATGCCATCGCCCGGGCGATGTGCTTGGCGGCGGCGCAGGTCAGCGGAAACATGGCATTGGCGGGCGAGGCCGACTGCCGCTCGATCGCGGCAAATGCCTCGACGCGATCGAGATACTCGCGGCCGTAGGCGACATCCTGGAAGTCGACGACGCGCGCCAGGCCGGCCGCCACCATGCCATGGGCGGCTGCAGGGAGCTTTCGCGCCCGTTCTACAAGAGTGTCGAACCAGGCATCGCCGACCGGGCCGAGCGCAGGCAGCTTCTTCTTCACGCTGCCGCCGGTCGGCCGCGCAGGTGGCGCTGTCGGCGTCCGTCGCTCGTTTTCCGCCGCCTCATGGGCGCGGTCGAACGCGCGCAGGCTCGCCTCGACGCCGAGCCCCGTCGCCCGGATCGTGGCCTCGTACGCCGCGCGCGGGTATGGCAAGGCGCCGGAGGCTGCCAGGGCCCCGAACAGCGCCGCCGACACGACGCTCTCCGTCTCCTCCGCGATCGTGGCCATGTCGAAGGCCAGGAACTGCTTGCTGGCGGCCTGCGCCGCCTCGAAGACCTTGGCGGGATCGCCGGCGCCGTCGCCCGGCACGACCTTCTCGCTGACGGCATACGCGCGGTGCGAGGAAGCTATCAGCGTCGTGCGGTCGGGCGTCACCAGCCCGCGCTGGATGGCCCGGCCGGCTTCCATGAGCTCGGCGCCGATCACGATGTCGACCTCACCCGGTACCGGCATCAGCGACAGGACCGGACGGCGGCCGGAATCGTCGGGCGCGATCGTCTCGACGTAGTAGATCGTCGCGCCGGTGCGCTGGGCGACGCCGGGAACCGACGTCGCCTGGGCAACATGACCCTGGGATTCCGCGAGCGCCACGATCCAGTCGACCAGCACGCCGCCGCCCTGCCCGCCCATCGCCAACACCGCGATTGCGGTCGGCCGTCGCGTGTCGAGGCGCACGGCGGACGTCACCATGTCCATTAATCAGGCCAATCGCAATTGGCGCCGGGCGCGGCGGCGCTGCAGGAAGCCGATGACCGCGGTGCGCAGCCGCTCGACGGCGCGGTCCCACCCGGTCGGATTGACGATGATGTCGGCGCGATAGAATGATGGGCAGAGCACCGCGGCTTCCGCCACCTCGCCGCAGTTACCGCAGCCCACGCAGGAATTGTCGATCGACGCCACGGGATCGTCCTTCAGCGGATCGGCGGTGTGCCTGACCGAGAGCGATGGACAGCCGGACAGACGGATGCAGGCGTGATCGCCCGTGCAGACATCCTCGTCCACGCCGAAGCGCTGGCGCACCAGCCGCTGGCCGGCCTTCGCCGCCTTGGCGAACAGCGGCCGCTCGCGCCGCTGCCGGTTGAGCATGCACTCCGACGAGGCGACGATGACCTTGGGCCCGGCGTCGCGGCTGGTCAGCGCCTCCTTAAGCGTGTCTCGCACGCGTCCGACATCATAGGTGCGATCGATATGGCGCACCCAGTCGACGCCCATGCCTTTGACCGCCGTGGTGATGGCGTGCCGGGTCGAGCGGCTGCGGTTGGTGGCGCGCGACGACAGCAGATCCTGCCCGCCGGTCGCCGACGTATAGTGGTTGTCGACGATCAGCACGACGCCGTCGCTCTTGTTGAACACGGCGTTGCCGATGCCGGAGGTCAGACCGTTGTGCCAGAAGCCGCCGTCGCCCATCACCGAGATGGCGCGCTTCCCGGCCTTGACGTTGAAGGCTGAGGCGGACGCCGGTCCCAGCCCGTATCCCATGGTGGTCGAGCCGATGTTGAACGGCGGCATGATGGAGAACAGGTGGCAGCCGATATCGGCTGCGATGTGATGCGGCCCCATCTCGCGCTCGACCAGCTTCATGGCGGCAAAGATGGGCCGTTCCGGGCAACCGGTGCAGAAGCCCGGCGGCCTCGGCGGCACGGCTTCGGCGAGCCCCTTCACATGCCTGTCGTCCAGGGCGGGTGCGGCATTGGACGCCCTCACTTCCGGCGCCAGCACGTCGGGAATCCACAGCCGGGCGAAGGTGCCGATGGCCTCGGCCATCACCGCGGCGGTATACTCGCCCGCCATCGGGAACGGGTCCTTGCCGGCCAGCACTGTCGGGACCGCCGCCTGGCGCAGGATCTTGTTCAGCGCCTGCTCGATGTAGTCGGGTTGGCCCTCCTCGACCAGCAGCACCGCCCGCTTGCCGCGGCAGAACGCGACGACCTCGTCGGGCACCAGCGGATAGGTGACGTTGAGCACGTAGAGCGGGATGCGGCTGGTCCCCCAGATGTCGGCGAGGCCCAGTCCCTGCAGGGCGCGCATCACGCCGTTGTACATGCCGCCCTGGAGAATAATGCCGATCTCGCCGACGTCGCCGGGCACGAACTCGTTCATCCGGCGCTCCTGGATGAACTTGACCGCCGCCGGCCAGCGCTTCTCGATCTTCTCCTTCTCGTGCGCGTAGGAGGCGGGCGGCAGCACGATGCGACCGGTGTCGCGCCGCGGCGATTCGAGCGCCTCGACCAAGCTCATCGCGGGACGGCGGTTATCCTTGGCGCGGAAGCTGCCGCGGACATGGCAGGCGCGAATCCTGACCTCGAGCATGACCGGCGTGTTCGATGCTTCTGACAATTCGAAGCCGGTCTCCACCGCGGCGACGATGCTCTCGAGATCAGGCTTGGGATCGAGCAGCCAGATCTGCGACTTCATCGCGAAGGCGTGCGAGCGCTCCTGCATGATCGAGGAGCCCTCGCCGTAATCCTCGCCGACGATGATCAGTGCGCCGCCGGTGACACCGCCCGATGCGAGGTTCGCCAGGGCGTCCGAGGCGACGTTGGTGCCGACCGTCGACTTGAAGGTCGCCGCACCGCGGATCGGATACATGACCGAGGCCGCGAGCGTCGCCGCCGCCGCCGCCTCGCTGGCGCTGGTCTCGAAATGCACGCCGAGCTCTTCCAGGATTTCCTGGCCATCAGCCAGAACGTCCATGAGATGCGAGATCGGAGCGCCCTGGTAGCCGGCAACGTAGCCGACGCCGGATTGCAGCAACGCCTTGGTGATGGCGAGAATGCCCTCGCCCCGGAACTCCTGCCCGTCACCGAGCTTGAGATCCTCCACTTCGTTGGCAAATGATCGCTCGGCCATGGTCGGTCTCTGACGATCGCGGATTGAAGCTGCATCAGCGCAGCCGCAAGTTATTTAAGAATTGAAGCATTTCGCTGTCAATCGCGGGCTAGCCCTCCCCAGCTTCGCTGGGGAGGTGTCGCCGTCTTACGGCGGCGGAGGGGTCATAAATCATATGGTCCGCGGGCGTCCCGCCCGCTCATGCTCATCATCATGGACATGAGCATGAGCATGAGCGGGCCGGACGCCCACGGTCCGGAAGACTCATGACCCCTCCGTCCGCGATTGCGCGGACACCTCCCCAGCGGAGCTGGGGAGCAGAGTGAACCTTGACTCTCAATTTCGAGAAATTTTAGGATTGAAATATCTTGGAGCGGAGGTCGGGTCGTTTCGGTGGCCCGCGGCGCAGCGGGACGGGCGTATGCTCCAGGTGTCGTCACGGGGAGATCGACAAGTCAGGAGATGGGCATGAGGAAATTCATCGCGGCGGCGCTGGCCGTCGGCTCGTTCGGTATCGGCGCGGCGCAGGCCGAGATCACCGTCGGGTTCGTGACCTCGCAAAGCGGGCCGGGATCGTCGATCGGCGTCCTCTACGATCGCGGCATGAAGGCCGCCGTCGAGTACGCCAGCAGCATCGGCGAGGAAAAGATCAAGTTCATCCAACTCGACGACGGATCGGACCCGTCAGCCGCGACGCGCAATGCGCGCAAGCTGATCGAGGAGAACAAGGTCGATCTGCTGATCGGCACGGCGACCGCGCCTTCCACCATCGCCATGGTGGCGGTAGCCAACGAGCTCAAGGTGCCGATGATCGCGATCTCGCCGATCACCGTGCCGGCGACCGATTCGGGCGACCGCTGGGCGATCGCCATGCCGCAGCCGCCCAGCCTGATGGTCAAGGTCGTTGTCGATCGCATGAAGCGGGATGGCATCAAGAACTTCGCCTATATCGGCTTCTCCGACGCCTGGGGCGACCTGGTCTACAACGGCGCGCAGAAGCCTGCCGAGGCCAATGGCATGAAGGTCCTGACCAACGAGCGCTACGCCCGCACCGACAACTCGGTGACCGGCCAGGTCCTCAAGATCATGGCGACGAAGCCCGATGCAGTGCTGCTGGGCGGCTCGGCGACCCAGGGCGCGCTGCCGCCGCTCACGCTCGCCGAGCGCGGCTACAAGGGCCCGCTCTACGGCACACCCGCCTTGCTCAATGCCGACTTCATCCGCGTCGGCGGCAAGGCCGTCGAGGGCGTGCTGGTGTCGGCCGGGCCGGTGATCGTGGCCGAGCAGCTGCCGGACACGCATTTCAGCAAGAAGATCTCGATGGCCTTCCGCGCCGCCTACCAGAAGGCCAATGGCATGCCGACGACCGACGGCTTCTCGGCCTACTCGTTCGACGCCTGGCTGGTGTTCCTCGATGCGGCCAAGCGAGCGACGGCGACGGCGAAGCCCGGCACGCCCGAGTTCCGCACCGCGCTCAAGAACGCGATCTTCACCACCAAGGACCTGGTGGGCACGCACGCGATCTACAACTTCAGGCCGGGCGAGAGCTACGGCGTGGACGAGCGCAGCCTGGTGCTGGTGCGTCTGGTTGGCGGCAAGTGGAAGTACGAGCCGTAGGCCAGGCTTGGTGGTCGTTGTTCCAAGGAAGATGCGCTGGGAGCGCGCCACTCCGATGGCGCTCATGGGATGCGTGATCAGCAAGAAGAGCACCATCAGAATGGCGCGCTCCCAGCGATGAGCTTCGCAACGGCAAGAAAGCCGTCGTCCCGACCGGAGCCGAGCGAAGCGAGGCGCAGTCGAGGGACCTTTCTTGTCGCAGCATCATCAAGAAAGGTCCCTCGACTGCGCCGCCCTCCGGGCGGCTCCGCTCGGGATGTCGGTACTGTTTGGCATCTGCAAATGCCCTACGCGATTGCCCGGGAGGACAATGAGATTCGTCCGCTCCGGACGAGACGCCCCCCCGCATGACCGGCGAGATAGCGGCGATCCTGGCGATGGATGGCGTCGCCAGTGGCGCGATCTATCTCCTCATCGGGCTCGGCCTGGTCCTGATCTTCGCGGTGACTCGGGTCATTTTCGTGCCGTTCGGCGATATCGCCGCCTTCACAGCCCTCTCTCTCGCCTCTCTCGAGACCGGCGCCCGGCCGGGCACGGTGGGCC
Source organism: Reyranella sp. (assembly GCF_050185545.1). Lineage (GTDB taxonomy): Bacteria > Pseudomonadota > Alphaproteobacteria > Reyranellales > Reyranellaceae > Reyranella. The sequence continues at coordinate 9,618 of NZ_JBFWZI010000031.1, read as the reverse complement.
TCGTCGCCGGTCTCGCGCTGCTCGCGACCCTCATCGAGGGCGTGGCGCTGGCGCGGGCGGGCGAAATCGGCCGCCTGCCGCGCGCCGTGTTCTTCTATCTGGTGCTGCCGCTCCTGCCCGCCGCCGCGGTGTGGATGGTCGCGGGCATGACGCTATCGATGCCGGTGCGCATCGCGCTTTCCCTGGCTCTGGTGCTGCCAATCGCTCCCCTGCTCGACCGCATCGTGTTCCGCCCCATTGCCGATGCCTCGGTCCTGCTGCTGCTCACTGTCGCGGTAGCCCTGCATTTCGCCCTGTCGGGCATGGGTCTGCTGTTCTTCGGACCCGAAGGCGTGCGCACCAAGCCGCTCGCCGATGCCGTGTTCGATGTCGCCGGCCTGATCGTCAATGCCCAGATGCTGCTGATCGTCATCGCGGCGATCGTCTTCAGTGGCCTTCTCTTTCTGGTCTTCGAGTACACGCTGCTCGGCAAGGCGCTGCGCGCCACGGCGGTCAACCGTACCGGCGCGCGGCTGGTCGGCATCCGGCCAGCCACGACCGGAACGATCGCCTATGTCCTGGCCTCTCTCCTCGCCGGCATCTCGGGGGTGCTGATCGCGCCGGTGACGACCATCTTCTACGATTCGGGCTTCCTGATCGGCCTCAAGGCGTTCGTCGGCGCCATCATCGCAGGAATGACGAGCTATCCAGGCACCGCCCTGGGATCGGTGCTGGTCGGCCTGCTGGAGAGCTACGCCTCGTTCTGGAGCAGCGCCTACAAGGAAGTCGTGGTCTTTGGCGTCCTGATCCCGGTGCTGCTGTGGCGCTCGCTCAGCATGGCCGCCACCGACGACGAGGAGGCCGAGGAATGACCGCGGCCCAGCTTCGCCTCGTTGGCCTCGGCGCGATTGCCCTGCTCGCTGTCTTCCCTGCCGTCCTGAGTCCCTTCAGCATCACGCTGCTGAACTTCATCGGCATCTATGCGCTGGCCGTCCTCGGGCTCGTCCTGCTGACCGGAATCGGCGGCATGCTCTCCTTCGGCCAGGCCGCGTTCGTCGGCATCGCCGCCTACGCCACGGCGTGGGTGACGGTGAAGCAGGGCTACTCGCCCTGGCTCGGCCTGGCGCTGGCGCTGGCCCTTACGGCCGCGATCGCCGCCGTTCTCGGCGGCGTGACGTTGCGGCTCGGTGGGCACTTCCTGTCGCTCAGCACCATCGCCTGGGGCCTCGCGATCTATTTCCTGTTCGGCAACCTGCCCATGCTGGGCCAGTTCAACGGCATCAGCGACATCCCGCCGATCTCGATCGCCGGTTTCTCGCTCGCCGCCAGCCAGAGCATCTACTACCTTATCTGGCTCTTCCTGATCGTGTCCCTCGTGCTTGCCGCCAACCTGCTCGGCTCGCGCCAGGGCCGGGCCATTCGCTCCCTGCGCGGCGGGCGCATCATGGTCGAGAGCCTCGGCATCGACCCGTTCCGCATCAAGCTCGTGACCTTCGTGCTGGCGGCTCTGCTGTCGGCGCTGTCGGGCTGGCTCTACGCCCACATGAGCCGCTTCGTCAGCCCGGCGCCGTTCGACGTCAATGTCGGCATCCTCTATCTCCTGATGGCGATGGTCGGCGGCATGGGCCATCTGTCGGGCGCCATCCTCGGCGCCACCATCGTCACCCTGCTCAAGAATAGCATCCAGGACTACCTGCCAAAGATCGCCTTCAGCGCCTCCGGACAGGTCGAGGTCGTGGTCTTCGCCGTACTGTTCATCCTGCTGCTGCAGCGGGCACGCAGCGGCCTGGTGCCCTATGCCCTGCGCTACCTGCCTCGCGTTCAGCCGACGGTGCCGACCGCGACGACCGCCCTGGAGCGACGCCGGCAACCGGACCGCGGCAAGCCGATCCTCGAGGTCTCCGAGGTCACGCGTCGATTCGGCGGCCTGGTGGCGGTCAACAGCGTGAGCTTCGAGGTCGAGGCCGGCGAGATCCTGGGCCTGATCGGCCCCAACGGCGCGGGCAAGACGACGATGTTCAACCTGCTCACCGGCGCCCTGCCGCTCGATCAGGGGCGCATCACCTTCCTCGGCCAGGACATCACGCGGCGGCCGCAACGCCACATCGCCCGCGCCGGGATCGCGCGGACGTTCCAGCATGTGAAGCTTCGTCCCAACATGACGCTTCTCGATACGGTCCTGCTGGGCACCTACGGCCGCACCTCGTCCGGCTTCCTGCGTGGCGCCCTGCGGCTCGATCGCGCCGAGGAGAAGCGCGCCGAGGCAGAGGCAATGCGGCAACTCCATCGGGTCGGGCTGGCGGACCGGGCCTTCGAGCTGGCCGGCAATCTGCCCCTGGGCAACCAGCGCCTGCTCGAGATTGCGCGCGCGCTCGCCGCCGATCCGGCGCTGCTGGTGCTCGACGAACCGGCCGCCGGCCTGCGTACGGCTGAGAAGGCCGAGCTCGCCCGCCTGCTCGCCGCGCTGCGCGCCGAAGGCCTCACCATCCTCCTGGTCGAGCACGACATGGATTTCGTCATGGGCCTGGTCGATCGCACCGTGGTGATGGATTTCGGCTCCAAGCTCTGCGAGGGCGCGCCGGCCGTCGTGCGCGCCGATCCGCGGGTCCAGGAAGCCTATCTCGGCGGGGTCGTCTGATGCCCCTCCTCGCGATAGCGGACCTGTCTGTCGCCTACGACAAGGTCGAGGCGGTGCGCGGCGTTTCGCTGTCGATCGAGCCTGGCCAGATCGTCACCGTCATCGGCCCCAACGGCGCCGGCAAGACCACCCTGCTCGGCGCCGCCATCGGCCTGCTGCGCTGGCGCGGCCGCATGTCCTACGACGGCATCGACCTGCGGCGGCTCGATGTCGAGGCGCGCATCGAGCGCGGCTTCTGCCTCGTGCCCGAGAAACGCGAACTGTTCGGCGATCTGACGGTTGCCGACAACCTGCTGCTCGGCGGCTACACGAGGCGCCGCGATGGTGCCGGCCTCAAGAGCACGCTGGACGACGTCTATCGCCGCTTCCCGCGACTCTCCGAACGCCGCAACCAGCTCGCATCGACCCTGTCGGGCGGCGAGCGCCAGATGCTGGCGCTGGGCCGCGCCCTGATGTCCCGACCGCGCCTGTTGATGCTCGACGAGCCCAGCCTCGGGCTGGCGCCGCTGATCGTCCGCGAGGTCTTCCGGATCATCGCCTCCCTGCGTGAAACGGGTGTCTCGATCCTGCTGGTCGAGCAGAATGCCCGCGCCGCCCTCGAGACGGCCGACTTCGGCTACGTTCTGGAAACCGGCGAGATCGTCCATTCGGGCCCGGCCACCGACCTCATGCACGACCCGCGCGTGACCGCGAGCTACCTCGGCGGGAGTTGATTTCCTCTCCTCCCCAGCTTCGCTGGGGAGCTGTCGGCGTCTTACGCCGACCTGCCTTGGCCGAAGCGAGGCCGCTTCGGCTTCGCGCAGACAGGCGGAGGGGTCATGGATCATGCGGACCGCGGGCGTCCCGCCCGCTCCACTCCATGAGCGGGCGGCACGCCCGCGGTCCGGAAGAATATGACCCCTCCGCCCCGTTAAGACGGGGCCCCTCCCCATAGGCGTTAAACTAGGCCGACGGCCAACCAAAGTCCTCATCCTGAGGAGGCCGCGTAGCGGCCGTCTCGAAGGATGGGCCGTACACGGAATCTCAGAAGAAGCCGGTTTGAAGCACCTGCAGTGTTGCCGACCCTTCGAGACGCGGCCCTCCGGGCCGCTCCTCAGGGTGAGGTTCCTTTGTATCTTAACGCCTATGGGGCACCTCCCTCAGCGAAGACGCTGCAGGGAGCATTATTTCAAACCTAAAACTTCAGGCTTGAATTAATCCTCCGGCGGAGTCATTCCTAGCCAACGCCCTTGGACCGAGGAGACCTCCTGTGAAGGTTGCCGTTCTCGGCGCCGGCCCTGCCGGCCTCTACTTCGCCATCTCGATGAAGCGCAGGAACCCTGCGCATCAGGTCACCGTGGTCGAGCGCAATCGCCCGGACGACACGTTCGGCTGGGGCGTCGTGCTGTCGGCCGAAACCCTCGACAATCTTGCCGACAACGATCCGGTGAGCGCCGCCTGGATCCGCGATCACTTCGCCTACTGGGACGACATCGCCGTCTATCACGGCGGGCGCCGCACGGTGTCGACCGGGCACGGTTTCTGCGGCATCGGCCGCCGGCGCCTGCTCCTGCTGCTGCAGCGTCGCGCCCGCGAGCTCGGCATCCAGATGGCCTTCGAAACCGAGTTCGACGATCCTCGCCCCTTCATGGAGACGCACGACCTCGTGGTCGCCGCCGATGGGCTGAACTCGCGCTCGCGCTCCGCCTTCGCCGAGGTCTTCAAGCCGGACATCGATGTCCGCAAGTGCAAGTTCGTCTGGCTCGGCACGCGCCAGAAGTTCGACGACGCATTCACCTTCATCTTCGAGAAGACCGAGCACGGCTGGGTGTGGGCGCACGCCTACCAGTTCGAGCCCGAGACGGCGACCTTCATCGTCGAATGCAGCGAGGAGACCTGGCGGCGGTTCGGCTTCGGCGAGATGAGCCGCGAGGAGTCGATCGCGACCTGCGAGCGGATCTTCGCCAAGTATCTAGGCGGCCATTCCCTGATGTCCAATGCCGGCCATCTGCGAGGCTCGGCCTGGATCAATTTCCCGCGCGTGCTGTGCGAGCGCTGGTCGCACAAGAACCTGGCGCTGATGGGCGATGCCGCCGCCAGCGCCCACTTCTCGATCGGCTCGGGCACCAAGCTCGCGCTCGAAAGCGCGGTCGCGCTGGCGGATTACCTGCATTCCGAGCCCGATCTACCCGCCGCCTTCGCCAAGTACGAGGATGCAAGGCGAGTCGAGGTGCTGCGCCTGCAGTCGGCGGCACGTAATTCGCTCGAATGGTTCGAGGATGTCGAACGCTACCTCGGCCTCGATCCGGTGCAGTTCAACTATTCCCTGCTCACGCGCTCGCAGCGCATCAGCCACGAGAACCTGCGGCTGCGCGATCCTGCCTGGCTAAGCGATGCCGAGGCGTGGTTTCAGCGGCGCTCCGGAAATGCCGACAACGTGCATCGCACGCCCATGTTCGCGCCGTTCCGCCTGCGCGACATGACGCTGAAGAATCGCATCGTCGTCTCGCCGATGGCCCAGTACAAGGCGGTCGACGGCTGCCCGACCGACTGGCATTTCGCCCACTACGCCGAGCGCGCCAAGGGCGGCGCCGGCCTGGTCGGGATCGAGATGACCTGCGTCAGCCCCGAGGGCCGCATCACGCCGGGCTGCACGGGTTTCTATGCGCCCGAGCACGAGCGGGCGTGGAAGCGGCTGGTCGACTTCGTGCATGCCGAGACGGAGGCGAAGATCTGCGCCCAGATCGGCCATTCCGGCCCCAAGGGATCGACGCAGCTCGGTTGGCAGAAAATGGATGCCCCGCTGCCATCGGGCAACTGGCCGGTGATGGCCGCCTCCGATGTCTCGTGGTCGCCGGCTAACCAGGTACCCAGGGCTATGGACCCGGCCGACATGGCAAGGGTGCGCGATCAGTTCGTGGCGTCGGCCAGGATGGCGGCGCGCTGCGGCTTCGACATGCTCGAGATCCATGCCGCGCACGGCTACCTGCTGTCGTCCTTCATCACGCCGCTCACCAACAGGCGCACCGACCAGTACGGCGGATCTCTCGAGAACCGCATGCGCTACCCCCTCGAGGTCTTCCATGCCGTGCGTGCGGCCTGGCCGGCGCACAAGCCGATCTCGATGCGCATCTCGGCCAACGACTGGGTCGGCGATGACGGCGTGACGCCAGCCGAATCGGTCGAGATCGCCCGCCTGCTGCAGGCCGCCGGCGTCGACATCTGCGATGTCTCGGCCGGGCAGACCTCGATCCTGGCCCGGCCGGTCTACGGCCGCATGTTCCAGACTCCCTTCTCCGATCGCATCCGTAACGAGGCCGGCATGGCGACCATGGCGGTCGGCAACATCTACGAGCCCGATCACGTGAACTCGATCCTGCTGGCCGGTCGCGCCGATCTCGTCTGCCTGGCGCGTCCGCACCTCGCCGATCCCTACTGGACCTTGCATGCCGCCGTCCAGATGGGCGACCGCGACGTGAAGTGGCCCGATCCCTACCTGCCCGGCCGCGATCAGATCTACCGGCTGAGCGAACGCAACGCGACGATGGGGATGCGCGTATGATTGTGGGGCAGCAAAAATGATCGTCGGAACACACGCCCTCGTCACCGGTGGCGGGACGGGCGTCGGGCGCGCGATCGCCCTGGCGCTGGCCGAGGCCGGGATCGCGGTCACCATCTGCGGCCGCCGACAGGCGCAGCTCGAAGCCGTCGCCGGCCAGAACAAGCGGATCAGCGCGATCGCGGCCGACGTCACCCAGGAGGCGGCTATCGCGGCGCTCTACACCGAGGCCGAAGCGGCGCGCGGGGCAATCGACATCGTGGTGGCCAATGCCGGTATGGCAGAGGCCGGCCCGGCGCATCGCACCAGCCTCGCCGATTGGCAGCGCACGCTCGACGTCAACCTGACCGGCTCCTTCCTGACGGTGAAGCCTGCCCTGTCCGGCATGACCAAGCGCAAGTCGGGTCGCATCGTCTTCGTCGCCTCGACGGCAGGCCTGAAGGGCTACGCCTATGTCGCGCCCTACGTCGCCTCCAAGCATGGTGTCGTCGGGCTGATGCGCGCGCTCGCCACGGAAGTCGTCAAGTCTGGCGTGACCGTCAACGCCGTCTGCCCCGGCTTCGTTGAGTCCGACATGCTGGAAGACTCCGTGCAGCGGATCGTCCGCACCACCGGCCGTTCCGTCGCCGAGGCCCGTGCCAGCCTGTCCGCGACCAACCCGCAAGGCCGCTTCATCCAGCCCGATGAGGTGGCGGCAACGGTGCTGTGGCTGTGCAGCGAGGCGGCGGGCTCGGTCACCGGCCAGGCGATCTCGCTCTCGGGAGGCGAGACATGGTGAGCGCCCCGCTTCGCACGTCCTCCCTGCCGAAGGACAGCAAGGACCGGCTGCGCCTGTGGATCCGCCTGCTGCGTGCCTCGCGCACCATCGAGGCCGAGCTGCGTGAGCGGCTGAAGCGGCAGTACGATACCACGCTGCCCCGCTTCGATGTCCTGGCCGCGCTCTACCGCTCTCCCGAGGGGATGCTGATGAGCGACCTGTCGCGCTACCTGCTGGTGTCCAACGGCAACGTCACCGGCATCGTCGACCGGCTGGTCTCCGAGGGATTGGTCCTGCGCACCCGCCGCAACGGCGATCGCCGGACGTCGATCGTGCGCTTGACGAGAGCCGGCAGCGAGCAGTTCCGTGCCATGGCTGCCGCGCACGAGGGTTGGATCGACGAGCTTCTGGGCGGTGTATCCGGCAACGACACGCGGCGCCTGACGGCGATGCTGAAGTCGTTCCGCAGCGATTGGGAGGGACGCGAATGACACGCATGGCCGGGCTCGAGCCCAAGCACTTCCTGTGGCAGGTCGAGGACAGGGTGGCGCGCGTGCGTCTCGACCGCCCGGAGCGCAAGAACCCGCTGACCTTCGATTCCTATGCCGAGCTGCGCGACACGTTCCGTGGGCTGCGCTATGCCGAGGACGTCGACGCCGTCGTCTTCCTGCCCAACGGCGGCAACTTCTGCTCGGGCGGCGACGTCCACGACATCATCGGGCCACTGGTCGGCATGGAGATGAAAGGCTTGCTCGCCTTCACGCGCATGACCGGCGATCTGGTCAAGGCGATGCTCGCCTGCGGCAAGCCGATCATCACCGCGGTCGACGGCGTGGCGGTGGGCGCCGGCGCCATCATCGTCATGGCGTCGGACATCCGCATCGCCACGCCCGAGGCCAAGACCGCCTTCCTGTTCACGCGAGTCGGCCTCGCCGGCTGTGACATGGGCGCATGCGCGATCCTGCCGCGCATCATCGGCCAGGGTCGCGCCGCCGAGCTGCTCTACACCGGGCGCACCATGTCGGGCGCCGAAGGCGAGCGCTGGGGCTTCTACAATCGCCTGGTCGACGCCGGCGCCCTGGAGGCCGACGCGCTCGACATGGCACACCGCATCGTGGCCGGCCCGACCTTCGCCCATGGCATCACCAAGACCCAGCTGAACCAGGAATGGTCGATGGGTCTCGACCAGGCGATCGAGGCCGAAGCCCAGGCCCAGGCGATCTGCATGCAGACGCGCGACTTCGAGCGCGCCTACCGCGCCTTCGTCGCCAGGCAGACGCCGGTCTTCGAGGGAGCCTGACCATGCTTGGACCGAGCGCCCACACCGACACCTTCGCGCGCGACAGGCTGCCGCCGGCGAACGAGATGCCCGATTTCCTGCTCCAGGGCTTCGACTATCCCGAGCGCCTCAACGTCGCGGTCGAGCTCACGGACCGCATGGTCGCCAAGGGCTTCGGCGATCGCACGGCGCTGATCGGCAACGGCCGGCAGCGCACCTACAAGGAGCTGACGGACTGGAGCAACCGCCTCGCCCGCACGCTGGTCGAGAATTACCGCGTCAGGCCGGGCAACCGGGTGCTGATCCGCTCGGCCAACAACCCCGCCATGGTCGCCTGCTGGCTGGCCGCGACCAAGGCCGGCGCCGTCGTGGTCAATACCATGCCGATGCTGCGGGCCAGCGAGCTCACCAAGATCGTCGAAAAGGCGGAGCCCGTTCTCGCCCTGTGCGACACGCGGCTGATGGACGAGCTGGTGGCCTGCGCCAAGGACAGCCGCTTCATCGAGCAGGTAGTGGGCTTCGACGGCACCGCCAACCACGACGCCGAGCTCGACCGGATTGCCCTCAGCAAGTCGGTGCGCTTCGACGCCGTGAACACCGGACGCGACGATGTCGCCTTGCTGGGCTTCACCTCGGGTAGCACCGGCGTGCCGAAGGCCACGGCCCATTTCCATCGCGACCTGCTCATCGCCGCCGACGGCTATGCCCGGGAAGTGCTGGGCGTGACGCCGGACGACGTGTTCGTGGGTTCGCCGCCGCTCGCCTTCACCTTCGGTCTGGGGCTCGCCATCTTTCCGCTGCGCTTCGGCGCGGCCGCCGCCCTGCTCGAGGACGCCTCGCCGGCGAAGATGATCGAGATCATCGAGACCTACCGCGCCACGATCTGCTTCACCGCACCGACCGCCTATCGCGCCATGCTGGCGGCGCACGACGGCGGCGCCGACCTGTCGTCGCTGCGGCTCGCGGTGTCCGCGGGCGAAACCCTCCCTGCCCCGGTATTCGAGGACTGGATGCGCAAGACCGGCAAGCCGATCCTCGACGGCATCGGCGCCACCGAGATGCTGCACATCTTCATCTCCAACCGGCTCGACGACCTCGCCCCGGCAAGCACCGGGCGGCCCGTCACCGGTTACGAAGCCAAGATCGTCGACGACGACATGGCCGAGGTGCCGCGCGGCACGGTGGGGCGGCTGGCCGTGCGTGGCCCGACCGGCTGTCGCTACCTCGATGATTCCCACCAGCGGGAGTATGTGCGGGGCGGCTGGAACCTCACCGGTGATTCCTTCCATCAGGACGAGGCCGGCTACTTCCACTTCGCCGCCCGCTCCGACGACATGATCATCTCCGCCGGTTACAACATCGCCGGCCCGGAGGTGGAGGCGGCACTGCTGTCGCATCCCGACGTGCGCGAATGCGCCGTGGTCGGC